>NZ_CP113946.1:338133-676266 GCF_029392875.1 Lactobacillus sp. ESL0677 | reverse complement strand
GGCTGAAGCACTGGCATTGGAAGCAGCAGCACTCATATCATGACTGGTACTTTCTGCCGAAGCACTCATGTCATGACTCATGCTGTTGGCTGAAGCACTTGCATTAGAAGCAGCAGCACTCGCATTAGCACTCATGTCATGGCTCATGCTGTTGGCTGAAGCACTTGCATTAGAAGCAGCAGCACTCATATCATGGCTGGTACTTTCTGCCGAAGCACTCATATCATGACTCATGCTGTTGGCTGAAGCACTGGCATTGGAAGCAGCAGCACTCATATCATGACTGGTACTTTCTGCCGAAGCACTCATGTCATGACTCATGCTGTTGGCTGAAGCACTTGCATTAGAAGCAGCAGCACTCGCATTAGCACTCATGTCATGGCTCATGCTGTTGGCTGAAGCACTGGCATTGGAAGCAGCAGCACTCATATCATGGCTGGTACTTTCTGCCGAAGCACTCATATCATGACTCATGCTGTTGGCTGAAGCACTAGCATTGGAAGCAGCAGCACTCGCATTAGCACTCATGTCATGGCTCATACTGTTGGCTGAAGCACTGGCATTGGAAGCAGCAGCACTCATATCATGACTGGTACTTTCTGCCGAAGCACTCATATCATGACTCATGCTGTTGGCTGAAGCACTAGCATTGGAAGCAGCAGCACTCGCATTAGCACTCATGTCATGGCTCATACTGTTGGCTGAAGCACTTGCATTAGAAGCAGCAGCACTCGCATTAGCACTCATATCATGGCTCATGCTGTTTGCTGAAGCACTGGCATTGGAAGCAGCAGCACTCATATCATGACTGGTACTTTCTGCCGAAGCACTCATATCATGACTCATGCTGTTGGCTGAAGCACTAGCATTGGAAGCAGCAGCACTCGCATTAGCACTCATGTCATGGCTCATACTGTTGGCTGAAGCACTTGCATTAGAAGCAGCAGCACTCGCATTAGCACTCATATCATGGCTCATGCTGTTTGCTGAAGCACTGGCATTGGAAGCAGCAGCACTCATATCATGGCTGGTACTTTCTGCCGAAGCACTCATATCATGACTCATACTGTTGGCTGAAGCACTGGCATTGGAAGCAGCAGCACTCGCATTAGCACTCATGTCATGGCTCATGCTGTTGGCTGAAGCACTGGCATTGGAAGCAGCAGCACTCGCATTAGCACTCATGTCATGGCTCATGCTGTTGGCTGAAGCACTGGCATTGGAAGCAGCAGCACTCATATCATGGCTGGTACTTTCTGCCGAAGCACTCATATCATGACTCATGCTATTTGCTGAAGCACTAGCATTAGAAGCAGCAGCACTCATATCATGACTGGTACTTTCTGCCGAAGCACTCATATCATGACTCATGCTGTTGGCTGAAGCACTGGCATTGGAAGCAGCAGCACTCATATCATGGCTGGTACTTTCTGCCGAAGCACTCATATCATGACTCATGCTGTTGGCTGAAGCACTAGCATTGGAAGCAGCAGCACTCGCATTAGCACTCATGTCATGGCTCATACTGTTTGCTGATGCACTGGCATTAGAAGCAGCAGCACTCGCACTTGCTGCCGAAGCACTGGCATTGGCACTCATATCTTGGCTCATGCTGTTGGCTGAGGCACTAGCACTTGCGGCTGATGCACTGGCATTGGCACTCATATCTTGACTCATGCTGTTAGCCGACGCACTAGCACTTGCGGCTGATGCACTGGCATTGGCACTCATATCTTGACTCATGCTGTTAGCTGAGGCACTCGCACTTGCTGCCGAAGCACTGGCATTGGCACTCATGTCTTGGCTCATGCTGTTAGCCGACGCACTAGCACTTGCGGCTGATGCACTGGCATTGGCACTCATATCTTGACTCATGCTGTTGGCTGAGGCACTAGCACTGGCTGCCGAAGCACTCATATCTTGACTCATGCTGTTAGCTGAAGCACTGGCACTGGCTGCCGAGGCACTCATGTCTTGGCTCATGCTGTTAGCCGACGCACTAGCACTTGCGGCTGAGGCACTGGCATTGGCACTCATATCTTGACTCATGCTGTTGGCTGAGGCACTAGCACTGGCTGCCGAAGCACTGGCATTGGCACTCATATCTTGACTCATGCTGTTAGCCGACGCACTAGCACTTGCGGCTGAGGCACTGGCATTGGCACTCATATCTTGACTCATGCTGTTGGCTGAGGCACTAGCACTGGCTGCCGAGGCACTCATGTCTTGGCTCATGCTGTTGGCTGACGCACTAGCACTTGCTGCCGAGGCACTCATGTCTTGACTCATGCTGTTGGCTGAAGCACTGGCACTTGCTGCCGAGGCACTCATGTCTTGGCTCATGCTGTTGGCTGAGGCACTAGCACTTGCTGCCGAAGCACTGGCATTGGCACTCATATCTTGGCTCATGCTGTTGGCTGAGGCACTGGCACTTGCGGCCGAAGCACTCATATCTTGACTCATGCTGTTGGCTGACGCACTGGCACTAGCTGCACTAGCACTCATATCATGACTCATGCTGTTGGCTGAGGCACTAGCACTTGCTGCCGAAGCACTGGCATTGGCACTCATGGCATGACTCATGCTGTTAGCCGACGCACTCGCACTGGCTGCCGAAGCACTCATATCATGGCTCATACTATTGGCTGAGTCACTCGCACTCTCTGCTGAGGCACTCATGTCTTGACTCATGCTGTTAGCTGAAGCACTCGCACTTGCTGCCGAGGCACTCATGTCTTGGCTCATGCTGTTGGCTGACGCACTAGCACTTGCTGCCGAAGCACTCATGTCTTGACTCATGCTATTTGCTGAGGCACTGGCACTCGCTGCTGAGGCACTCGCATTGGCACTCATGTCTTGACTCATGCTGTTTGCTGAGGCACTGGCACTTGCTGCCGAAGCACTCATATCATGGCTCATACTATTGGCTGAGTCACTCGCACTCGCTGCTGAGGCGCTCATATCTTGACTCATGCTGTTGGCTGAGGCACTAGCACTGGCTGCCGAAGCACTGGCATTGGCACTCATGTCTTGGCTCATGCTGTTGGCTGAGGCACTAGCACTTGCGGCTGATGCACTGGCATTGGCACTCATATCTTGACTCATGCTGTTAGCTGAGGCACTAGCACTGGCTGCCGAAGCACTGGCATTGGCACTCATATCTTGACTCATGCTGTTAGCTGACGCACTAGCACTTGCGGCTGATGCACTGGCATTGGCACTCATATCTTGACTCATGCTGTTAGCTGAGGCACTAGCACTGGCTGCCGAAGCACTGGCATTGGCACTCATATCTTGACTCATGCTGTTAGCTGACGCACTGGCACTGGCTGCCGAAGCACTCATGTCTTGACTCATGCTGTTAGCCGAAGCACTAGCACTTGCGGCTGATGCACTGGCATTGGCACTCATATCTTGACTCATGCTGTTAGCTGAGGCACTAGCACTGGCTGCCGAAGCACTCATATCTTGACTCATGCTGTTAGCTGAAGCACTGGCACTGGCTGCCGAGGCACTCATGTCTTGGCTCATGCTGTTAGCCGACGCACTAGCACTTGCGGCTGATGCACTGGCATTGGCACTCATATCTTGACTCATGCTGTTAGCTGAGGCACTAGCACTGGCTGCCGAAGCACTCATATCTTGACTCATGCTGTTAGCTGAAGCACTGGCACTGGCTGCCGAGGCACTCATGTCTTGACTCATGCTGTTAGCCGACGCACTAGCACTTGCGGCTGATGCACTGGCATTGGCACTCATATCTTGACTCATGCTGTTAGCTGACGCACTGGCACTGGCTGCCGAAGCACTCATATCTTGGCTCATGCTGTTAGCCGACGCACTCGCACTTGCGGCTGATGCACTGGCATTGGCACTCATATCTTGACTCATGCTGTTGGCTGAGGCACTAGCACTGGCTGCCGAAGCACTGGCATTGGCACTCATGTCTTGGCTCATGCTGTTGGCTGAGGCACTAGCACTTGCTGCCGAAGCACTGGCATTGGCACTCATATCTTGGCTCATGCTGTTGGCTGAGGCACTGGCACTTGCGGCCGAAGCACTCATATCTTGACTCATGCTGTTGGCTGACGCACTGGCACTAGCTGCACTAGCACTCATATCTTGACTCATGCTGTTGGCTGAGGCACTAGCACTTGCTGCCGAAGCACTGGCATTGGCACTCATGGCATGACTCATGCTGTTAGCCGACGCACTGGCACTTGCTGCCGAAGCACTCATATCATGGCTCATACTATTGGCTGAGTCACTCGCACTCTCTGCTGAGGCACTCATGTCTTGACTCATGCTGTTAGCTGAAGCACTCGCACTTGCTGCCGAGGCACTCATGTCTTGGCTCATGCTGTTGGCTGACGCACTAGCACTTGCTGCCGAAGCACTCATGTCTTGACTCATGCTATTTGCTGAGGCACTGGCACTCGCTGCTGAGGCACTCGCATTGGCACTCATGTCTTGACTCATGCTGTTTGCTGAGGCACTGGCACTGGCTGCCGAAGCACTCATGTCTTGACTCATGCTGTTAGCCGAAGCACTAGCACTTGCGGCTGATGCACTGGCATTGGCACTCATATCTTGACTCATGCTGTTAGCTGAGGCACTAGCACTGGCTGCCGAAGCACTCATATCTTGACTCATGCTGTTAGCTGAAGCACTGGCACTGGCTGCCGAGGCACTCATGTCTTGACTCATGCTGTTAGCCGACGCACTAGCACTTGCGGCTGATGCACTGGCATTGGCACTCATATCTTGACTCATGCTGTTAGCTGACGCACTGGCACTGGCTGCCGAAGCACTCATATCTTGGCTCATGCTGTTAGCCGACGCACTAGCACTTGCGGCTGATGCACTGGCATTGGCACTCATATCTTGACTCATGCTGTTGGCTGAGGCACTGGCACTGGCTGCCGAAGCACTGGCATTGGCACTCATGTCTTGGCTCATGCTGTTAGCTGAGGCACTAGCACTGGCTGCCGAAGCACTCATATCTTGACTCATGCTGTTAGCTGAAGCACTGGCACTGGCTGCCGAGGCACTCATGTCTTGACTCATGCTGTTAGCCGACGCACTAGCACTTGCGGCTGATGCACTGGCATTGGCACTCATGTCTTGGCTCATGCTGTTGGCTGAGGCACTAGCACTTGCGGCTGATGCACTGGCATTGGCACTCATATCTTGACTCATGCTGTTAGCTGAGGCACTAGCACTGGCTGCCGAAGCACTGGCATTGGCACTCATGTCTTGGCTCATGCTGTTAGCCGACGCACTAGCACTTGCGGCTGATGCACTGGCATTGGCACTCATATCTTGACTCATGCTGTTGGCTGAGGCACTCGCACTGGCTGCCGAAGCACTGGCATTGGCACTCATGTCTTGGCTCATGCTGTTAGCCGACGCACTAGCACTTGCGGCTGATGCACTGGCATTGGCACTCATATCTTGACTCATGCTGTTGGCTGAGGCACTAGCACTGGCTGCCGAAGCACTGGCATTGGCACTCATGTCTTGGCTCATGCTGTTGGCTGAGGCACTAGCACTGGCTGCCGAAGCACTGGCATTGGCACTCATGTCTTGGCTCATGCTGTTGGCTGAGGCACTAGCACTGGCTGCCGAAGCACTGGCATTGGCACTCATATCTTGACTCATGCTGTTAGCTGAGGCACTAGCACTGGCTGCCGAAGCACTCATATCTTGACTCATGCTGTTAGCTGACGCACTGGCACTGGCTGCCGAAGCACTCATATCTTGGCTCATGCTGTTAGCCGACGCACTGGCACTGGCTGCCGAAGCACTCATGTCATGACTCATTGCACTAGCCGATTCTGCCAAACTACTTTCTTGATCAGTGGCATTAGCAGCCATTTGCGAAGAAGCTGCTGAACTGGCACTGGCAGCAGCAGCACTCATGTCATGACTCATGCTATTTGCTGATGCACTGGCACTCGCTGCCGAAGCACTCATATCATGGCTCATACTATTGGCTGAGGCACTCGCACTCTCTGCTGAGGCACTCATGTCTTGACTCATGCTGTTGGCTGAGGCACTGGCACTGGCTGCCGAAGCACTCATGTCTTGACTCATGCTGTTAGCTGAAGCACTGGCACTGGCTGCCGAAGCACTCATATCTTGACTCATGCTGTTAGCTGAAGCACTGGCACTGGCTGCCGAGGCACTCATGTCTTGACTCATGCTGTTAGCCGAAGCACTAGCACTTGCGGCTGATGCACTGGCATTGGCACTCATATCTTGACTCATGCTGTTAGCTGAAGCACTGGCACTGGCTGCCGAGGCACTCATGTCTTGGCTCATGCTGTTAGCCGAAGCACTAGCACTGGCTGCTGATGCACTGGCATTGGCACTCATATCTTGACTCATGCTGTTAGCTGAGGCACTAGCACTGGCTGCCGAAGCACTCATATCTTGACTCATGCTGTTAGCTGAGGCACTAGCACTTGCGGCTGAGGCACTCATGTCTTGACTCATGCTGTTGGCTGAGGCACTAGCACTGGCTGCTGAGGCGCTCATATCTTGACTCATGCTGTTAGCTGAAGCACTGGCACTTGCTGCCGAGGCACTCATATCATGGCTCATACTATTGGCTGAGTCACTCGCACTCGCTGCTGAGGCACTCATGTCTTGACTCATGCTGTTTGCTGATGCACTCGCACTGGCTGCCGAAGCACTCATATCTTGACTCATGCTGTTAGCTGACGCACTAGCACTGGCTGCCGAAGCACTCATGTCTTGACTCATGCTGTTAGCCGACGCACTAGCACTTGCGGCTGATGCACTGGCATTGGCACTCATGTCTTGGCTCATGCTGTTGGCTGACGCACTAGCACTCGCTGCCGAAGCACTGGCATTGGCACTCATGTCTTGGCTCATGCTGTTGGCTGAGGCACTAGCACTGGCTGCCGAAGCACTGGCATTGGCACTCATGTCTTGGCTCATGCTGTTGGCTGAGGCACTAGCACTTGCGGCTGATGCACTGGCATTGGCACTCATATCTTGACTCATGCTGTTAGCTGAGGCACTAGCACTGGCTGCCGAAGCACTGGCATTGGCACTCATATCTTGACTCATGCTGTTAGCTGACGCACTAGCACTTGCGGCTGATGCACTGGCATTGGCACTCATATCTTGACTCATGCTGTTAGCTGAGGCACTAGCACTGGCTGCCGAAGCACTGGCATTGGCACTCATATCTTGACTCATGCTGTTAGCTGACGCACTGGCACTGGCTGCCGAAGCACTCATGTCTTGACTCATGCTGTTAGCCGAAGCACTAGCACTTGCGGCTGATGCACTGGCATTGGCACTCATATCTTGACTCATGCTGTTAGCTGAGGCACTAGCACTGGCTGCCGAAGCACTCATATCTTGACTCATGCTGTTAGCTGAAGCACTGGCACTGGCTGCCGAGGCACTCATGTCTTGGCTCATGCTGTTAGCCGACGCACTAGCACTTGCGGCTGATGCACTGGCATTGGCACTCATATCTTGACTCATGCTGTTAGCTGAGGCACTAGCACTGGCTGCCGAAGCACTCATATCTTGACTCATGCTGTTAGCTGAAGCACTGGCACTGGCTGCCGAGGCACTCATGTCATGACTCATTGCACTAGCCGATTCTGCCAAACTACTTTCTTGATCAGTGGCATTAGCAGCCATTTGCGAAGAAGCTGCTGAACTGGCACTGGCAGCAGCAGCACTCATGTCATGACTCATGCTGTTAGCTGACGCACTGGCACTGGCTGCCGAGGCACTCATGTCTTGACTCATGCTGTTAGCCGACGCACTAGCACTTGCGGCTGATGCACTGGCATTGGCACTCATATCTTGACTCATGCTGTTAGCTGACGCACTGGCACTGGCTGCTGAGGCACTCATGTCTTGACTCATGCTGTTGGCTGAGGCACTAGCACTTGCTGCCGAGGCACTCATGTCTTGACTCATGCTGTTAGCTGAAGCACTGGCACTGGCTGCTGAGGCGCTCATATCTTGACTCATGCTGTTGGCTGACGCACTGGCACTAGCTGCACTAGCACTCATATCATGACTCATGCTGTTGGCTGAGGCACTAGCACTTGCTGCCGAAGCACTGGCATTGGCACTCATGTCTTGACTCATGCTGTTAGCCGACGCACTGGCACTGGCTGCCGAGGCACTCATGTCTTGACTCATGCTGTTGGCCGAAGCACTAGCACTTGCGGCTGATGCACTGGCATTGGCACTCATATCTTGACTCATGCTGTTAGCTGAGGCACTCGCACTGGCTGCCGAAGCACTGGCATTGGCACTCATGTCTTGGCTCATGCTGTTAGCCGAAGCACTAGCACTTGCGGCTGAGGCACTGGCATTGGCACTCATATCTTGGCTCATGCTGTTAGCTGAGGCACTAGCACTGGCTGCCGAAGCACTCATATCTTGACTCATGCTGTTAGCTGAAGCACTGGCACTGGCTGCCGAGGCACTCATGTCTTGACTCATGCTGTTAGCCGACGCACTAGCACTTGCGGCTGATGCACTGGCATTGGCACTCATATCTTGACTCATGCTGTTAGCTGAGGCACTAGCACTTGCGGCTGAGGCACTCATGTCTTGACTCATGCTGTTGGCTGAGGCACTAGCACTTGCTGCCGAAGCACTGGCATTGGCACTCATGTCATGACTCATTGCACTAGCCGATTCTGCCAAACTACTTTCTTGATCAGTGGCATTAGCAGCCATTTGCGAAGAAGCTGCTGAACTGGCACTGGCAGCAGCAGCACTCATGTCATGACTCATGCTGTTAGCTGACGCACTGGCACTGGCTGCCGAGGCACTCATGTCTTGACTCATGCTGTTAGCCGACGCACTAGCACTTGCGGCTGATGCACTGGCATTGGCACTCATATCTTGACTCATGCTGTTAGCTGAGGCACTAGCACTTGCTGCTGAGGCACTCATGTCTTGACTCATGCTGTTGGCTGAGGCACTAGCACTTGCTGCCGAGGCACTCATGTCTTGACTCATGCTGTTAGCTGAAGCACTGGCACTGGCTGCTGAGGCGCTCATATCTTGACTCATGCTGTTGGCTGACGCACTGGCACTAGCTGCACTAGCACTCATATCATGACTCATGCTGTTGGCTGAGGCACTAGCACTTGCTGCCGAAGCACTGGCATTGGCACTCATGTCTTGACTCATGCTGTTAGCCGACGCACTGGCACTTGCTGCCGAAGCACTCATATCATGGCTCATACTATTGGCTGAGTCACTCGCACTCTCTGCTGAGGCACTCATGTCTTGGCTCATGCTGTTGGCTGAGGCACTAGCACTTGCGGCTGAGGCACTGGCATTGGCACTCATATCTTGACTCATGCTGTTAGCTGAGGCACTCGCACTGGCTGCCGAAGCACTCATATCTTGACTCATGCTGTTAGCTGAAGCACTGGCACTGGCTGCCGAGGCACTCATGTCTTGACTCATGCTGTTAGCCGAAGCACTAGCACTTGCGGCTGATGCACTGACATTGGCACTCATATCTTGACTCATGCTGTTAGCTGAGGCACTCGCACTGGCTGCCGAAGCACTGGCATTGGCACTCATGTCTTGGCTCATGCTGTTAGCCGACGCACTAGCACTGGCTGCCGAAGCACTCATGTCTTGACTCATGCTGTTAGCCGAAGCACTAGCACTTGCGGCTGAGGCACTGGCATTGGCACTCATATCTTGACTCATGCTGTTAGCTGAGGCACTCGCACTTGCTGCCGAAGCACTGGCATTGGCACTCATGTCTTGGCTCATGCTGTTAGCCGACGCACTAGCACTTGCGGCTGATGCACTGGCATTGGCACTCATATCTTGACTCATGCTGTTGGCTGAGGCACTAGCACTTGCTGCCGAAGCACTGGCATTGGCACTCATGTCTTGGCTCATGCTGTTAGCTGAGGCACTAGCACTTGCTGCCGAGGCACTCATGTCTTGACTCATGCTGTTGGCTGAAGCACTGGCACTTGCTGCCGAGGCACTCATGTCTTGGCTCATGCTGTTAGCTGAAGCACTGGCACTGGCTGCCGAAGCACTCATATCTTGACTCATGCTGTTGGCTGAGGCACTAGCACTTGCTGCCGAAGCACTGGCATTGGCACTCATGGCATGACTCATGCTGTTAGCCGACGCACTGGCACTTGCTGCCGAAGCACTGGCATTGGCACTCATGTCTTGGCTCATGCTGTTGGCTGACGCACTAGCACTTGCTGCCGAGGCACTCATGTCTTGGCTCATGCTGTTGGCTGACGCACTAGCACTTGCTGCCGAGGCACTCATGTCTTGACTCATGCTGTTGGCTGAAGCACTGGCACTTGCTGCCGAGGCACTCATGTCTTGGCTCATGCTGTTGGCTGAGGCACTAGCACTTGCTGCCGAAGCACTGGCATTGGCACTCATATCTTGGCTCATGCTGTTGGCTGAGGCACTGGCACTTGCGGCCGAAGCACTCATATCTTGACTCATGCTGTTGGCTGACGCACTGGCACTAGCTGCACTAGCACTCATATCATGACTCATGCTGTTGGCTGAGGCACTAGCACTTGCTGCCGAAGCACTGGCATTGGCACTCATGTCTTGGCTCATGCTGTTAGCTGAAGCACTGGCACTGGCTGCCGAAGCACTCATATCTTGACTCATGCTGTTGGCTGAGGCACTAGCACTTGCTGCCGAAGCACTGGCATTGGCACTCATGGCATGACTCATGCTGTTAGCCGACGCACTGGCACTTGCTGCCGAAGCACTGGCATTGGCACTCATGTCTTGGCTCATGCTGTTGGCTGACGCACTAGCACTTGCTGCCGAGGCACTCATGTCTTGGCTCATGCTGTTGGCTGACGCACTAGCACTTGCTGCCGAGGCACTCATGTCTTGACTCATGCTGTTGGCTGAAGCACTGGCACTTGCTGCCGAGGCACTCATGTCTTGGCTCATGCTGTTGGCTGAGGCACTAGCACTTGCTGCCGAAGCACTGGCATTGGCACTCATATCTTGGCTCATGCTGTTGGCTGAGGCACTGGCACTTGCGGCCGAAGCACTCATATCTTGACTCATGCTGTTGGCTGACGCACTGGCACTAGCTGCACTAGCACTCATATCATGACTCATGCTGTTGGCTGAGGCACTAGCACTTGCTGCCGAAGCACTGGCATTGGCACTCATGGCATGACTCATGCTGTTAGCCGACGCACTGGCACTTGCTGCCGAAGCACTCATATCATGGCTCATACTATTGGCTGAGTCACTCGCACTCTCTGCTGAGGCACTCATGTCTTGACTCATGCTGTTAGCTGAAGCACTCGCACTTGCTGCCGAGGCACTCATGTCTTGGCTCATGCTGTTGGCTGACGCACTAGCACTTGCTGCCGAAGCACTCATGTCTTGACTCATGCTATTTGCTGAGGCACTGGCACTCGCTGCTGAGGCACTCGCATTGGCACTCATGTCTTGACTCATGCTGTTTGCTGAGGCACTGGCACTTGCTGCCGAAGCACTCATATCATGGCTCATACTATTGGCTGAGGCACTCGCACTCGCTGCTGAGGCACTCATGTCTTGACTCATGCTGTTTGCTGATGCACTCGCACTTGCTGCCGAGGCACTCATATCATGGCTCATACTATTGGCTGAGTCACTCGCACTCGCTGCTGAGGCACTCATGTCTTGACTCATGCTGTTTGCTGATGCACTCGCACTGGCTGCCGAAGCACTCATATCTTGACTCATGCTGTTAGCTGACGCACTAGCACTGGCTGCCGAAGCACTCATGTCTTGACTCATGCTGTTAGCCGACGCACTAGCACTTGCGGCTGATGCACTGGCATTGGCACTCATGTCTTGGCTCATGCTGTTGGCTGACGCACTCGCACTCGCGGCTGCTGAACTTGCCTGACTTGCCTCACTCATCTGCGCGTTATCAACCAACAGACTCTCGATTGCCGAGTTAACTTTCGAGTTAGACTGACTGTTCTTAAGCACAGCATCAGCCATCGAACTAGCCGATAACTGACCTGCAGCCGAAGTTAAGCTCGAATAGTTATGGTCAACCTGCGACTGCATACTTGCGTTCAAGCTGGTACTGTGATTGCTTGCCGACTTACTTGCCGAAGCCGCATAAGCCGAGGCACTGCTAGAAGCCAAGTTATATGACTGCATACTCTTACTGAAAATCGCGGACGTTGACTTGGATCCACTCTCACTGTTATGCAGACTTAACGAGTTAGAACTCAACATCGAGTTAATCTTATGCTGCGAAGCCGAGTAACTGTTACTTGCTGAAGCTGAATCCTTGTGCGCCATACTGGCCAAGTTCTTCGAGTTCTGATTAGATACAGCTGCATGCATTGCCGAGTTACTATCACTGACGTTGTGATAATGTGAGACTACTGCCGAATAATTCTGACTGGTAACCTTAGAAGTACTCTGACTAGCACTCTGACTAGCTGAGTTGCTTGCCGAGTGACTTAACGAAACATCACTCAAGCTTGCTAAACTCGCAGCCTCCTGCGATAAACTAGTAGCGATCTGTTCTTCTAACTTAGCTGTATCAGCACTCATGCTGGCGATTGCTGACTTGTTAACCGAGTTTGATAAGTTAGCATCACTCTCTTGTCTAGCAGTAAGACTCACATTAAACTTGTTACTTGCCACATTAAACATTAAGCGTGACGTATTGTAGTTAAACCCTACAGTATTTAAGCTGGTGTTATTACTTGTAATTCCATTATAAATAGAATTTGATGATTTATTGTCTGAAGCGCTAGTAGATTGACTAGCGGAGTCTACTGAGCTCTTAGAAGCACTCAATGAGTTAGCACTTGTTGCTTCGGCAGAGAGTGACGCACTAATATCAGGATCTAGACTACCAGATGATTCGAGAACGGCTGAGGCTGATATCTGGGCTGAAGCCAGTTCATTACTATCTTCTTCACTCTGCTCTTGACTATTAGAAAGCGCTGTCGAAGAGGAATCTTGATAACTTAAATTGCTTGCCAAACTAGCCGAATCTGATTGACTCTTGTCAATGTCACTCTTTAGCGAGCTGCTGCGACTGGCAATACTGGCAGATATTGACGCATAACTCTTAGAAAGATTAGATAGGTTATTTGAAGTTATAACATTATTCAAATTAGATAAGAAATCAGCATTATTTTGTAAAACATTTGAGTTTTGACTATTGTTTTTACTATCTTCAGTCGAAGCCGATATCGATTGTGAAGTCGATGCCTTTGCTGACAAGCTCTTTGAAGCACTAGAATTATTACTATCTTTAGCAAAGCTAGCAGATTCCGAATTAGAAACATATTGATTTATCTTAGAATTTTCTTTATGAGTCTCGTTATAATTAGAAACTAACGAAGCTGGGTCATCAGTATCCCTTTCTTCATTAGTAGTATCCGCCTGGGTCTCTAGCTTTACCTTTTGCTCAGTAGCTTGAGCAGCTTGATTAGAAACAGTAGCAGAAGTAGAAGTTGTAGAACTGGAATTAGTTTTAGTTGTAGAAGTAGTTGTGGTAGCCGAGTTAGCAGTAGAACTCTTAGTCCATTGATTGTCATTGGCAAGTGACATCAAGGCATCCTTGACAGACTGGGAGCTAGCCCCCTTAGTCTGTTGTTCGCTGATAGCTTCAGTCGTATTAGTTGAGTTCTCCCGCTTAACTGGACTTGATTGTGGCGCACTTAATGGCTGCGCACTTTCAGAAGCTGGAATAGCAGCCGACTGTGCGTTAACTAAGATATGCTTATTGTTAGCTAATTTAACCATCGGTACATTAGTAGCGGCATGGGCTGTTTGGGGAGCACTTAATAAGCCGCCAAGTATCCCACCAATACCGGCAGTCCCTGCGGTTAATAAGTTTCGTTTAAATGCGCGGATTTTCTCCGCTCTTTCCGCTTTTTGCTTAGCAGTTAAATTCTTTTCTGACTTGTTATTTTGATCTGAATTTACCATTATATCTCCACCTACAACTTAATTATTAGTTACTTTAAAATCTGCTCTGTTAGCTTGCCCTAACGATTTCAAAATTATCATTAATTCGTAAAAAAAGACTGATGCAATTGCAGAGTCTTTAGTTTGACTAACCATAATCTAACCTAGAATAGCAGCTTTTGGTTAGCATATAGCTAACGATATACTGTATTAATTATAATTATATTTAACTGTATTTCAATACATATTTGTACATTTTTTAACAAGTGAAAAATAACAGCAACTACTTTGTAACCGAATTATCACAGGATCTATCATCTGCTGTAGATACCAATCTTGTCATGGCGGTAAGATAAAATAACAACTTAGCAAAAAACTAAGAAAAAATAGCTAATTTTGAAAATTTGTAAAAAACTTTTTTTGTATAGTTTTCATTATTTTACTGCAATCGCTTTTAAATCTTTAAATTATATTTAATTATTTTAAAAATATTAATTTTCCCACAAAAAAATCACCAATTATTGGTGACCTTCTTAAAATTATTAATAATTACCGCACAACATTAATTTCAACCGCATGCATTAAGATTTACTAGCATTTTTGCTCCGTTTTGTTTCAATACCAGTTAAAGCAATACAAAATCAATTTTAAAATTCATATCTTAATTTAAGCAGGAAATAATATTTTTAAATTTTATTATTAAGATTTAGATTTGTTCTAAAAAAGAATTTTAAACATAATTACTTAAAGCGAATTTAATTTATTGTTTAAATTTATTAGCAGGACTTGTAAAAGAGATCAAAAATAACCTAATTGTTACTTTCAACAATTAGGTTATTTAGTATTCAACTTTAATCCGTCAATTATAACTTATTATTTTCAGCGGTAGCAGCACTAATTATAGCATCAACTTTAGCTTTAAAATCATTATAGTTGGTGGTTAAATCTGCACCATCACAGTCAGAAATTATATTAAAGCTATCTAAAGTTACATTATTTATTTCAAGTCTATACTTATTTCTTGTTGCTCTTGGCAACTTTTTAAGAGTCTTTAACACGTTCTTTTGTGTAATAGAATATGCTTGTAATTCATCTAAGTAAGAATTTCTAGAAATACTATACAAATTAGTTGTAAAGAAGTCATTAATCTGCTTAATGCCTGCCTGATACTTCTCTACTACTACATCAATATCACTAGCACTGGTTACATCTGATTGTGCAAAAGTTAAGACTGTATGGGATCTATCCTTTAGACTCGCAATTTGATCAGCTGTTAGGTTTAAGCTTGGGTTATTTTTACAAGTGTTCATTTGTTTGGTAACTAATGCACTCATCTGATCATTAACCCAACACTTGAACCGATCTAATGCATAACCTTCTGCCCAGTCACGATTCTGATTAGTTAGGCAGTTCTCTGTTTTACTCTCAACGTGATCACTATGAATTGAGGTGGCAATTGCCCCATTACATAAGGTCATCGTATTATTAATGACTGTCTGCATATCTTTATCCGCATCAGTAATATTTAACTTCTGCTCACACTGCTGAACATAATACTTGAACTCTGACTTAGCACCTTCTTGATTATAAGTGTCATAAGCGTACGTTAGATAAGTATTAACTGTGGTAAAGGTCGTTGCATTATCAATGTAATACTCATCATTGTCATGGGCATCTTGGACAGCATCTAAGAACTCTTGCTGGTCAGCTTCAGACAAGCCTGAAGCTATAATCCGTTGTTTAGCAATTTCTAAGCCTTGATCAATATTGTTATCAGCCGTAATCTTAATTTGAGACAAGTCGGCAATGTTCCCAATTTGAACTGAAGCTGGCTTTAATGTTCCTGCAGGATCAAGTTCAATAAAATTAGCTTCTGGTGTCAAAGCAATGCTCATACCACTATGCAGTTCAGGATAGTTTGCAGGTATCTTGAAACTAAATGTACCATCTGCGTTAGCCTTAGCAGTAAACTCATGTGACAAATCATCAGTTATGTTAGTAGGATCCTCCCCATCATTAGTATTTTCATAAGGATCTTGCACTAAGTGCTTAGGATCCGTGTAGACACTATGATCACTAAATTGAGCAATTACATAGGCACTTGTTCCCACAGGCATCACATTACTAAACATATTACCTTGCTGAGCAGGGCCATCAATGTCGTTATTATAATTAACTACTTTACCCGTAATGATGACTGAGCCATCTTTCATGTCTTGATGATAAGAAGCTTGTCCTACAATACCATTATCGTCTGCTATATTCAAATAACCACTAGGATTAGCTGAAATAAAGGAAATATTGTTATACCCCGGATTAGTAGGATCAGTTGCAGTTTGTCCTATTACATTAGTAAAGATTTGATCAAAGTCAACCTTATTATCTACATCCTTTTGTAACTGAGCCTGCATTGCACTAACATCACTAAAGCCACACAATTTTGCTACTGCAACTTTGGTGCTATCATTTTGAGCATTAATTCGATCAATAGTACTTTGAGTAGGACATAATTCACCATTTAACAATTCTAAGTGACTTACTTTAACCGTTTTATTAGATAAATTAACTGACACTACATGTACTGGTGGTAACGTAATTATTGACGCATCAGGCAACGTAAATTGACGTCTAGTATCATTAAGAGTAATGTGGCTGACCTTTAATGCCTGCGCGTTCGGATTAGCTTGTGAATTAATAACTATTTGCTTAGGATTATTTATCATCAAGCCATTTACTTTCTCTGCATTAACCAACTGATACTTACCCATTCCGGCACCAGTTAATCCTGTCCCTGTCGTTTTAACAATTAATGAGCCCGAATCTACATTGATAGTGTTGCCAACATCGAGTAACGCACCAGCATATTCCTGCATATTAGTGCCTGTTAAAGTGAATGTTCCTTGAATATTTAATACTCCTGCAGTATAAACAAGTGCGTTCGCTTGTCCACGCCAACTATCACTAATATCACCATTGGTATTAATATTAATCCTGCCATTACGAACAACGATAATCTCAGAGCCAACATCTAACATGGTAATTGCTGCCGCAGCTTTAGCATCAAGCTGACCATTAAAGGTACTACTGCCAACATTAATGTTTAACGTGCCCCACTGTTTAATTACAATTTTACCTTGACCAGACATGTCTATTGCTGATGCCTTACCAGTATTCTGAGCAACGTTAACACCAGTAAAATTATTTTGCTTGGGTGCTAGCGTAACGTTAGCATTTATACCAACAACTATACTACTTTTAGCACCATGCATTTCAATAATATTGCCACCAGTAGTAGCCGACGTGAAGTTACAGTTATCATCAAAGTAAACTTCCTGATAATGTGAGCCATCACCACGTAACTCTAACAACTGTTGTGTATCATCGTCCCAATTGACTTGCCTCTCATTATCAACTGGACTGTCATAGCGCAATACTGTATCAGCTTCTACACGATTTCTATAATGAATTTCAATTCCCTTGTTGCCAGTATAGAGCATCTGACTACCGTGGAAAGTAATATCATTAAAAGTAATCTTACTATTAACTTCTTCAGCTTCAACCAAGCCATAATACGTTGAACTCCATAAATTTAAATTACTAAAAGTTAAGTCACAACCCGTTTTATTTGCATCACCATTATTCTGTGGTCGCAAGCGAAAGTGTTTAAAGTCAATTGTGTATCTTGTGTTAGCATCTGGATCCGATTCAATTGTTAAATAACGAACACTATCCTGATTCATCTTGATATATTTATCACCATCATTGCCGTCACCTTGACTAGCATTATTAGTAATATCATGGGTTACTTTAATCTTAATAATGTTAGGATTAGCTAAGGCACCACACAAGTCTTGCCAATTAGCAACACCAACTTCCTTATCGGTAGTTGTAGTAATATCAGCACCATCAGTAGTCGGCTTTGATGGTGCATGATAATCAAAATCAGATTGCGTTTTTTCTACTGGTTGCGCTGATTGAACAATTGGTGTACTTTCCTTTGCTTGATTAGCATCATGATTGGCTCTAGTATCTTCTGGCACATCTTGCTTAGTCTTAAGAAATTTGTTTAATCCTTGATAACTATCAAGTTCTTTTGTTTGTTGTGTAGTTGCAGATTGTGCCGTAGCCTCAGTATCAGCCTTAACTACTTGCTGATTAACACCTAGACAGACTAATCCTAATAAGACAGAAGTTACCCCCACTGTTAACTTCCTAATTGCAAAACGTCCTTGCGCCTCAGAATATTTTCGCTTTTTCATGCTAAATTCTCCTTTTAATATACGCTTACTTGAATTCGCTTTCATTATAAAACATCATCTTTATCTGTTGCAATACAAAAATAACCTAATTGTTACTTTTAACAATTAGGTTATTTAGTATCTTTACAAAAGTATTATATAGTTAGTTTAGCTGCATTATCAATACCAGCTAAACCAGCATTATAATTATTTGTTACATCAGCATCCGAGCAATTCATAACAGCCAAAATCCCAGTCATAGCTGCATTATTCACAACTGAAATCAATTGATTTCTTTGTAAAGTTGTTAAACTAGCATATTCACCTTCACCATTACTTATTTTAGCAGTAACTTTTGCAAGTTCATCTCTCAATCCTTGGATAGCCTGGTCACGTGAAATACTATTTAAATTAGTCGTAAAGAAGTCATTAATCTGCTTTACACCTGCCTGATACTTCTCTACTACTACATCAATATCACTAGCACTGGTTACATCTGATTGTGCAAAAATTAAGACTGTATGGGATCTATCCTTTAGACTCGCGATTTGATCAGCTGTTAGGTTTAAGCTTGGGTTATTTTTACAAGTGTTCATTTGTTTGGTAACTAATGCACTCATCTGATCATTAACCCAACACTTGAACCGATCTAATGCATAACCTTCTGCCCAGTCACGATTCTGATTAGTTAGGCAGTTCTCTGTTTTACTCTCAACGTGATCACTATGAATTGAGGTGGCAATTGCCCCATTACATAAGGTCATCGTATTATTAATGACTGTCTGCATATCTTTATCCGCATCAGTAATATTTAACTTCTGCTCACACTGCTGAACATAATACTTAAACTCTGACTTAGCACCTTCTTGATTATAAGTGTCATAAGCGTACGTTAGATAAGTATTAACTGTGGTAAAGGTCGTTGCATTATCAATGTAATACTCATCATTGTCATGGGCATCTTGGACAGCATCTAAGAATTCTTGCTGGTCAGGTTCAGACAAGCCTGAAGCTATAATCCGTTGTTTAGCAATTTCTAAGCCTTGATCAATACTGTTATCAGCCGAAATCTTAATTTGAGACAAGTCAGCAATATTCCCAATTTGAACTATAACTGATGTATGATCCTTATCTTCAGGATCTAGCCCGATAAAGTTAGCTTCTGGGGTTAAACTAATTGTATCTCCCGTAACAACTGTACCTGCAGGTATCTTAAAACTAAATGTCCCATCTGCGTTAGCTTTAGCAGTAAATGTATGTGGCAAATCATTGGTTACATTAGTAGAATCTTGACCATCATTAGTTTCTTTATAAGGATCAGGTATAACATTCTTAGGATCAACATAAACATCTTTACCATTACCGATCTTAGCAATAATATAAGCATCAGTACCAACGGGCATGATTTGACTAAACATATTATTAGATTGTTTAGGACCATCAAGGTTAGGGTCGTAGTTGACAATTTTACCACTAATTGTTACTGAACCATCTTTCATATCTTGATGATATGAAGCTTCTCCTAAAATACCATTATCATCTTCGATATTGAGAAAGCCTCCGCTATTAGTCGGGATCATGGAAATATTATTATAACCAATATTATTAGTGTCTGAAAAAGCCTGATCAATAATTTGGACAAACAGATCATCATAACTGATACCATTAATCAGTATGTCTAGTTTTTGCGACAAGTCAGCTAGACTATCAGCATTAAATGCCTGCATTAAGACTTGACCAATTTCAGGATAAGCAGTAATAGCATCGCTGATATTGTTTACAGCGGTTTCACTTAATGGCAACTTACCGTTTAAAACTTCAATCCCGTTAGCCAAGACCTCAATGTGACCATTACCCTTGTTCTTCTGAACCTTTAATAAGTGGAAAGGTGGCAAGGTAATGGTGGGTAAGTCAGGGAACAATGACGAAAAGTCGAATTTTTGCCGAACATTAGTAATATCAATTTCATTATCACCAATAATACTAGTGCCAGGAGCCTTGTTAAGTGAGGCATTCAAAACCAGCTTTTTAGGGTTATTAACCTTTAAGGCCGTGTTGCTAGCAACATCAACTAAGTTAATACTCTTTTCACCTGCACCATGAGCAGGATCATTTGGATAATTAGGATCATCTTGTAATTCAATATCCAAGCTACCACCATCTAAGTCAGCTTTACCTCCGATATAAAGTAGCTTACCGGTAAATTTTTGCATATTTCGACCAATAATATTAAGTGCGGCTCCAGGGTTAACCTGTAAATCCCCACCATCGTAGATTAGTATATTACCGGGAACGTTTAATACAGAAACGTTGCTAATGTCACCGTTCGTGTTGACATTAATAGTACCGTCATCAATGATTTTAGCGTTGGCACCATTCAATACAATTGCAGACGTTTTATGCCGGTCAAGAGTACCCGTAAAGGCATCTGGAGCCCCATCAAAGTCAGAACCAACGTTAATTGTTAACTTAGCATTTTTATCAACTTGAACCCTGCCAACAGTTCCTTGACGAAAGTAAATTCCTGATGATTTGAAGGTCGTTTGAGGGTTTTCATCCCACTGCGCAGGGTTACGGCGCGGATTAAGGGTTACATCGGCACCGCTTTGAATAATAACTTGACTCATAAGTGGCAAGAACTTTTTAGGATTATTGGGATCTACAACAGTACTCATATCGTCTTCTGAACTGGCATGGTTGAACATTTGGATTACATTACCATCACTGGTAGAAAGTTCTGCATGGCAGCCTTTGGTAAAAGTTATTTTTTCACCTGACTCACTTAATTCAAAGGCTTGTTGACCATCAGATCCTTGCGTAAGCCAATCGGCAGTATCAGTAGAGTCAAGTGGGTTTTTATAGGATTTTACAACATTAGCATTAAAATTATTTTTGATATAAACATAAGTAAATTGTCCTGAATATAAAACTTGAGAACCTGTAAATTTAACATTGTCAAGAGTTACTTTCGAATAGCCATCAGTTTGGTCAACTGTATTCATAATACCCAAGAAACTTTGGCAATATAATTGTAAGTTATGATATGTAATATCCATTAATGCCTTATTACCTGTATCAAGATCTATGGGACTGTACATTTTAAAGTCAATTATATAGCCTCCAGCCGGAATATTGTCTCCACCTGATTCGACTATCAAATTTCGACCAGGGATGCTAATATTGACGCCACTTGACATTCCCGGCGTACCCGTGAACTGAATGTTATTGATAATTTCAATCTTACTAATATTTGAATTTGTATATGAATTAAATAAATCATTCCAGTTACCAACATAAACTGTTGAGTCAGTAGTTTTATCGAAAGCTTTACCATCAGTTGTAGCTCGTGACACCCCATTGTAATCTAACGTGCCATCTTGCGGCTTAACCTGATCTTGAGTTGTTACTGCTGGTTTAGTAGTTGTATTATCATCATTGGTAATATCAGTACTTGTATTTGTTGTAGCAGTTGGCTTAGTTGTTGCAGGATCATTACTGGTAATGTTAGTGGTCGTATTTGTGGTGGCTGCTGGCTTCGTCGACGCAGTTGGTGCTGGTTGACTAGTTACATCATTTGCTTGCGACTTGTTAGTATTAGTGGTCGGTGCTGGCTTGGCATTGGCTTGTGCTGCCTGATCGTCACTCTTTAAGAATGACTTTAATGCCTGATAAGTTGTAAGGTCAGGCTGCTTCTTAGTCTGCGTAGCTGGAGTTGATGTTACTGTATCGGCCTTAGCCGTCTGGTTATTTACCCCTAAGAAGGTCACGCCGAGCAAGACCGAGACTGCACCAACAGTCAACTTTCTAATTGCAAAGTGTTCACGCTTATTTTGTGTGACCATTTGCCGTAATTTCTCTTTAAAATTGTTTTTTCCTACCATATTTTATTATCCTCTGTATGTATTACTTTTTTCTTACAAATACAAAGGTATTCTAAAACATAAATTTTAAAATGTAAATATACACTTAAAAATATCCGCCACTATTAGCGGTAATTTTAGCCGTCACCAAGCCCCAAATAATCGCTTTTTTTATCACTTTTTGCATAGCTAAATTTATTTTTAAGCACAAAAAATAAAGCGTTACTGCGCTCTTTATTAACTTTACTATTCGTTATTTATTGTTACCTTTCAATTTAGCCGCAAGCAAGTATCATACTGGATAAGGTCCGGTCAATATTTAGATTTACTTGTCTAATCGCAACTTTATTTTGCTATAATTAATCTAACATGAGTAGAAGCTAGAACGCGGTGACTAATTTCTCGACTGGAGATGATGCGTATGGTGTAAAAAACTATATCTGCAAAATTTTAAGGGAAGGTATTAGTCCAGTACTCTATTGGATACTGTTATTGAAATCTTTGCTGGACTTGTGGTGCTTTTATGGCTAGCTAATCGGATTATTAAGCTGTTTAATAGTTTGTTAGATACTGCTGCGAAGACGCCAAAAAAGTTACGGCATTGTATTGCTGCTTGGAAAAAATTCAAGCACGAAAAAAACCGCTCTAGTTTGAAGCACTAGCGGTTTTGACAAAAAATCATTAAGTCACCGCTTTTATGCGGAAACTCATGTTAAGAAGTCCTATTACCGTAGGACTTCTTTTTTATTTACAGCTATATTGTAGCACGCGTGCAATTAGTATGCAATTCTCGCTTCCGAATAAAAATTCCTTACCTAATTACAACTTTATTTTGCTATAATTAATCTAACATGAGTAGGAGCTAGAACGCGGTGACTAATTTCTCGACTGGAGATGATGCGTATGGTGTAAAAAGCTATAACTGCAAAATCCTAAAGAAAGGATTTAGTCCAGTACCCTATTGGATACTGTTATTGCAATCTTGGCTGGACTTGTGGCGCTTTTATGGCTAGCTAATCGAATTATTAAGCTATTTAATAGTTTGTTAGATACTGCTGCCAAGACACCAGATAATTTACGGCATTGCATTGCTGCTTGGAAGAAATCCAAGCACGAAAAAAACCGCTCTAGTTTATAGGCTGGCGGTTTTTATTAAAACATCGTTAAGTCACCGCTTTTAGGCGGAAACTCATGTTAAGAAGTCCTATATCCAGTAGGGCTTCATTTTTATTTACAGCTATATTGTAGCACGCTCAAAGTTGGTATGCAATTTTGGTGAGCAATAAATTTTTGCTTCTTAAGTAAGCACCAAATAAAGTTAAAAATTGAATTATTAAGCTATTTAATAGTTTGTTAGATACTGCTGCCAAGACACCGGACAAGTTACGGCATTATATTGCTGCTTGGAAAAAATTCAAGCATACAAAAAACCGCTCTAGTTTAACGGACTAACGGTTTTTGTTAAAAAATCTGTGAAGTCACCGCTTTTAAGCGGAAACTCATGTTAAGAAGTCCTATTACCGTAGGACTTCTTTTTTATTTACAGCTATATTGTAGCACGCGTGCAATTAGTATGCAATTTTGGTGACAATAAGTTTTTTGCTTCCGAATAAAAATAACTTGCCTAATTGCAGCTTTATTTTGCTATAATTAATCTAACATGAGTAGAAGCTAGAACGCGGTGATTAATTTCTCGACTGGGAGATGATGCGTATGGTGTAAAAAGCTGTAATCGCAAAATTCTAAAGAAAGGATTTAGTCCAGTATCTTTTGGATACCGTTATTGCAATCTTTGCTGGACTTGTGGTGTTCTTATGGCTAGCTAATCGAATTATTAAGCTATTTAATAGTTTGTTAGATACTGCTGCGAAAACACCAAAAAAGTTACGGCATTGTATTGCTGCTTGGAAAAAATTCAAGCACGAAAAAAACCGCTCTAGTTTGTAGTCTGGCGGTTTTTAGAAAAAACTGTTAAGTCACCGCTTTTAAGCGGAAACTCATGTTAAGAAGTCCTGATACCAACAGGGCTTCTTTTATTTACAACTATATTGTAGCACTGTCAAAGTTGGTATGCAATTTTGGTGAGCAATAAGTTTTGGCTTCCGAATAAAAAATAACTTGCCTAATTGCAACTTTATTTTGTTATAATTAATCTAACATGAGTAGAAGCTAGAACGCGGTGACTAATTTCTCGACTGGGAGATGATGCGTATGGTGTAAAAAACTATAACTGCAAAATCCTAAAGAAAGGACTTAGTCCAGTATCTTTTGGATACCGTTATTGCAATCTTTGCTTGGCTTATGGTGCTTTTATGGCTAGCTAATCGAATTATTAAGCTATTTAATAGTTTGTTAGATAATGCTGCGAAAACACCAAAAAAGTTACGGCATTGTATTGCTGCTTGGAAGAAATCCAAGCACGAAAAAAACCGCTCTAGTTTATAGGCTGGCGGTTTTTATTAAAACATCGTTAAGTCACCGCTTTTAGGCGGAAACTCATGTTAAGAAGTCCTATATCCAGTAGGGCTTCATTTTTATTTACAGCTATATTGTAGCACGCTCAAAGTTGGTATGCAATTTTGGTGAGCAATAAATTTTTGCTTCTTAAGTAAGCACCAAATAAAGTTAAAAATTGAATTATTAAGCTATTTAATAGTTTGTTAGATACTGCTGCCAAGACACCGGACAAGTTACGGCATTGTATTGCTGCTTGGAAAAAATTCAAGCATACAAAAAACCGCTCTAGTTTAACGGACTAACGGTTTTTGTTAAAAAATCTGTGAAGTCACCGCTTTTAAGCGGAAACTCATGTTAAGAAGTCCTATTACCGTAGGACTTCTTTTTTATTTACAGCTATATTGTAGCACGCGTGCAATTAGTATGCAATTTTGGTGACAATAAGGTTAGTGTCAACTTTTTGTGGGTAATAAACTTTAAGCCTTTACCTGCTGCTATTTGTAGTTTTCGCTTTTAAATTATTTGCTCGGGTAAATCAAATATCTGCCCGCCATTAATGATCCCTTGATTCCAATAATGTGTCTTGGCCGTTTCGCCAAAGTCTGCTTGAAAATGCTCATAATACGGTCTGTTCTTTGCCTTAAAACGATGGTCTACTTGTCTAATTCTTTGCTCTTTAGCAGCTTTTCGTTGCTCGTTAAGCAAATATTGGCTAATATCGCCGCCATTTAACTGGAAGATAATGCTTCTGGCTACACTTTCAGCTCCTACCTTACTCCAGCCCATTGGTCTTGAACTCAGCCGCTCTGACAAATAATGACTAATGTGACCTTCAGCGGTGCAACGCTGATAAGCTGCTTCTTGCGTATTTAAAATTGCCTGCCAATTACCTAATAGATAAGTTTTAGCTTGGTGAAGAGCGGCAATTTGCGTTGATGTTAAGTCGGGATCACTAAAGCGAGTTTTAAAGTATAATTCTACTTTGTCCCGCTGACCGCTTAAAGCCCAATGATATAAACTATAAGCAGCAGCTGCCTTAGTATTAACAGCGGCTTGACGGCAATACTTTAACAAATGAAAGCGATCCAAGACAAACTTACAGTTAGGTAAATATTTAGCGCCCGCCTTAATCCAAGGCGCGCCATCACCAGCAAGATAAAACTGCTTAGCTTGCGGATAATTGGCTTCTAAATAACATAGCACCTCGTCCCACAGCTGTTCATTAGCCGCGCCAGCATAAGTACCAGTAAAATATTTAGGCTTAATTAAGTGATGGCGTTTTTGACTGTCATCATAACCTTCGTGTGTAAGTACACTAACTTCATAAAATGGTTACTGCCATCTTGAAAAGCAACATGATCTTCATCAGCCTCTAAATAAACAATTTGCTTATTTCGTGCTTGCACCTGATCAGGCTGATTAGGCAGTAGTGGGCCCTCACGATGAACAATGTTCATAACTGTTGTTTTAGAATGGATTTCACTGTATTTAAGCAAATCAATGGCTGCCTGATAATGATATTTAGCTACGTTTTCTAAAACAGCCGCCTTAAAGCCTAAGGTCATCCGGCTATACTTGGTGAAAGCTAAGGCTTGATCAAGCCAAAAGAAATAATGTTGGTCTTGTTTATCTTGGTAATAAGTACGCTTAAAAGTTAATTGCCCATACAAAGTCTGCTTAATACATGTACGCATGGCTTTAACTTCATACTGCTTTTTGCGACTAGGCAACTGCTTATAACTAGCATCAAGCTGCTCAAGATAAGAACCAATTAGCTTTAAACCCCAATGGCGCAATTTCTGCATGAATGTTTCTAAGACATCATCGAAAGTAAGCTGACAGTCCAGCAGCTTATTAGTATCAGTAGTTAAATTATCTAACAAAAGCTGTAAATCTTGTAGTAAACTAGTCATATAGAAGAAAACCTTTCTGAATGTAAATTTTGTTCAAACTACATTTTAGCAGAAGGTTCTCTTCTATTTTTTATTTTCCCCACAAATACTTTACGCTAACAGCAATAAGTTTTTGCTTCTTAAGTAAGCACGAAAGAACCGCTCTAGTTTGAAGGACTAACGGTTTTTAGAAAAAAGCTATAACTGTAAAATTCTAAGGAAAGGGTTTAGTCCAGTATCTTTTGAATACTGTTATTGCAATCTTGGCTGGACTTGTGGCGCTTTTGTAGCTAGCTAAAAGTATGTCATATAAGGGAAAAAATAGATCAAGTTGTTCACAAAGAACACTTGATCTATCAAAATTATTTTCTAATTATAAAGGACTACTTAACTACATTAATCTGAATGAGATGTATCAAACTAGTGCCATCGGCAAAAGTTATCTTAACTGCACTCGTTGTTGAGCCAACTGCGCTCGTGTCGGGATTACCTACCCATGCAATATTGGTGATTAAATCAGCATTTGCTAAGAAAGTACTTGGCTTATTGAATTCTGCTGGTGCTTCTACAGCATTCAACTGCATTGTAATTGGTTGTGTCTGCTTAAATTGCCACTGCAGGTTTTGTGGTTTAATTCTCACTGGTACTAGCACTGCCTGCTTAGTCCCATCTTGATAATGAACAATAATATAAGCCATCAAGCTGCCGCCCTGGCTGTGAGCATAATTAACATCAAGATCAGTAGTATCTTGGGCATCCCCTGACCAAGTATAAGCTGTCACTTGACTAGAGTCAATTTGACTAAGGTCAAGGTAATTAACTGCCTTAAGATCATTGACCGTATGGTCAACTGGTGTTAAGCTCGAAAGAAATTCTTTTTGCACAGCGGCAATCGCATTAATTGCATTAACTTGAACTGTTACTTCCATTATTTGTTTAGACTCATCCTTAAACTCAATCACAATTTGGGCACTATGTTGACCCTTTTTCTGCAATAACTGTTTAACTGCTGCCTCATCCGACCAGCTAATGCTCTTAACATCATCTAAATTACCTTTTAATAATTCGCCCCAATTATTAGCGTTAGTTAATTGAGGAAATGCTTCCAAAACTGTGTTTTCAACATTTGCTTCATGTGCTTGGATTGGTGCTATTTGGGTAAAGTGATCTACTTCTGCCTGGCTCTTAATCAAAATTGTTACTGGCACAGCTTGCTGCGTCCCATCTTGATAATGAATCATCAAATAGGCATTTTTAGTTGTACCATTATCAGCATAATTAATATTAAGATCTGTATTTTGATCAGGATCATCAGACCAAGTGTAATAAGTAACTGGATATTTATCAGCCAAATGACTTAAGTCGAGATAATCAGCACCATTAGGTACTTTATCACTTGCTGAAATAGGTTTTAAGCTAGAATTCATTGTAATTTTTGCATCATTTTTTAAAATTGCACCAACAATATCAGCCTTAATCTGGATTGGATTCGACTTCTTACCATCGGTATAGACAACTCTAATTTCAGCTGATGCATAATTAGTTGGCTGACCATTACTAATTGCAAGATAATCCGTTGACGGCTGACCATTATTTGTCCACTCTAGGTGATCAATTACAGCGCTTGGATCAATTGCACTACCATCACTTGTATTTACTGATAATAGTCGATCAATAGCAGCTGGATCATGGAAGGCTACCAAGTCATTAGTCGCAGCAGTCCCAATATCGGCAGCATGTAATTGAAGCACTCCACCTTCTTTAGCGCTAACATGATAAGTAGAAGTTGATCTAACTACTTTTAAAGTTACGGGTACATTAGCAGTCGTACCGTCACCATAAGTAATAGTTGCCATTACATTAACTTCACCCGTAGCTGTCTTACTTAATCGGCCTTGATCATCAACTTTTGAACCACTCCACTTAACAGCAGTAACTATCTTATTTTGCTTATTAAATAAATCAGTGGTTGCTTCTAATTCTGCTAATGGCTTAACTGAATGATCAGCTTGATCAGTAAATTGTAAATATTGTTCACTAGCACTAGCAAGATCTTGTCCAGCAGCTGCATATAACGGTGCTGACTTAGCACTTGCGGTGTAACGCTCACTATCATGAGTCGAATTTATAACATACGTTTCTGCTGGTGGATTAGCTGAAGAATATAACGCTTGGAATTCTGCTGGGCTATAGATAGTTCCTACTGGATGCGTAATGGTGCCACCATCAGCAGCATCAACTGCCTGGATAAAGCTACGACCATCATTCAAACCACTGTTAACCGCAAATTTTTGTGCTGGCATAGTTAAAATAAAATTATACTTTGAACCCATGCCGGAGAACATAAGATTAAAGTATTCTGCCTTACTAGTATTAAAACTACTTAAGTCTAAGCTTCGTAAACCGTAACAGTTACCGAACATACCAGAAATAAAGAGAGCATTACTAGTATCAAAACTACTTACATTTAGCTCGACTAGATTATGACAATTATTAAACATACTGGACATATTGCCCACATGACTGGTATCAAACATGCTTAAATCTAAAGCTTTTAATTTAATATTACTGTCAAACATCATGTCCATATTTGTTACTTGAGACGTATTAAAGCCTGTCAAATCTAAGCTTTGCAAATTTCTATCTCCAGCAAACATATCGGCCATGCTCGTTACCTGACTAGTATCTAAATTTTGCAAACCAGTAATATCTGTTAGTGAATTTAAGCCTTTAAAAATTGATGGTCCTGAAAACATAAAGGAACTATTAGCCGGTAAAACAAGGTTATCATCGATCTTAATATGAACTATTTGACTATATAAGTCCTCAGTCAAATTAGCAGACAAGGCATTAGCTAAATGATTACCCTTTATTCCCGCCATAACATGTAATGTCTCAGAATTATCATCCCACAACAAATCACAATCACCGTCAGTAGCAACTTTAACAGAGTTAGTTGCTTGTTCCTGCAGAATAATAGTCAATGCTCGCTTGATTTTTGTACTTGCATCATTCAAAGCTGCTACAGTAACTTGATCAGTTGCTATTACCTCAGTCTTAACTTGGACCTGCATATCAGATACAGTATTCAATTTACTATACTTATCTAGTATTACTTGACCATCATTAACGGCTAACTGCAAGTCAGCTTTCTCTTCTGCAGCTGCCTGAGCATAATTTTCAGTCTGCATAAATGTGTTAGCAGTTGCAATGTTAGTTTGCAAATGAGTCGCAGCTTCAGCTAAATCATTGTTAACTGCCGGTTTTTGTGGCTCAATCGATGTTGGCTTTTCTGTAGGAATCGATGTAGTAGTAGAAGTATTAACTGCTGGTTTTTGTGGCTGTTGCTCAGTAGCTGACGATATCGCTGGCTTTTCCGTTGCGACAGTATTTGAAGTTTTATCAGTCTCGGCATCTGTACGCAAAAATTTATTGAGAGCAGAGTACGTATTTAAACTCTCTGCTTGTTTACTTACCGCTGGACTAGCAATATCAGCCTTAACCACTTGCTGGTTAATCGCTACAAAGCTAAAGCCCAATAGTACTGATACAGCGCCTACTGTTAACTTCCTAATCGAAAAGTGTGGCTGTTTATTTATACTTGATATTTGTTTCAACTTTTCCGAAAAGTTATTCTTACCTATCATAACTATCTCCTTTTCTATCCAAATATTGTTTCCGCTTTCATTATAAGCGCGATCATCAATTAATACAATACAAAAACAGTAGTAAAATTTAAATTTTACTACTGTTTTTTCTATATTAAAGTTTATTATAACATTACTATATACACTATTTTTTAGTTAGGCGCAAGCAGACTGGCCAGATAATGGCTCCACCAATCCCCAACCAGAGTGCCAGCCAAAGCTCTTCTGAGGTAACCAAGCTGATGTTAACAGCTAATTGGACACGCAAATTTTGTGCTAATTGACCTGCACAATACTGCAGCATGCCGAACGACCCTATCGCAGCTAGCAAGAGAACGAGAGCGGCGCCATACTTACCAAAGACTACCATTAGTGCTGCTAAGAGAAAGGCTAACAAAATCACCAAAATCACACAATGAAAAATCGTAATTACTTGCTCGAGCTGCTTATCATCCCGCTGCAGCTGTTGGTTAAGCGCCTTTATCAGATAATTGCTAAATACCTTTTGGACATTATTAGTTTGCGGAATGTGCAGATTTTTCGCAGTTAATTCACCATTAGCTTCATAAGTAACCCCTAAGTTATACAAGTGACTATAAGACAAGTCATAACGATACTGCTCTGGTAATTGACGCAAAATTTTATTCTCTAAACCCGTTTTTTGTGCCAACTTGAGTGACGCCCGTAATTCATCATTAGTTGCGCTTTTATTTAAAGCTACGTGTGCTACTTGGCGCACATCTGGCACACCAACTGTGACAGGACTCTTCAACATTAAATAACCAGACGTGCCAATCACGATAACCATGATTACGCGCACAATCCAAGCAAATATTTTCCTCATTAAGGATACTTCCTTACCTAACAATCATGAACGCTAAGACAATTGCAATCAACCATTTTAGGTGCTGTCTTCGCCTTCTGAGCCAATTCTTGTTCCATTATTGCAATGTCATCCTGCGACAGTGGCATACCATGCAGGATTTCAATCAGCATTTGACCCTTGTGCATGTCGCACATGTGGCTCATCATTTCAGTCGTAACTTGAACCATCATCTGATTTTCCGTTACTGTTGCCGTATAAACAAACCGCCGCCCATCCTTACGGGTTTTTAGTAAGCCTTTTTTGACCAATCGACCCATTAAGGTCTTAATTGTTGATTCTGACCAATCCTTCTTGGCTTGTAGCTGCTTAATTATGTCTCCCGTGTGTGTTGCACCCAGGGTCCAGACAATCCGCATGACTTCCCACTCTGCTTCAGAAATATTATGTTCCTTAATCTTTTCTGTCATTTTATCAACTCAAATTTATTATAGAACGAACTTTTTAAGTGCGCGCGCAATTCCATTATGATCGTTATCATCAGTAACATAGTCGGCGCTAGTCTTAATCTGCTCTGTTGCGTTGCCCATTGCCACCTTAGTAAACTCGGGATTATTAAACATTGAGATGTCATTACCTTGATCGCCAAAGACCATCACTTGTTGTTGCCCAATCTTGAGCCGCGCTGCTAAATCCATTAAGGCGTTACCCTTTGAGGCACCCAAGACATTCAGTTCCACCATATTAGCAAAGCTACGCACGACATCATACTGCGCGAAGGCCCACTCAGGAATATTATGCCAGAGTTTGTCAACCTCTGCCTCATCTGCAATCATACTAAAGCCCACCTTATTAAAGGTAAAGTCTTGCGGGATTTCTTCAACCTTGCGCACCTTAATCATACTATTATTAACCGCAGCATTGACATTAAGATGCATTGCAAGGTCCCGATCGCAAGTCCAAAAGCACTCCGGCGTCTCAAAGTGCAAATTAACATGCGCCAACCGTTGCAGCTTTAACATATTTGTAAAATCATGATAATTCATCTTCATATCCATTAGGACCTTGCCCGCCAGATTTTGAATTACGGCACCATTAAACACAATATTATATTGGTTACTACCTGTTAACCCCAGCTGCTTGTTATACTGCATCACTCCAGATAATGGTCGTCCCGTTGCCAGCACTACCTTGACTCCTTGCGCGCTTGCCTGCTTAAGAGCCTTTTCCGTTTCCGGCAAAATTTGCTTAGTCGATGTCAACAACGTACCATCCAGGTCCACTGCTATTAATTTAATCGTCATTAGTTGCCTCCCACATACTCATCCCCTTTATTATACAAAAGACTTGGGACAAAAAACCACCCTAACCAAATAATATTATTTTGGGTAGATAAAAAGCGGTCAATTATGACCGCCACCGCGTTACAAATAGTCACCTTTCTCACGACAAGTATACCATAGTTTTGATGGAACTTTATTTTGACTTTTGTTCTTGCGTTAGTAACTAATATAAAGATATAATTGATATTGAACATAGGTAGAGTTTTAAAGTGCGGTGGCTGTTTAATTCCAAGGAGATGATTGTCTATGGAAACATGGGACAAATTATTGAAAGGCATAACAGTTAATGAGCGTCCACGATGCAATTTCTTTAATGTTGCAGTTTGGATTATTGATAGTTGCAATGTTGACTTACATCGACAGCAACCATCACGACAAAAAAGACCATCCCACTTATAACTTTGGCAGGTTATGGGATAGCCTTTAGTTAAACTATAATTAACCACCGCTCTTTAAAAGCGGAAGCCTGTGTTTAAGAAGTTCTATTAGTAGTAGGACTTCTTTTTATTTACAACAATATTGTAACATGTTTAAAATTGGTATGCAATCATGCTGAATATTAACTAGCGCTAATTATAAACTGAAAGAAACACATTACCTTCTATTGTTCAATGGTTAACTCATATAGCCTATGGCTCTCTGGAAAGCTTTCATGATTGCTTGCGCCATTAGGTCATTATCGTCCCTTTTGCAGGCAGTCATGTAATCTTCATAGGCAGGAGCTACTTTGCTCAAATGCATTGTCTTGCCCTTTTGCCTTGCTAACATGATAATAAATAGACGCTGAGTACGACGGTTGCCCTCCCTAAAAGGGTGAAACTGATTAACTTCTAGCAGTAAGTCTGCTAGATCAACAGCTAGGACGCTATCAGATTTATAATCTACCTCATTGATATGGTCAATCTTTCTATTAATGTCCTTGATGGCATTTTCAAAAAGTTTCCTAGGAAAGAATTTGGTATTCCCTTTATGGTAGTCACCTGGTCGATATTTACCTGCCCAGTCATAGATGTCGCCAAAAAGATATTCATGGATCTGGTTGAGGGCACTAACATCTTTAATCTCATAACGAGAAGCACCTATATATCTGGCTTGAGTAATCCGATATTCTGCCTCCGCTAATTTATCAGCATCAGTGATATTTAGCTTATTTTTCAAGGTACCATTAGGTTGTAAGGTTTGTTTTATCCAATCAGTCATGCTAATTTTGATACTCGCTAATAATATCTGCTACAACTTGGTCTATTGGTACATGTTCTTCTAATTGTTTATAGGCATCCTTGACGTCCCTAATGGTTGGGTGATGACCTTCATAGATGCTGTTGAGGATGCTGTCCCTAGTTTTCCAGTAATTTTCTTGGGTTGAGAACTTGATGCCCATAATAGTTAAACTCTTTAGATCAGTTTGTGACATAAAAGCTTTCTCTTCTTGGGCAGGTGTCAATTCCTTAGTTGCCACAGTTTCCTTAGCCACCTTCTTGCTTCCATCATTATCACTCTCCTTACCATAATTATAGCGCTTTTGGTCATTTAAAAGACGCTTTCAGTCTCTAAGCTGACAAGCATATTAATTGGTTTACATTGTGAAATAGTTAGAAACACCAAAATAAGAATCCCGATTTAATAGGATTCTTGTGTGTGAAACATTTTTAATTCACAAAGTTTGATTATTAAGCCTGATTTAAGCACTGCTGCGGACAATCTGTATTACGTAAACTTAACTGTGGTATAGCTAAAAATTGGCTTTTTCATGTAAATTCATTTATAAAATTGTAAAAATTTCGACGACCATAATTTGTTTCAAATAGACTATCTTTTAATGGCTGCCTAGCTTTTCAAAGCAAAAATCAGTAATTCATGTGCTATGTCAGATCATACTAAAAAGCTCCCTATATAATAGGAAGCTTTTTGCAAATTATTCAACTGTAACACTTTTAGCTAAGTTACGTGGCTTATCAACATCAAGCCCCTTATCACGCGAGGCATAATAGGCAATCAGCTGTGCCACCACAACTGTAATCAATGGTGACAAGTAATAATTAACCTCAGGTAATATCAGATCATCGCTTGCCTGCGCCAACTCCTTGTTAGCCACCGTAATTACACTCGCGCCACGAGCAATTACTTCTTGGATGTTACCACGCATTAAGTCAGCAGTTACAGGATCATTAATCAAGGCAATCACTGGTGTACCCTTTTCAATTAATGAAATTGTTCCGTGTTTCAATTCCGCGGCTGCAAAACCCTCAGTTTGAATGTAGGAAACTTCCTTCAACTTCAAAGCTGCCTCAAGTGCAACTGGATAATCAATACCTCGCCCAATATAAAATGCATTTCGTGATGGTACGATCAACTTATCGGTTAGGTGTTTAATCTTCTTTTCGTCAGATAAAACTTCCTCAATACCTTCAGCTGTTAAACTCAAGTCAGTTTTTAAATCCCAATCGCGAGCTACTTGCTGCTCATTTTTTTCACCAATTGCTTTAGCCAAAATCGCCTGCAGCGCGACTTGTGCAATATAAGCCTTAGTAGAAGCGACCGCAATTTCAGGGCCGGCTTCAAGTGACATAGCATAAGTTGCTTCCCGTGCTAAAGTTGATCCGGGCACATTTGTCAGTGTCAAACTTGGTAACTGACGCTTAATTGCCTCTTGCAAAACTACCCGCGAATCTGCGGTCTCACCAGATTGAGATAAGAAAATTAAAACCGGATGTTGTGACATCATTGGGAAGTGATAGCCAGCTTCAGAGGCAAAGCCAACCTCAGTTGGCACACCCGTATACTTTTCCAATAATGCCTTACCTACCAAACCTGCATGATAACTTGTACCAGCTGCAAAAATGTAAAACTTATCGGCTTGTGCTAAAGCCGTGATAATTTCAGCAGGAACTTTTGGTTCGCCGCTTTCATCTAAGTAGTATTGCATTAAATGACGCAGAACTCCTGGTTGCTCAGAAATTTCTTTCAGCATATAAAATTCATAAGTCCCTTTGGAGGCAGCATTAGGATCAATATTAAGTGTCCGCGACTGACGCGTTACTGGCGTACCGGCAATTGTTTCTAGTACATAATTGTCCTTGGTTATATCTGCAACCTCACCATCATGCAAGTCAACAAAAGTCTTAGTTTGATCGAGAACTGACAAGGCATCTGAAGCAATCACGTTGAACCCCGCACCTAGTCCCAGCATTAACGGCGACTTGTTCTTTGCCACATAAATATGACTTGGATTAGTATTATCTACAAGTAAAATCGCATACGATCCCTTAATTAATTTCAGCGCACTCTTTAATGCTGTAAAGGGATCAACTTCCTGCTCGCGGGCAATTTTACTAATTAATTGGACAACCACTTCCGTATCAGTATTTGACTTGAACTCAACATTTGCTAAATACTTAGTTTTTAATTCTTGATAATTTTCGATCACACCATTATGAACTAAATAAAAGCGTTCAGTTTCATCATATTGCGGATGAGCATTACTCGTTGTCGGTTTACCATGCGTAGCCCAGCGCGTATGACCAATACCAACCAAGCCCTGTTCATCAGAAGTCATCTGTTCTTTCAAATTCTGAATGCGACCGACCGCCTTAGTCAGGTACTCCTTGCCCTGCAAGTCATTAAGATAAATTCCGGCCGAATCATAGCCACGATATTCAAGTTTAGTTAAGCCGCTTAACACAATATCGCGGGCAGATTTACCAACAACACCAACAATTCCACACATATTTTTCTCCTTTGGTCTAGTTCAATTCTTAATTATGGACTAAACTTTAATTTCTTGTTATGCAAGGAATGTTAGTCTTTTTTATTAAATTGGTCAAGTAGCAAAGTTCATAATTGGTATAGACTATTACCTAGAAAGTCTATCATACCAAAAAAGTAACAGAAAAAATTTTTTCTGTTACTTTTTTAATTAATATTATTTTTGCTATTAGTTTAGTGATCTTAGCATTTAAATTCCCATTTCGCGTTCAACAACATCGGTAATGCGTTTAACGTAAGCATCAGTTTCTTCTTGCGTTGGGCCTTCAGCCATTACCCGCAACAATGATTGGGTACCTGATGGCCGAACAAGAACACGGCCTTCATCGCCCATGTCGGCTTCAACTTCCTTAATCACATCAAGGATTGGTTGGTGTTCACGCCAGCTCTTCTTGTCGGTAACAGGAACATTAACAAGGCATTGTGGGTATTCCTTAAAGTCAGACAAGAGGTCGGTTAATGACTTACCCGTCTTCTTCATCACCAGCATCAAATGCAAGCCGGTTAACATCCCGTCACCAGTATTGTGATAGTCGCTCATGATTACGTGACCTGATTGCTCACCACCAAGGTTATAGCCGTTAGCGCGCATTTCTTCGGAAACATACCGGTCACCAACTTGCGTGCGGACATTTTTGATGCCCTTTCTCTCAAGTGCCTTAGTGAAGCCAAGGTTACTCATCACGGTAGTCACGATTGTGTCGTTCTTGAGCCGGCCCCCTTCAGCCATATAAGTACCTAAAACGTACATGATGTGGTCGCCGTCGACCTCGTTGCCGTTTTCATCAACAGCAATACAGCGGTCAGCATCGCCGTCAAAAGCCAGCCCTAATTGGGCACCTTGCTTAACAACTTCTTCTTGCAACTTCTCAGTATGCGTAGCACCAACATGGTCGTTAATGTTCATCCCGTTTGGATGAGTGGCAATCGTGGTGAAATCAACACCGCAATCAGCAAATAACCGTGAAATTAGGCTGCTGGCAGCACCATTAGCACCGTCAATCACAACTTTAATCCCATCAAGGTCTTCAGGAATTGTATTTTCGATAAATTGCAGGTACTTGGAGCTACCTTCGTGGAAGTCAGTCACAGTTCCTAAACCTGCAGCTGACGGCCGTGGTAAAGTATCTTCTTTAGCATCGATTAATTTTTCAATTTCGCCTTCCATTTCGTCAGACAACTTCAAGCCATCGCTACCAAAGAACTTAATGCCGTTGTCTTGAACTGGATTGTGTGATGCGGAAATCTGCACACCAGCATCGGCACCTTGGGCACGGACTAAGTAAGACAATCCTGGGGTGGTAATCACGCCAACTTCCAAGACCTCTATTCCAACTGATAACAAGCCTGAAATCAAAGCATATTCAAGCATTTGCCCTGACATCCGCGTATCGCGTGATACTAAAACCTTGGCCTGTTCTTCCTTGGTTTTATTTTTAGTCAAAACATAGCCGCCATCACGACCCAACTTAAATGCTAATTCTGGGGATAAATCTTGATTTGCGACTCCGCGCACACCATCAGTGCCAAAATACTTTAACATTAAAAACAACCTTTCTTTTCTAACTTTAATTATTTATATTTGCAACTTTAATCTGCACACTTACTTGCGGCATACTTGCCTTAATCACATCGTGCGGCAACTTTAACGGCACCATCTTGGTAGTCGACGCATTAACAGCGCTCAAGTCAACCGGAACAGCTAAAGTCTTAATCTTATTAAGTGCTGATTGATTACCGTAGATTGTCACGTAATCATTTTTAGCTGTCAGCGAGTAAACCTTGCTAGTATTTTCATGCTTAGGTATCAATTCCAGCTTGACCTCTTTTTTAGCAATCGAAATCGGTACCACTACCTTAGCCGTTGCTGGCTCAATAATCACATTGAGCTGACGACCCTTGCGGTCTTCGGCAATCAAATTGACTTGTCGCTCAAACGTATGGGTAATGTCATTAGGTAAGACAACTTTGGCAACGATTTGGTCAATCTGGTCAACTTCACCGCGCGCGCCCGTCACCTCAACCTGTTGCGGGTCAACACTTGCCTTCCCCAACTTATAACCACGGGCCACAGCAGTTTTATTATACTCTATTTGAACAGGCATTGTCGTTGATTTTCGTCGTTGAATATTCACATGAACAATTTTGGGACTGATTGTATATGCCAGCTGATTACTCAGCCCGCTGAGGTGAACATGAACATCATGCTCACCAATACTTTTATTCGTTAAATCAATGTAGGCCCGAAAGTTCTGCGTATTAACCGTTGAGGTAACCAAGGCATTAGATCCTTCCAAAGTAACACTGACTTTAGCCGGATAACCCACAACATAGTAATTGTCGGTATCGACTGAAACTTGCAGCGGCACCTTGACTGTTTGCGTTTGAGTGGCCGTCTGCTTAGTCCGATCCGCTTGTCCCTGAGTCATGAAGCCCTCTTGGGTGTAGTTAATATAAATGACCAGCAAGACTGCAATTAACAAAGAGACTACCCGCGTAACCCATGACTTATGCCAAAAATCTTTCATCGGTCAGCACCCCACTTCCAAATTTTACCCAATATCTTTTGGTACCACTTGGTATTCTTTTCTTTTTTAGGGACGAGCTCTGCCTTAAGGTATTTCAGGTATTCGTCACGGCTCATATCCAGTAAGAAGCGCCCATTACGCGTGATTGTGACGCCACCGGTCTCTTCTGACACCACAATGGTAATCGCATCCGTCACTTCAGAAATCCCGACAGCCGCACGGTGTCTAGTTCCAAGGCGTTTAGGAATCATGGTACTGTCCGACAGCGGCAAATATGCAGCGGCCACGGCAATTTGGTGGTCCTGATTAATAATTACCGCACCATCATGCAGCGGCGTGTTAGGAATAAAAATGTTAATTAATAATTCACCGGTAACATCGGCGTTCAGCTTAATCCCAGTTTCAATATAATCCTCAAGTCCAGTTTCCTGCTGAATAGTAATCAGGGCACCAATTCTTCGTTTGGACATGTACTGAATGGCTTTGTCCAATTCCTTGATGAACTTAATCGACTCATCGTGCGCGCTTTCTTCACGACCGCCAAAGATTGGCAATCGACCTAAGTGCTCAAGTCCACGCCGGATTTCTGGTTGGAAAATCACGATAATCCCAACCACCGACCACGACACAATCTGATCAATCAACCACGTTGTTGTGTGCAGCTGCAAAATGCCAGCAATGATGCGCACAATAAAAATCAGCACAATTCCCTTGGCAAGTTGCACAGCCTTGGTCCCCCTAATTAAAATAATCAGGTGATAAACCAAAAACCAAATAATCAAAACATCGAGCACTAGCGAAAAATTACTCCACGTAAAGATATTTGCCAGATTAAAATGCATAAATACTCCTTTCTAATCAGTCGCTTGGCCAATAATTCTAACTTCAGTCTGTAAGTCAACGGCAAATTTTTCTTGAATAACCTTTTGGATTAAATGGATCAAATCCAAATAATCCGTTGCTGTTGCACCACCTTTATTAACGATAAAGCCAGCATGCTTAAGCGAATCCTGCGCACCGCCAATTTGGCGCCCCTGCAAGCCAGCTTGAATAATCATCGGCCCAACATAATGCCCCGTCGGCCGCTTAAAGACACTACCACAAGAGGGGTATTCCAGCGGCTGCTTGTAGCGCCGCAGGGCATTTAAGTAGTGCATATTAGCCAAGATTGGTGCCTTGGGTGATTTCGCTAGTTTAAAAGTGGCCGCAATGACAATGTCGCCAGTTTCCTGAACCAGTGAATGCCGGTAAGAAAAGGCCATTTCTTCCTTAGTATATGTTTTTACTTCACCAGTTCGCGTTAAAACCCGAACTGACTTGACGGCTTCACAAGTTTCACCGCCATAAGCACCGGCGTTCATGAAGACAGCACCGCCAATACTACCGGGGATGCCGGCCGCAAACTCCAACCCACTTAAGCCAGCATGGGCGGCAGTAAATGCGGTATCAATAATCCGTGCGCCAGCTTGAGCCGTCACTTGTTCAGCTGCCACTGTAATTTGGTTCATTGCTGTTAAAATAAGCACTAATCCGCTAATGCCACCATCACGGATAATCAGATTTGATGCATTGCCAATCACGGTTAAAGGAACCCGTTCTTGCTTTGCAGCTATTACTAACTGCGTTAATTCTGTTTCATTTTTGGGAAAAGCAAGGTACTGCGCGGGACCACCCGTCTTGGTAAATGTATATTTACTGAGTGGAACTTGCTCTTTAATGTCAATTCCGTGCTTTTTTAAATCTAATAATTCCAAAGCCAAACATCCCTTCAATCTGTCTTGTTATATTCTACCGCATTAATCTACTGGCTTCATCCTATGTTATACTAAAATTAAGTTTTTAAGGAGAAAAAATGAACTTTATTGCAATGGACTTCGAAACCGCTAATCATCATCCAGAAAGTGCATGTTCACTAGCGCTAGTAATGGTCCGAAATAACAAAATAGTTGACCGTTTTTATACTGTAATTAATCCGCAAATGCCGTTTGATGCGCACAACATTCAAATACATGACATTACGGCAACTGATGTGCAAGATGCCCCAACAATGGCAGAAGTATGGCCACAAATTAAGGAGCTTTACCAACCAGGGATGCTAGTAGCAGCCCATAATGCCCGCTTTGATACTAACGTCATGCGCCAAAGCCTAGCGCGCTACGATATTCAAGAACCACATTACTTTGTGATTGACACTTTACAAACTAGTAAGTTATTCGAGCCAGACTTGCATGACCACAAGCTGGATACGGTCTCAGAGGCTTTAAGCGTAGAGTTGTGGCACCACCATAATGCCCTCAGCGACAGCGAGGCCTGCGCTGGTATTTTAATTGCCCAAGATAAGCAATTTGGCGATGACGCAATTAAAAATTTGGTTTATCAGATATAAAATAACCTTGATAGTCTTAACTATCAAGGTTATTTTTGAGTTATTAAATTTTTAATTGGTAATTACCTGACTTAACAATTCCACTGGCGCATGTAATTCTGCGCCTTCTGCCAGCCGCTCTCGATAGTGCAAAGTCAACAATTGTGACAAAACAATTATTACATCACTACGTGGCCCCGCAATATACTGCTGATGTTTGTTTGTCGTTTTTATTACTAATTTTTTCGAAAAAGCAGACTTATCTAAATCAGGTCTGCCCTCTAAGAATACACAGAGATCCTTTAATTTCTCATCTTGGGTAATTAGATCCCACACCTGATTAAGCAACGCCCATACACTCACTTTATTGTTAGTAATGGTATTAATTTCACAACAATGTTCAACTGTATACTGATTAATTTCTTGCTCTGTCATAACTGACTGACCATCGCACAAAAAGACCACCCGTTGGCTAGCAAAAGTTGGCGCATTTTGCTTTTTCTTAAAAATATCAAATGTTGTAAAAGCAAGATATCTTTTAGTAGGATCGTTAACCTTATTTAAAATAAAGTGACCAGCATTAAAGTCGGCTGGTAATGAGTACGCAGACAGTAAAGTTGTTCCTGATTCATCAAAAAGATTGATTTGTTGGTTTTTTTCATCAAATTGCCACTTGCGTTCCCCAGGCAGAAAGCCTAATTTAGCAGGATAAGTTAAAGTATGATCAACATTAAAGATAACTGTTAGGTAGTTTTCTGGTTCGCCACCTATTAAAAAAACTCTCCACCAACCATTAATAGGGCCATCTTTTTTTCCTTGAACATTATAACCGCTCTGAAACAAAAATATTTTATTTTTGGCAAATTGAAAAAATTCTTTTTCATTCATTAATGTTATCCCCTATTTATGCTTAAACCATGATTCAGTATTGCGTTGCGAATGTTGGAAAAGCGTATTTACCTGTCGTCCATGTTGTATTTGCTCTGGAAATAATTTATACAAAATATAATTTGCTATTGCCATTTCCCAATTACCTAAACCTGACAGCTCTGGATGCAATTTACTATCCATTACATCTTGCGTAACTAATTTAACAAAAATTGTTAAATATTCTAGTAAGACTTTTCTTGTACCAATAAGAACCCCTGTATTTAATAATTGTAAATAACGATTACGATCAAGAAAATTTTTCATATAAGCTGGTAAGCCATCATGAGTAATTATTGGAACAGTCAAATCATTATTTTCATCACCAACATATATTTTGTCGTCTTCAATGTCATCAAAGGGATAGTTCATCATTTCAACATCCCCAGCATCAACCAGTGCCGCTTTTTCAATTTCCGGATGCTGTAACAGATATTCAAGCGTAACCACCCAGCGCAAAAAGTAAATCTTCCCCACTGGATACTTATCAGTTAAATCCACTTTAACAATTTTTTGCAAAGGTGGTACCTTGCCAGTATTTGTAAAATTAATTAATGTATGTAATTCAATACCAAATCTAGCCACAGATTCTTGTAATGTATGAGTTAGCTCAACAGCATCGGTGTTTGTTACCGTTCGATTATGATTTGTATCATATAAATTAATAAAGAACTGGGTAATCACGACATTCTTTTTATCCATACTAAACTCCTGTTTTTAAATATAACTTAGTTTATTATAGACTATTAAATAACCTATCTGCAATATTAAAAATAATAAATATAAACATATATTAAAGCGATATAAAAGCAGAGCCATAATTAAACGGTTCTGCTTTTATTATATTACTTAACTTTAGCTAATATTTCATTAACCCAAGTTTGATTGCGAATACCTTGGGGCTTAAATTCAATTATCCGTTTGGTTGACTGCCAACGATCATCAACGCGACTAATTACTAACTGTAAATAATCACTAGGCAAATCTGCTTTGATTATCTGTGGCCACTCAATCACAACTAGTCCAGGTTCTGCCAAATAACTGTTTAAATCAATTGAGGCCAGATCATCATTTTCTAAACGGTAAAAGTCCATGTGAAATAACGGTAACTTGGCCTCGCGGTATTCACGCACAATGGTAAATGTTGGACTCTTCACCGGACGCTTAACGCCCAATGCCCGACCGATACCTTGCGTTAACGTTGTTTTGCCTGCACCCAAGTCACCATTTAGCAATAATAAGTCGTGTGGCTGCGCTGTTTGCGCAATGGCTGCCCCAATTTGCTGCATTTCAGCAGCAGAATTAACTTCCAATTTCATTATTTTTGCTCATCCCCCAAAAGTGCCTGCGCAGCTGTCAAAATCGCCATATGATAAATATCCTGACTGCTAGCACCGCGCGATAAGTCATTGACTGGTGCGGCCAGCCCTTGCAAAATTGGTCCAATTGCCGTGAAATTGCCAAGTCGCTGCGCAATTTTATAAGCCAAATTACCCGATTGCAATTCTGGGAAAATAAAAATATTTGCCTGACCCTTAAGTGGTGAGGTTGGCGCCTTCGTTTTCGCAACTTCTGGAACATAGGCGGCATCAAACTGCAATTCGCCATCGGCAACAATCTCTGGATGTTGCTGGTGGAACAGAGCAGTAGCTTCCTGCATCTTAGCAACCATTTCTCCCTTAGCAGACCCTTTAGTTGAAAAGCTCAGGAATGCTACCTTAGGGTCAATATCAATTAGTCGCGCTGTTTGCACAGATTGGTAAGCAATCTCTGCCAAAGTGCTGCTATCGGGAGCAATATTAATCGCAGAATCAGCAAAAACATATTTTTCCTTGCCGCGTTCCATGATAAAGCTTCCAGAAACACGATGCATCCCCTTAGCCGCATGAATCAACTGTAACGCTGGACGCACAGTATCGGCCGTCGAATGAGCCGCACCCGACACCATGCCGTCAGCCTGCCCCATTTTTACAAGCATTGTGCCAAAATAATTAGGATCTTGCAGCACAGTGGCAACTTCTTGCGGTGGCAACTTCTTGCCGCGAGCAGCGCTAAATGCCGCAGCCATCTCATCTGAATGCGTGTAAGTTGCGTTATCAATAACGGTTACTCCTTGCAAATCACTGTTAGCAGCCTGCGCTATTGCCATAATCTTTTGCGGATTACCTAACAAAATCGGCTCAATTATCTTTTCTTGTGCCAGCCGTCTGGCCGCTGCAATCACCCGCTTATCGGTTCCTTCTGGAAAAACAATCCGATAATTCTTGTGACTAGCCTGTACTTTATCTTTTAATAATTCAAATACACTCATTAATCTCACCTACGCTAAATCTGCTTGTCCAACTGTCTGCGGCAGTTGCCAATCTATCGGTGTCTCGCCAAACTCTTTTAAGGCGGCATTACACCGTGAAAACGGTCGTGAACCAAAAAAGCCGCGATCAGCCGAAAATGGACTTGGATGAGCTGATTTAATCACAAAATTCTTGTTTTGGTCAATTAGTGGGATTTTATTTTGGGCAAATTTACCCCACAAAATAAAGACAACTTGACCGCGATCACTTAACGCCTTAATTGCGGCATCAGTCACTTGCTCCCAGCCTTTACCCTGATGACCATTAGCATGACCATATGGAACTGTTAAGACGGCATTTAGTAACAATACGCCTTGGTCAGCCCACTTTTTCAAATAGCCATGATTGACTGGTTGACAGCCCACATCATCGTATAGTTCACGATAAATATTTTGCAATGATGGCGGCAAATTAACCCCTGGCATCACGGCGAAGCTCATCCCCGTTGCTTGACCGGGATTATGATAAGGATCTTGCCCCAGAATGACGACTTTCGTCTGCTGATATGAGGTTAGCTTAAAAGCTGTGAAAATATGATACATATCTGGAAAAATTTGTTTAGTCACGTATTCCTGCTTCAAAAACTCGTGCAACTGATGATATTCATCACTAGCAAATACCGGTGCTAAAATTTCATCCCAGTCATTACCAATAAACTTTTTCATTCTCATAAACCCTCGCTTCCATTAACTTCAATAGTATCATGAAACCACGCGATGATTGCAATAAAATTCACTAAATTAGTAATAATCTTAAGCATCTTCTATTCAAAAAAGTAAGGTTAATATTTTTCGGGTATGTTAATATTAATTTAAAAAGTAATCAACCAAACAGATTAAAGGAGGATTGAATTTACCTTGATTAAATTAGTAGCCTGCGACCTTGATGGTACCCTATTTAACAGCCAAGTAACCATTTCTGAGGGAAACGCTGCTGCCATTCGCGCCGCCCAAAACAGTGGCATCGAGTTTTTAGTTGCAACAGGTCGTGCCCCCAAGCAATCACGGGCAGTTATTCGTGACTATGGCCTGCAAACCGGCTTTATCAACATTAACGGTGCCTTAGTTTATGATGAACATGATATTTTACAAGTCAAGCATGTCTTGCCCAAGCAAAAAGCGATTGCTGTGGCCCAGATTCTGCGTAAATACGATATTTATTTTGAAATTGTAACTGCTGACCACATTTATTCCGAGGACATTAGCAAGCGCGTCTTCAACTTGGCTAATTCACTAATTACGCTTAATCCCGGAATATCTTTTAAAGAGGCTGTAGCTATTTCTGGCGGCAGTAATGCCATGTTAAGTATGACTTTAGTTGATAGTTTTGAGCAGCTTTTTGCCGACCCTAACATTGAAATTATGAAAATAATTGCCTTTGACAGTCAGGGATATATCACATTAAACAAAGTCAAAGAGGAAATAAGACAGCTTGGCGACCTTGCAGTCACTTCCAGTGCCGCAACTAATATCGAAATCAATGATATTCATGCTCAAAAAGGAACTGCCCTGCTCGATTATGCCAAGAAAAAGGGCATTAAGCGTGACGAGGTTGCCGCAATCGGCGATAATTTAAATGATATCAGCATGATTCGTGATGCTGGAATCGGCGTGGCAATGGGCAATGCCGTTCCAGAAATTAAAAAGGCTGCCCAGATTGAAACTAAAACCAATAATGAAGATGGTGTCGGCTATATCTTAAGAAAGTTTATCAAGGATAACGCTAAGAAATAGAGGTATTACACATGCGCTACTTACTAGAGTTAAGTCAAAAATATGAATACGGGCAAATACCCGTCGCCGATGAAAGCGGCCAAATTCAGTACATTATTCAGGGCAACTTAGATAATCCCAACCATACCCTGTACTTAAAAACGCGCAATCACGAAGAAATTGGTCGGCTTTACGCTGATGGCAACGGTCTGATTTCCTCGTTTACCATTGACGTGGTTAACCATTCTCTAGTCAAAGTTAAGCGCCTCAACAGCCGTGTAACCAACCTATTTTACCTGACGCGCCTCAATTATATTGTCACTGGCAGCATTAAAAAAGGCAGCTACAAGTTTTCATTCGGGATTAAAAAGGTGGCTACAGTTAAGACAAAAGTCGGTAAAACTGGCGTAATCCTGACCTGTGACATTACTCGTCCAGAAGATGTCCCCTTCATTTTGTTAAGCGCCACGCTCTTTACGCAGTGGCACACAACTCCGTTAAAATTACCGACCTTCCCGCCAATTGGACGCAAGGTTAACGTTAATTTGAATTAGAAAAGTACCGCAAGAAAAAGAAGACGACGAATTTTATAAAGAAACTGCTGCTATAAATGCCAAAATTGAAGCAGATATAACTAGAAGAAAAGCAAACAGCGATAAAAATAATAAATAAAGCTGTTAGAGCAACTCACTCTAACAGCTTTATTTTTTACTTTTTCTACCAAGTTTATAATATGGAAATTTTACTTCTTAAATTTTTCCAATCTCGATTCTGCTATTTCTGTGTTTAATTCTTGTTCATAACGGCTAATCTGGTCCTGATCCCAATCATAGTAAGCCGCCATGTGCTTGATTACACCTACCTTAACTTCATCTATAGTATCGTTCTTAAATAGAACGTGGTACGTCCGGCGCAACAAGTAATCAACCGGGGTCAACGCCATTTCTTCATTAAGCGAATAATCAAGCGCTGCAGTCTGACCCAATGTTAAGCCCTCTGCTGGCTCAATTTCTTGTGCATGTTCAAAAATTTGGTCTGCTTCTGAGCCAAAGAGATTGGCAATTTCCGTCGCATCTTCTTGGCTAATTCCACTTTGCGTACCACGCTGGGCAATTGCTGCCAGCTCTGCTTCTACGTTATCGGAATCGAAGTCGCCACCTGCAACCTTGATTTCAGCCGAATCTTGCAAAATAAAGTCTTTACCAAACTCATCATGCTGCTTTTGCTTGATTTTAGCTAAAGCACCATTGGCCATAATCCGGTAATCTGTCAGCTTACCACCAGCTAAAGTGATCAGACCATCTTCTGCTTCTGTCAGAGAGCTACCACGCGAAACAGCAGACGGGGCCGACGTACTATCTGACACACTAGCACCACTAACGGCATCAGCAGCTTCAGTTGGACTGACTTCAGCTTCAATAAGCGGTCGAACACCGGCCCAGCTAGCTTCAATATCATCAACTGTTAGGTGAGCACTTGGATATTTTCTGTTAATAATATCCAGCAGATAATCAACGTCACTCTGTTCAACCGCTGGGTGAGCATAATCGCCGGTAAAGTCGGTATCAGTCGTACCAAAGTATGTTTTGCCTTCTCGCGGAATTGTGAAAATCATGCGGCCATCGGCAGTTCCTGAACCAAAGTAAGTTGGTTGTGGTACCTTAAGCCGTGATTGATCAACTACTAGGTGCACACCTTTAGTTGGGCGTAAACGCGGCTTCTTATAAGCCTGCTTGTCCTCTTGTCTTACAGTATCAGACCACGGCCCAGATGTATTAATCACTACATTAGCATGAATCGTAAATTCTTCGTCTGTTAATTGATCCTTAACTTTCACACCGTTCACGTGACCTTGGTCATCATGCAAAATTTCAATGCACTTCAACCGACTAACAGCAAGACAGCCTAATGTATGAGCTTTTTTGACATTTTCTACTACCAGACGCGAATCATTGTTTTGGTAGTCAAGGTAGACCCCGGCTCCCTGCAAGTTAACCGGATTCAGCTGTGGTTCACGTTTTAAAGTTTCTTCCTTATCAATTGTATAGTTGGCATATTTCATCAATGGCGAGTCGCCTTCAATGCCTGCTAAATGGTCATATAAGTCCATTGCAACCTTAACAGAAAACATGGTAAAGGTGGTCCCCGGCTCATCATAAATTGGTAAAATCATGGGATCAGGTTGGGTCATGTGTGGCGCAATATGCTGAATTACTGCCCGTTCCTTTACCGTATCTGAAACCACCTGAACGTCAAATGTTTTCAAGTAGCGAATGCCGCCATGTACTAGTCTGGTTGAGCGCGACGAAGTGCCACCGCCAAAGTCCTGCATATCAATCAGACCAGTTTTCATCTTAGCTGCAGCTGCTTGTAAGGCAACTCCAGCGCCAGTAATCCCGCCACCGATAACTAGCAGGTCTAGCTGCTCATTTTTTAAACGGTCAATTTCTTCTTTTCTTGTTGTTAACGAAAATGTCATTTTCTTCAATCTCCTAGCTTCTAATCTTCTACTTGATAAGGATGATATGAAAAGCTCTGTGCTGCTTTGACTGCTGATTGCCAGCCTGAATACAAGTTATCACGTTCTGCCGTACTCATTTGCGGCTTGAAAGTCTTTCCTACCTTCTGAATCTTTTTGATTTCATCGACATTTTTCCAAAAACCAATTGCTAAGCCAGCCAAAAATGCGGCACCTAAAGCAGTTGTCTCCAAATTGGCAGCGCGTTCAATTTCAATTCCCAAAATATCGGCTTGAAACTGCATTAAGTAATCATTATTAGCGGCACCACCGTCAACCTTGAGCTTAGGAATTGGAATACCAGTATCTACGCGCATTGTGTCAATGACATCCCGGCTTTGATAAGCCAGTGACTGCAAGGTAGCCTTGGTGAAGTCATCCCGTGAAGTACCCCGAGTTAAGCCAAAGACAGACCCGCGAACATTAGAGTCCCAATATGGTGCCCCTAATCCAGTAAAGGCAGGAACAACAAAGACTTCGTTATGGTCGGTTGAATTGCGCGCTGCTTCTTCGGATTGCGGTGCATCATCAATGATTTGCATCTGGTCACGCAGCCACTGAATTGCAGACCCAGCAACGTAAATACTACCCTCTAAGGCGTAATTTACTTTGCCATTAATGCCATAGGCAATCGTCGTTAACAAATTGTTAGCGGAGAACTTCGGCTTTTCACCCGTGTTCATCACGGTGAAGGCACCTGTACCATAGGTATTCTTAATCATCCCTGGCTCAAATGCCAATTGGCCAAACAAGGCTGCCTGCTGGTCACCAGCCATCCCAGCAATTGGCACCTGACTACCATAGAAATGATAATCTGCGGTCTGGCCATAAATTTCTGAATTGGATTTAACTGCTGGAAGCATTTTTCGTGGAATGTTAAGCAACTTCAGAATGTCATCGTCCCAGTCAAGCTTAGAAATATTAAATAGCATGGTTCTGCTGGCATTAGAATAGTCAGTAACATGAACCTTGCCGCCAGTTAACTTCCAGACCAGCCAAGAGTCAATCGTGCCAAACAACAACTCGCCTTTTTCAGCGCGCTCTTGGGCACCAGCAACATGATCCAAAATCCAGCGAATTTTAGTAGCTGAAAAGTAAGCATCAGGGATTAGACCTGTCTTTTCATGAATCAAATCTTGATAGCCGTCTTTAATCAATTGATCTGCTAACTCCGAGGTCTGCCGTGATTGCCACACAATCGCATGGTAGATTGGCAAGCCAGTCTTCTTATCCCAGATAACTGTCGTTTCCCGCTGATTAGTAATCCCAATTCCAGCTATTTGTTCTGGTTTAATCCCCGAATTAATAAAGGAATTGGCAATCGTTGATAAGACCGAATTCCAAATTTCATTAGCATCATGTTCTACCCAACCTGGCTTAGGAAAGTATTGCCGAAACTCTTTGCGTGAATCAATTACCTTTTTGCCTGCATGATCCATGATAATTGCACGCGTACTTGTCGTTCCTTCATCAATCGCTAAAATATATTTCTCGGCCATCTTTGCGTCTCCTTTTACTACTAAAGTTAATTTTAAGTAAAATTATCATTCGCTACAGTTAAAATTCTACTCCGGCTATCTCGGAAGCGCTAACATATAATAGTAATAACTTATTAGTTAAAGTTATGAATCGAGGAAAACTAATGAAATATAATTTGATGGCGATTAAATATTTCGTTGATGTGGTTGAAACGCAAGGCTTTACACCAGCTGCCAAAAGAAATTTTGTTTCGCAAACTGCCATCAGTAATGCTGTCAAAAACTTGGAAAAAGAGATTAATATTAAGCTCATTGACCGCTCCACGTCGCACTTTAAGGTTACTCCTGCGGGCGTCAACTTTTATCATTATTCTGTCGCCTTGCTCAAGCATTACTATAATTTTGGCGAAAAAGTCAGCCAGCTCAATAACTCATATAGCACTCTGCGAATCCATTATTTGCGCGGCTTTGGTCATTGGGCAATCCGGTTAGCACGAAACTTGAAAGAAGCAATACCAAAGATTCAGCTGCAATTAGATACGGAAAACTTTGCCGGCAGCATTCCTAAGTTAGATGCAAGTGATTACGATATTTTAATTGGCTTTGCGACAGCGGTCAGCAAGATCAAGGATATTCATCTTAAGAGCATTGGCACTGCCAACTTTGGCGTTTTAGTCAACAAAAATTCTCAAGAAAGCAGCACTAGTCAACCGTTGTTTCTACAAAAATGGTCGGCGACCGATAACAATGACGTCCAAACTAAGATTAGGCTGATCCTAAAAGAAATAAAGATTGCCTATGATCCTGTTATCTACCTCGATAGCTTCGACGCGGCACTAGCCAATATTGTGCTCAATCACGGCATGGCAATCTATCCTAAAGAACTGCCAATCCCCACTAATTATGCGCAAGATGTTTGCTACTTACCAAATATTCCTAGTCTGCAATATGATGTTGTCGCAATTTATAAAGACCCCACTATCAGCAAAATTTTGACTAGCAGCTTGGTAAAATGAAATAAAAATACCAGATAAGCTTTAAAACCTATCTGGTATTTTTGTATTTAATCTTTGGCAGTTGGCATTTTAATCTTTGTAATGTAATCAATATGTTTTACAAATTGCCCCTTATGCTTAATAACAACATATTGCTGATTAGGATCATAGCCGCCAAATTCCTCAAGCTTGTAAGGCAGCTTATTACCGTGTTTATCAACAGCTTGAATATTATAATAATCCTGCGTGCCTTTAGGTACCTTGGCATAGTCGGTTTGCATTGTAATAAACGGATTAAAGTAATCCTTAACCTCATCGACAAGCGGGATATGAATCATCGACAAAAGTGCAACTAGCGCTACCATTACAACCACACTATTTAAGAAAAAATTTTCAATATGCTTCATTTTGATCTCCGTCATCAATTCAAGTGTTCTATATTAATAATACAGTATTAAGCATATTTAAAATAACATGTTCATATTATATTGTCAATATCTTGCGGAATTTTTAACAGGAAGATACGTTATTATTTTCTCTTAACCGAATTTGCTTATTTTCAATTGTAATCACATCGTCACATTGCTGCCAGACTTCTTGGGCATGAGTTGCAATAATGACAGTTGCATCCCTGCCGAAATCATTGAGTAAAGAATGCAAAACCACCTTACCATTTTCCGCATCAAGGGACCCAGTAGGCTCATCCGCAAAAATCATTCTGCTTCTTATTAAAATTATAGATTACCTTACTTTTTTGATTGTTAAAACTATTAACACGTAACTTCTTAAGTGAAATATTTTTAGATTTGGCGAATTTGGTTAATTTGTCGAAAAAGACAGCCTTAGTACCATTTTTATTTGTATTGTTAAGCTCATAGTGTTTATTTACAGGCTTAACACCAACCTCAATAATTGTCGGATTATTCGGCAAGGACTCATTATCATACGACTGCAGCGTTTCTGATAACATTGCAGCGATCGTCACTGTAATTATTGCACAAAGAAAGATTTTGATTTTTCTCAGCATGTAGTTCTCCACATATTAAAGATATAAATATTATAAAAATCAGCTAATTAACCTAATATATACCATAATACTAATAAAATATAAAGCGTTTTTAATAAATGGTAGATTGTAGAATGAAGTTGAACACTTTAGTTCATTAAAAAATAAAAAGTCCATTGGACTTCTTTGATAGAATGTAATTACCACAAAACTTTCTAGAAAGAAGTTACCAATGAACTTTTTACATTCTACCATATCTACCCATCTTAAAGGCAAACATCTCTCTTTTGAAAACCGTGTTACCATCCAAGTTTTACACAGCCAGGGACAATCCTTACGTCAGATAGCTCGAACCATTAGTTGCTCGCCAACTACAATTAAAAATGAGCTTGAACGTGGACAAAAGTCACTTTATCGTGGAAAGCATTTTCGTTATGATGCCCCAACTGCTCAGGAAAGATATCAAGCTCAGCGCCGTAATTGTGGCCGTAAATGTGATTTCATAGCTAAAAGCCGTTTTATTGCTTATGTTGAACAGCACTTTTTAACGATGACTGGTCACTTGATGCCTGTGTCGGTAAAGCCTTGGCTACCGGTAAATTTACCCGTGATGAAATAGTTTGCACTAAAACTCTTTACTGTTACGTTGAACTGGGATTAATTAAAATTAAGCCCAGTGATTTGCCAGAATTATTAACGCGTAATCCTAAGTCTAAGCGGGTTCGCGTCAATAAACGTAAACTGGGGCGCAGTATTGATGAACGACCACGTGACATCTTAAAGCGTTGGGAATTTGGTCATTGGGAATGTGATTTAGTCTTAGGGCACAAGACTAAAGATGATCAAGTATTATTGACTTTGTATGAACGCATGACCCGTAAGCTTATGATTATTCCCATTAAAGATAAAACTGCCGCCAGCGTTATGACTGCCTTTAATGATCTACGTAAGCAGTACAGTGAACATTGGAACGATGTCTTTAAAACCATTACGACTGATAATGGTTCTGAATTTGCGGATTTATCCCAATTAGAACAAGTATCAAAGACATTAGTTTACTATGCCCACCCTTATACTTCATGTGATAAAGGTGGAGTTGAGCGGCATAATCGGATGATTAGGCGCTTCATTCCTAAAGGTAAGTACATCAAAGACTATACTCTAGAACAAATCTATGCCATTGAGGAATGGTGTAATAACCTGCCCAGAAAGATCTTAGCTTACCACACACCAGATGAATTATTTGAACGCAGACTGGATTACATCTATCAAATTAATTAATGTAGGTGTTCAACTTAAAATTGCAATTTACGGTTTTTAATAAATACTAATAATATCAAAAAGTAGATAGAAGCAATCTATACTTCTATCTACTATGTTAAAAATTATGAATAAATATTTATTGAATAAACTTAAGATACAAATGATCAGCAATTTTTAAAAGCAAGACATAGCCAATACCACCCATTACAGCAAACAAAGCACTTTCCAATAATCCGGTTATGTGACTACCCCAAGCCTGACAAATTGCTGTGATTATTCCAAAATAGATAAAAGTAAAAATAAAATTCCATCTTTTCTGTTTTTTGGACTTTTCAAGATATTTTAGCCTATTTTTTGCAATATAATTTCTAATAGTATTCATTTGAATCATTCCATTCTATCTGTTATTCACAAATAATCTATTTATTGGTAACCCCAGCTAACGTAACTACCTCTATTACTAAAGCTGACATAAACTCCTCGTTTTGATGCCTTACTTGCAGAACCTTTTATTACTGATTTTACAATTTGAGTAATAGCAGTTGCTCCTAATCCTTCAAGACCTACTGAAGACAATAATGATCCAACAACAGAACTGGCTGCTGTAGCACCGCCCCAAACCAAAATTTTTACTATCGCACTATTTAAATAAATAGTAAAGCCATGTTTATGGGTTTTAATATATGTTCCACCATGACGCATAAGATCTTGAGCTAAGGCTTCTTGATACCCTTTTTCACCTAGAATACCCTTAACATCTACACCTTGAGCTTCAAGTGACTTAAACATTTCTCTGTTAGAAATAGTTTTAGTTACATCTTGTTTAACAGTATTACTACTTGAAACAACCGATTGTTGATTATCCATTTCTGCAGCAAAGGTTGTACTTGCAGGTAAAATTGTACTTCCCATAATTAAACAAGCTGATAAAACAGTAACAACTTTTGCACTCTTTAGTTTCTTCATGATAAATTTCTCCTTTCAAAAATCAAAATTTGGTTTATTTGAGTATAAGCCATACAAACAATTTCAATAGTTCACTCATAATAGAGTCCTTTCTATTAATAAACTATAGACATAATCTTTAAAGCGCTTTTATCTATGTCATATGTTCATCATATACCAATTATTTTTAGAAAGCTGTGCAAATCTTGCACACTCTTTAATTCTTGAAATTATTTAGTATAATTATTGTATACTAATAATAGAAAGGATAATTTATCACATGACTACATTCGGTGAAACTATAAGACAATTACGTAAATCACGCTCAATTAGTCAAGAAGCACTATCAGCTGATCTGTTTGACCGCAGTACATTGTCCAAAATAGAAGCTGACAAAGTATTTCCTTCAAGGGAAAATGCCAATGAAATGATTGCTCGTCTCGGCTTAGGCTTAAATGAATTTGAATATGTTCAGCATGGTTATTCACCCACTAAAAAGAATAGAATTTTGTATGAACTATTTAATTTAAAATTTAGTACAGAAACCGACAAAATCAACGAGCTCATTAATGAATGTACTACCACTAATGATGGCGATCTTAAGCGAATTACGAAAATTTTACGAGCATATCTTTTGTTTAATGAACCTAATGGTTTAGCTAAAGCTAAAAAGCTAGTACAACCTATCTGGAATGACTATTTAAGTAAGATTAAAATTCTAACAATTACCGATATTTGCTTATTAAGCATGATTGCCTATGCTTTTGACTACAAAACCAACAAGCAAATTATTAGTAAAATTTTATCCACCATTGATAATTACTATCCTTTTCTTAAAACTCTTAAATTAAATGCTCTAATCAATTTAAGTAATTTACAACTTGATGAACATAATTATCAAAAAGCAAAAGAAACTTTAACTCAGGCAGCGCAATTAGCACAAAATATTAGTCAATATGACAAATTACTCCTCTGTCACTCTGAAATTGCACTTTGCGACCAAGATTATAAACAGGCAGTATATTACGCTGACTTACTTGAAAAAATTGGTGCTACTAGCATTGCTCAACCTCTAAAACAAGAGATTGAAAGCAGAAAAAAATCACACAGTTAAATTTTCTAAACTAAAAAAGGCAGCTACTGTCTCAACAGCAGCTGCCTTTTTTACATTTTATTATTCTGTAAAAATCATATTACCCGAAAGCCAAATTATCCCAACAAACAGAATGATACAAATGACTATGGCTAACAGTACACCTAATAGTAAACTAATAATAAAAGTAATGTGGCGCTTTTGGAAAAAGGTAGTAAACAAGTCCATTAAGCTCGATAAGAGCAATACTAAAACGCCAGCACCTAAGTCGAGCTTTTTGAAAATTGCTAAAACTAAAATTATTACTAGTTCACCTAGCGCAATCAACCAACCAATCTTATAAGCGCGCTCTGTCAATAATTGTTCTCTAATTGTGGTCTTGCCTTTTTCCATTATTGCAAACTCCCAACTAATTTAATTTACTACCATTTTACTAATCATATTAACATATTTTTTAGTTGTATTGACTTGCCCGAATAAATTTAACTACAGCCAAAAACCCAGCTCTGCACATGCAGAAGCTGGGTTTTTAAATATTATAATCAATAATTAGTCTTGGTAATTAACCAAAGCCAAGAATGAGTCTGGCTTAAGGCTGGCACCGCCAACTAAACCACCATCAATATCAGGCTTAGCCATTAATTCCTTAACGTTACCAGGGTTAACAGAACCACCATATTGGATGCGAACATTGGCGGCAGTTTCTTCATTATATAAGTTCTTAACTGTATCGCGAATCGTCTTGCACATTTCTTCGGCTTGGTCTGAACTAGCAGTCTTACCAGTTCCAATTGCCCAGATTGGTTCATAAGCAATTACTAAGCTAGCAACTTGTTCAGCAGATAAGTCCTTTAAGGCAGCTTCGATTTGACCAACAACCCATTCTTCTTGTTGATTGGCTTCACGTCTTTGAAGTGATTCACCACAGCAAATGATTGGGGTAATACCATTAGCAAACAAAGCCTTAGCCTTCTTGTTAATGTCTTCGTCAGTTTCATGGAAGTAACCGCGACGTTCTGAGTGACCGATAATGCAGTAGTCCATACCCATTTCTTTCAAAACTTTAGGTGAAGTTTCGCCAGTGAATGCACCTTCGTCTTCAAAGTAAGCATTCTCTGCGCCGACTTTTAATTCTGAACCCTTAGCAGCTTTTCTTAAAGCATCAAGGTCAACAGCTGGAGCACAGATTAATGCTTCAACTTTAGTAGCTTTTGGCAACTTGTCTTTAACTGCATCAACAAATTCAGTTGTTTGTTCTGGATTCATGTGCAACTTCCAGTTACCAGCAATAATTGGTGTACGCATAATAACGTCCTTTCCTAAATTTACTTGTCTGAAATGCAGGCAATTCCCGGTAATTCCTTACCTTCAAGGTATTGCAAACTTGCGCCACCACCAGTTGAGATGTGGGTAATCTTAGGTGCAATCCCTAATTGCTTAGCAGCGGCAGTTGAGTCCCCACCACCAATGATGGTTGTGGCATCTTTAAGATCTGCCAAAGCCTTACCAACTTCCAAAGTACCTTTAGCAAAGTTGGACATTTCAAAGGCACCCATTGGTCCGTTCCAAACGACAGTCTTAGCATCCTTCAAGATTTCCTTGAATTTGTCAACAGTCTTAGGACCGATGTCAAGACCCATCATGTTGTCAGGAATATCGTCACCAACAACTTCACGAGAAGCATCGTTAGAAAATTCGGTTGCAGCTAAGTTATCTACTGGTAAAACAATCTTGCCATCAGCATCTTTAAGCAATTGCTTAGCTAATTCAACCTTGTCTGGCTCAAACAATGATTTACCAATATCGTGACCTTGGGCAGCTAAGAAGGTATAAGCCATCCCACCACCGATTAAAATATGGTCTGACTTAGGAATTAAGTTAGTAATTACGTCAATCTTGTCTGAAACCTTAGCACCACCCAAAATAGTTACAAATGGGTGAACTGGGTTAGCAACAGCATCGCCTAAAAACTTGATTTCCTTTTCCATCAAGTAACCAGCGGCAACTGGCTTACCAGCCTTCTTCATTGCTTCAGCAATTCCGACGTTAGAAGCATGACTTCTGTGCGCGGTACCAAAGGCATCATTAACGTACATGTCACCAAGACTTGCCCAGTATTCACCAAGCTTAGGATCATTCTTAGATTCACGCTTACCAAAGTCGTTGTCAATATCTTGGAAACGAGTATTTTCAAGAACATCAACATCGCCATCATTCATCTTATTGATTGCGTCTTCAACTTCTTGACCTTCATTTGCAGGTACAAAAGTTACAGGCTTCTTCAAGAGTTCACTCAAGCGTTCAGCAACTGGTTTAAGTGATAATTCTTTTTTATCATCGTCAGACTTAACCCGGCCCAAGTGACTAAGTAAGATTGCCTTACCACCATGTTCGATAATATATTTAATTGTTGGCAATGCGGCAACAATTCTGTTGTCATCACCAATCACGCCATCTTTAATCGGAACATTAAAGTCAACACGAACTAAAACTTTTTTACCCTTAACATCTAAATCTGAAATAATTAATTTAGCCATCTATATCCTCCGATAACTCAATTATTTTTCTTTCAAAAAAAGGCGGAAGGAAGAATCTCCCTCCGCCTTCTCTTTTTACTATCAGCAGTAATCAAAAATTAATGATTAAAGAGTAGCAAATTTCAACAAAGTACGAATCATTTGGCAAGTGAATGAGTATTCATTGTCATACCATGAAACAGTCTTAACTAATTGGTTGTCACCTGCAGTAGTTACCATAGTTTGAGTTGGGTCATAAATGGCACCAGCAGTCATACCGATAACATCGCTTGAAACGATTTCGTCATCGTTGTATGCAAATGAAGGACTTTCGTACTTCTTAACTGCTGCGTTAACTTCATCAGCAGTAACCTTCTTGTCAAGGATTGAAACTAATTCAGTCAATGAACCATCAACAACTGGAACACGTTGTGCGTGACCGTTAACTTTACCGTTCAATTCTGGAACAACAAGACCAATAGCCTTAGCAGCACCAGTTGAGTGAGGAATAATGTTAGCTGCAGCAGCACGAGCAGCACGTAAGTTACCACCACGAACAGGTCCATCCAAGATCATTTGGGTTGAAGTGTAAGCGTGAATAGTAGTCATAGTAGCTACCTTGATGCCAAATTCTTTTTGTAAAGCATCAACCATTGGAGCCAATGAGTTAGTAGTACATGAACCAGCTGAAACGATCTTGTCGTTTGCATCCAAAGTGTCATCGTTTACTGAGTAAACAATGGTCTTCAAGTCGTTGCCAGCAGGAGCTGAAATCAAGACTCTCTTAGCGCCAGCGTCAAGGTGAGCTTGTGACTTAGCCTTGCTGGTGTAGAAACCAGTACATTCAAGAACAAAGTCAACACCGTCGTTCTTAACCCAAGGAATGTTTTGTGCTTGTGGTTCAGCGTATACGCGGTATTTCTTACCATCAACAACGATTGAGTCTTCAGTTGCTGAAACTTCGTGGTTGAAAGTACCATGAGTTGAGTCATACTTCAATAAGTGTGCCAAAAGTGCAGGGGTAGTCAAGTCGTTAATAGCAACAACTTCAATATCCTTTGACTTTTCGCCCAAATCCATGATCCGACGGAATGCTAAACGACCGATACGGCCAAAGCCGTTAATACCAATTTTAACTGTCATATTCTAAAGTCCTCCTTAAGAACTATGTAAGAATTGTAAACACCAATTTATTTTAAATGAGACTCAAATCCCCTTTAAAATCTTATTTGAGGCTCCTTCATCAGTAATTAACCAGGTTTGATGAGGAGCATTAGGCATATAAGCTTTGATTGCTTGAGCCTTACGGTTGCCACAAGCAAAGGCAAATATGTGCGGGATTTTATTTAGATTCTCAAACTGCAAGCCAACCTGTTGCACGCGGTCGACAATCTTTCCTCGGCCATCAAAGAAACACCCGAAACATTCGGTGACCACCTTTTTTTCGCGCAATTCGGATAAACGAATCGAATCATACCCTCTGCGCCGAGCCATATCATGAGCTAAGCCAATGCCATGAATGACGACATCGCTTTTGGCAATGTCTTCTAGAACATCGGCAAAAGTCGACTCTCTAATGAGTGACTTGTAAGCTTGAGTCGAAATTTGTTCAGGTAAGTATAAAGTCTTATATTTACCGCCGGTTTTAACGGCCATTTCTTGAACAATAGTGTTACTTTGAATCGCAACATTCTCGCCCAAGGCTCCGCGCCCCGGAACAAATTCCAACTGCCGATTATCGCTCAAGTTCTTAGACAAGTACTTCGCAGACTTTGCAAGAGCAACACCACCTAGAACAGTAATGATTGACTTACCCAGCGGCAAAAGCAGATTTAAAGCTGAACTAAGTTCTTCACCCATGCGCTCATAAACTCGTTCCTGCAAGTCACTATCGCCCGGAACAATAATTGTCCGTTCAATACCTAACTTGTGTGCTAACTCAATCTCTGTCTTGCGGGCATTGAAATGCCGATCAATCAATGGAGCTGCATCCTGCAAGGTCTTCTTGCCTTTTTCCGTCATAAACATGCCAAAGCTCTTGATTTCAATTAAACCAAGATCACGAAGATACTCCGTTTCTGTTCGCACGTTTCTTTCGGAAAGTCCTAAAGCTTGTGCTACGCTTCTGCGACCAATCGGTGCATTAAGCGAAATCTGCTCAAGGACAAGATACCTTTGTCGAAACACTTTTAAAATATCAGGAACGAGAGCTTCAAGCACTGGGAATTCCGAGTACATCGCCTTCGCTCCTTCCTACTGGGACAATCATGACCCAATATGTGTCATTTACTGTCCCAGATTGCTTAAAAATATAAGAGAAATATAGACTTGTTAAATATAAAATCTGCTATTCCTCAATCGACAATTACAGTATAACAATGCTTTGAAAATAATTCAAGTGAAATATTAATTATTAAATTGCTATAAAATACCAGAATTTAGACCGGCAGGATAACTTTTTAACGAATTTTTACAAAAAATATTTTTATTTTTTCTTTCTTTCTGGTATACTTGTTGTTGTGCTAATTGGGTCCTTAGTGTAATGGATCGCACGTAAGATTCCGGTTCTTAAAATCTGAGTTCGACTCTCAGGGGACCCATACTAAAAAGCAGCTTTGTAATAAAGCTGCTTTTTTTCATTTGTTTATTTTGTTTTTCCAACCGTTAACTCGCCACGCTGCGCAAATTCAACGTAAAGCTTGCTTCCAGAAACCGATAAGCCTTCAATTTCCCGTTTAACGTGCAAATGGTTTTTACCTTTATAAGTTCCATCTACACCAACGCGGAATAGGTAATCGTTAAAGCCGATATAGAACTGCTGATGTCCACTATCATAAGTAAAACCTTGAACCGGTGAGCCATTGCCAATAAAGTTGCTTTGCGTTGCGCCAACTTCAACTGGTGTCCAAGTGTCGCCACTTCTAGTTACCTTCCAATATTCATAACGACCGTTACTTGCATTGTGGAACAAGCAGTACATTGTGTTATCACCACTAAAAGTTGCATTATGAATGTAACGCGCTGATGAGCCATTCCAAATCTTGAATGACCAAATCTGATTAATCTTCATATCCGACTTACGAATTTGCAAAATTTCTTCAGAAGCTTTCGAATTACCCATCTTATTGTTATTTGCCATCACATAAAGATACTTGCTAGAAGACCCCAGTGATTGACCATGACCTAATTTAATATAAGGACTGACTTTAATGTGGGCTGCGTACTTTTTAAAAGTTGACCAGCCTAATCCAGGCAGATTTTGCGCACGATATTTATTAATATGCCCTAAATCATAAGACACTAAATGTCCCTTTAAATCACTACTATTATTGAAAACTGCAACCGTAAAGTTGTTACCGTTAACAGTAATCCCTTCAGGAATTACGCCCACCTGTCCCATCTTATCTGCTGCCTTGTTGTAGTCCAAACTGACAAAACGTGGTTGGTAAAGCTTGGTTTTCAGCGTTAAATTTCCAGCCTTAAACGTGTCCGACTTTGTTTCAAAACCATAATGGTGCTTGGCATTCCAATTACGTGATGATGACTTAGAACTTCCTTTCCAAGTTGACACTGCCGTTGGGCCACTCTGCGGCGTCTGGTCAGCGCGTGCAACCCCCTCATCTGAATCATCACGCACCATTACCTCAACGCTAGCCTTGGCACTGCCATATTGAAAATGAACAGTGGTTGTTCCTGGCTTATCCGTATCAATTTTAGCTGGTGAAGCCTTAACCTTACTAGGATTGATTGCTGTTCCCTGGCTGTCTGCCGCCACGCTAATTGCATCCCGCGTTTCAAACTCATAATTGCTGTTTTCAACCAAACTGACTTTTTTAGCAACCGCAATCTTGTTTCTAGCAAAAAAATTCTGGTTAACCCAACCAACAGTGCGACCGTAAACAATAATTTGCCAAAACTTACCCTTTTTAGTTGCTACCGACTTTTTTGCCTGCAAATTGGCATGTTTAAAATACTTAGTTGAGGTAAATGCACCAGCTGGGCCCTTTTTAGAAGCATGATGATAAACCGTATAGTTGCCACTCCCTGCAACTTTGGTTACCGCCTTTTTGTAGCTTTTAGCGGTTACCGAGCGATAATTACCACAGGCAAATAAGCTAGTTGCAATAATTGCACCAGTAAGTAAACTTTTCCCAACTTGTCTCTTTTTCATAATTTTCCTACTCTCTAGTTAACAATATAAAGATAGTCTTGCACAATTATAAGTCTTCTGCAATAGTTACTTGCGTTATATAATTTTTCAAGTAAAAGCCATAATGTACTTGTTAACTTATGAAAAATGAGAGCTTTTTAGGTTAGCCTAGTGTACAATATTAATAATTATCTGAAAGGAGAATATTATTTCATGACTGAAACACACGATAATTCCAAGAAAATGTTGTGGACAACCTTAGCAACAATGGCCTTCTCCATCGTTTGGAGCTTTGGGAACGTTGTTAACGGCTTTGTCTACTTCGATGGAACCCACGTTATCTTTAGCTGGATTATGATCTTCCTGCTATTCTTTATTCCTTATGCCTTAATGGTTGGTGAACTCGGTTCCGTTTTCAAAGATTCCGAAGGTGGTGTTGCCTCCTGGGTTAACGCAACAATGGGGCCAAAATGGGCCTACTACGCTGGTTGGACCTTCTGGGCTGTCCACATCGTTTATATTTCTAGTAAAGGTACGGGTGGGCTAAGAGGAATGGCTTGGGGCATCTTCGGCAATACCAACTGGTACGACAGCGTGCCAACGGCTTGGACGCAACTTGCCACACTTGCCGTCTTCCTGTTCTTCTGCTGGGTTGCCAGCCGCGGCGTACCGGTCATCAAGACCCTCTCAACAATCGCTGGTACTTCAATGTTTGTGATGTCGATTTTATTCATCATCATGATGTTTGCAGCACCTGTGATTAATCCGCATGCCGGCTACTTCAACATTAGTTGGAACTGGAAGAATTTCATGCCAACTTTTAACATGAAATATTTCACCTCGTTATCAATTCTAGTTTTCGCCGTTGGTGGTGCTGAGAAAATTTCACCATACGTTAACAACCTGAAAGACCCATCTAAGAACTTTCCAAAAGCGATGATTGGTCTGGCCGTAATGGTTATGGTTTCAGCAATTTTAGGTACCATTGCTATGGCAATGATGTTCGATCCTAAAATTGTCAGCAGCCATCTGAACGAATACATTTCTAATGGTCCTTACATGGCCTTTAACAAGCTGGGACAATACTATCGCGTCGGCGGTTTGTTCATGTATATTTATGCTTGGTGCAATGTTATCGGGCAGTTTTCAACTTTAGTTATCAGTATTGATGCGCCATTGAGAATGCTCTTAGGAAGTAAAGAAGCTAAAGACTTTATCCCTAATAAATTACTCAAATTAAATAAGCACGGTGCATATATCAATGGTATCTGGTTAATTGTTATCTTATCTGGTGGCTTAATTATCCTGCAAATCTTGATGCCAAATGCTCAGGCAGTAATGGCTCAGCTGGTTAAACTAAATTCAATTGTTATGCCAGTTCGTTACCTATGGATCTTTGCTGCTTACGTTGCATTGCGTAAACAATATAAGAAATTTATTACTGGCAATACTTACCAAATGACAACTCACCAAGGTCTAGCATTTACAGCTGGTATCTGGTGCTTTGCCGTTACAACTGCATGTTGTATCATGGGGATGTACTCACCTGATCCATTTACATTGACATTAAATATTGCAACGCCAATTGTCCTGTTCCTGCTTGGTTTAATTTTACCAACAATCAAGCGTCATCAAGATGCCAAAATGTAACCTATGGTAAAATTATCTCGCCGCCCTTTTTGGGCGGCTTTTTATTAGCAAAAAATGATACACTAAAGACAAAAAGATGAGGGAGATGATTATCTTTGACCACAAAGCAAGCTAGTAAGGCAGAACAATTGCTGCGTCAGCACCACTTAAAAGTCACACATCCGCGATTGAAAATTTTAACATATTTGATGTCGCACCATAATCACCCAACAGCGGCAATGATTTATCAAGCAGTCAGTAGTGATATAATTCCAACTTATCGGGCAACGATATACAATACTTTAAAGAAATTAGTAGAAGCCGGCATTGTAATTGAAATCAAGAACGGTGATAACTCATCGCACTACGACTACTTTGTTAAGCCACACTTTCATATTATCTGTACTAATTGCGGTAAAATTGCTGATGTTTTTTATCCCAATTTTCGCGCAATTGAAGACCAAATGCGACTTGAGGCTGAAAATCAAACTGGTTTTGTGAGCTCAGCCAGCCATTTGGAAATCTTTGGATTATGCCCTGCTTGTCAAAAGAAAAAGTAAAAATTAATCAACTTAAAATTACTCAGGCTATATTGAAGCAGAAAAGCACATTGACATTCTAATGTTGCTAAATCTATACTTGTTGAGAAGTATATTACCAGTAAATATCAAGTTTAAACTTAGGAGAATATATTAGAATGGATTTGGAAACAGTTGAACAACAATTAAAAAATGCAGGTGTACCTAAACTTGTATTTTCGTTTAGTGCCAAAAGTGAAGTAAAATTGCTGTCCAAAATAATGGATGACGATGAAGTCATTAAATATGCAACAAGTGGTAGCCTAGATAGCGATGATTTGGGTGATGGTACCGTTGAATTAATAGTATGTACTAATAAACGTGTAATCTTTCTTAGTAAACGCTTCCTTTTTGGATCTAACCAATCGGAAGTTGGATTAGATTCAATCACTGGGGTTTCTTTCAAGAAAAGAATCTTTGAAGGTGACATTAGCATAGCTAGTGGTAATCAACACTTACTAGTAAAGAAAGTTAGAGCAGATACGGTTTCAACGATGGCGAAAGCGATTAAGAATGCTGTGGCTGCATATAAAAATCGTGGTCAAAGTCCAGTAACTGCCGCACCTACCGAAAATGACTCTTTAAGTAAACTTCGTGAATTAAAGGGTTTATTAGATGATGGCATTATTACCCAAGCTGAATTTGATGCTAAAAAGAAGCAATTGCTTAATTTATAGCCTTAAACTATAAAAAAGAGCGGCAGCACCGTGGTTCACTTTTTTTGAGACCGCGGTTACTGCCGCTTTTTTTGTTTTGACTTTAATCTAAACCGTCAGCATAAATTTGCTTTTTGTGTTCTACTGGCGCGTAGAGATTATAAGTGTTAATCATCTGGAAATAATTATGCATATCTTTTTCGAATTTCTTATCTTTAATCGGTTTACCAGCATAAGAATCGTATATGCTTGGGCGAAGATAGGCTTCCACAACTACGTGCATTAAGTTATAAGACCGTGACATTGCAATCTTACTACGATAACGATTGTACATGACATCTTCTTTGGTAACGTGTAAATTAGAAGTTTTGAAATTCTCGGGTAAGGTATTAATATTAGGCCGTCTACGAATGTCATCCTTGGTATTCTTCCCAATGCGCACGGCGTCTTGTCTAACAGTCTTTTCATCATCTAAGATATTCTGTGCCATATTAGGTGTAACTGCTGTCCTGGGAATAATAATTAGGCTACTGATAATCAGCACAATGCTAATAGTAAATGCTATGACAGCACCAAGATACTTACTTTTACGCATAAAATAAACTAAACCAATAATGGCAATCACGAATAATATTACTAAAATACCCAAAATAAGTAGTGCCTGATTACCCCAGCGTAAGTGAATAGCAAAATTACTAAAATATTGTTTCATCTAAATTAACTCTCTTCAAAATAAAACTTTAATAAATGCTGTATAACAGATTTATTAATTGGTACAATATAGTATATTACTGATAAAAAAATAATGAAAGGTCAGGATAATGAAAAAAACTGGTAAACAATTACTCAAGCATAAAGGCTATGTTATTGCGGCAATTCTAGTATTAATAATTGGGATTGTTAGCGTAAGCGCGATTGTAACACATGAAAGTGGGCCCAAACCACCTACTGTTAACACGACTTTACCTAAAAATGGTGTAACTAAAGTTCTTAAGAGTGTAAATTATGGTCCACGAGTAGCCTTTTATAATGATAAAGTTGATCCTAAGTTTATTACTGCTTGTTTACAGGCAAAACCTAAAACGAAGATTAATGTAATTGTTTATCGTGATACCTGTTCGCGCTGTTATGAATCCAGATTTGAACTTCGTGATCGCATTAAGGCAGACGTTAAGCAGCATCATTTAGTCTATGTTGTAGCTGCAAATAAAAATATTAATATTAATAAAGTTGCTAAAGATTTGATGCTACCAAAAGTATATAGTACTCCTAGTTTATTCATACTTGAGAAAACGGCTAAGAATAAGTTGAAGTTAGTTGAGTAAGAAGATACTGGTCGCTAAATAACAAGATAATTATTTAAAATAAATAGCAGCAGCGTTCTGCGGCTTTCACTAAACGTGAGCCGCAACGCTGCTGCTATTTTTATTATGGGGATGGATTAGGCTACTACGACCCCAATCCATCAATAATCACAACCAAAATATTCGTTCATTAGCCGATGACGCAAATAATAAATTGGTTAACCCAGTTTGACCAGATTATTAAAATGTAAGAAGTTAGTAGTTTATTTTTCATAGTCCAATTTATATTTAATCATTAGCCACTCAAAATGAGTGGCTTTTTTTGTTGTTTAGTTATCCCAGCCACTGATATATTTATGCTTGGGCTTAAACGTATTGTAGCTATTAGTTCCTTTAGTCTTTGTAAATGAGCCAACGTGTTGATAATAAACTTTGTGAGGTACTAGTTTAGATAATTGATCTTCTGGAATTAATAAGCCATAAGAACTGCTACCATTGACAACATCTTCATAAGCTAAATAATAGTTTTTACCATCATCTAATTTATAAGGCGTATCTAAGGCTACTAATAGTTCCTTACTATGTTTACGCTCATTTTTGGAAACTGTAGCGCTTTCATAAAACAAGTTATTTTTGATAGTAGTTTTATGTAAGTTATTAATAGCACCACCAGTTTCTTCATCAAAGCCATCAAGTAAATAACCCGTAATGTTACCAGTCATTTTCATACCATAAGGTACCGTAATATCTTGCAGCGGTACGGCACTAAATGCGGACGTATCATATTTATCTTCAATTTGGTTTTGAGTTACTAAAACATAAGGCGTACCATTAAACTGGCCAGCTCCACGAATCATTAATCCACCATACCTAAATGCAGGGGTGCGGCCCATATCTTGGGGCGCACCTAAACCTGATGGCGAGAAGTCATACCATTGATCATAAGTGGAACAAAAATAACGGGTATCATGATTATATTCATGATACCCGTTGGCAGCATTGACATTGATTTTTACATTAACGCCAAAGGCGCCCAAGCCCCACCAGCGAGCATAACGGTGATGGTTAAAGAAATGCCAGCCTGGTTCATTAGCAGTTTTAGCATATTTGGCTAAATCTTTACTAGTAGCCCATTTAGGATTCATGCCATCAAAATCAGCACTTTTACTTTTTTTGTAATCTGAACGCTTATCTTTTAATAAGTCCCATTGATGGGCGGTTACTTTGCCATAATTGGCTTCTACATTATTTACACAATTGTTTTGTGTAACTAGCCAGCGTGAATCAGTAGCATGGATTGAATCAGCCTTTATTGATTGTACAGGCGCAATAGCACTTGTCGTACCTAGTGTTAAGACACTCAATAGTGCCAAAGTGGTAATTTTATTTTTAATTTTCATAGTTGATAAACTTCTTTCTAATAAATATAAAATTCTGCTAATAAATGAATTATTAGTACAAGCTTGTATTCATTAATATGTCAGTGCGAAAAATTATTAAAAACTCATTGTGTAATCCGTTCATAATTGTGTTATTATTGACCATATTAGAGAAAAGGAAGGCGGGTAACTATGCATACGGTAAAGAAAACTTTGGCTAAAGTTGGTACAGCTTTAACCTCGTTAGTTCTTTTAAGTGGCTCAGTACCAATTATGAATTTTGCGAATCCTAATTTGGTAATGGCGGCTTGCCAATAGTTACTCTTTCTCAAGAAAATAGTTGAACTAACAGTTTTAGTAGTGTTAGCTCAACTATTTTTTATTACATTTAATTAATAGGTGCAAACTTCTACTGATAATTGTTTATCGGCACAAGTTTACACCTATTATTTTGGTACCATGAGTATGCTAAAATAATAAATGTAATTTAACGATTATCACTCTAAGGGGTGCTACCCCATCTTATTAAATTGTCAAAAAAGGCAGCTACTAAACCTAAATCTTAAGTTTAGCTGAAGCTGATATGTCCAACGGCTTTGACTTCATTTGTTTGACTAAATAGTTAATTTCTTAGCTATTTAATGATTGGTTTTGCCTTACCTGTCCAGTATAATATACATATCAGCGTATTTAAATGGCTATTTAATATTTTTTGCATAAATATACGATAGATAATTAGGGTTGAAAGAGAGCAAACACATAAAAACGTCTCGACTATCTATAGTTGAGACGTTTTTGAACATCACTTTTAAAATTTTAAAAGTGATGTATTTTAAAAATTACAGTATTTATATCAATTACTTATTATCTTTATTTTCTATGTGGTTATTTATATTTTTTCTCACTGTCTCGCTATGCTTTTTTAGACTATAAAATGTTATTACAGCAGTTATAAATACACCTGCTGCTATTACACCTGTATTTCCAAGACCAAAACTTAAATATAAAAAACACACCAAGTCAATTATCAATAAAGTAATTAAAAATATATTAATAAATTTAATTTTTGCATTCTTGTCATATGCAATTACTTCTTTTATGTGCTCTTGTCTTGAAAAGAACCAGATTGAACCTATAGATATTCCACTTAAAATTGCTAATGTTAATAATTGTCCCCAATTATTTTTGGACGGCACAGTGAGCGAAAATATGGCAATAAGTACCGAAATTCCTTCAGTACGTGAAAGCCATACATCGCACCAATTTCTATAATATTCATCAGCTTTATCATTGTTCTCTACTTTTAAATTCTTAGATTTAGTTTTCTTCGTTGTAGCCATAGCTTTAAGATTGTCATATTTAGCTATTTTCTCTAATTTATTAACCTTAATTTCAAGATTATTATTAGTTATCTTTCTATTAGCTAGATTTTCTCTTTTACGTAATTGTTGATATCGTAATTGTTCACTCTCTTTATTTTGACTATTAGTGCTTACCTTCTTTTTAAACCAATCTTTATGATAACACCAAACAGTAAGAATAAAAATTACTAGTAAAATAGTACAAAAGCCAATATTAGTACTTGAAAAAAAATACCATAATCTTCTTATAAATAACCCAAATCGTTTAAAGTGATCAGTACATATACATATAATACCGGTGACTATGTATATTATATAAAGTGTTACTTCTACGCATTTATGCTTATAGCATGGTAACTTCGGTTTCTTGTGATTATCTTCTTCAGGAGAGTTATCATTATCATCATCATTATTTTTATTTTTAGTTTTAGTTTTTTCATTAGTTGAAACTGAATTGTCATCACTATGAGATGTATCTTTCAATTTCCCAGTACATGATCTAGGGGTAGATTTAGTTTCACTATCTTCGGTATCTTCCGTCATTGATTTAGCCTTTCTTTCTAATTCATTAACTTCATTTTCAAGTTTATTGTTGCTTATCTTTTTAATAACTACTTTCTTTCTTCTTTTTAATTGCTTACGCCTTTCTTTTTATATTTTTAGTTCTTTCCTTTTCCAGTTTGAGTCATATAAAAATCTACTGTTTAATATCATGTTTACCCCCCCACTTTTATATCCTATATTAATATTATAAAGTATTTGGTATAGATATACATAAATATTTTAGTATTCACCTCATATAATCTTTGTTCAATATTTATTTCAAAAATTAGGCAACAAAACAGGAACCAAGTATCACTTAGTTCTTGCAAAATTAATAGTATAACGCTGCTTGGTAAGAGAATGAGTCAGCTCATTATAAAATTATCTGTCCAATTTTAATGTTATTTTGCTATAATTAAATAAGCATGAGTATAAGCTAGATTGCGGTGACTAATTTCTAACCTAAGGAAGTGGTGCTTATGGTGTAACAACTATAAACTACAGAATCCTACAGAAAGGATTAGTCGGGTATCCACCTTGGATATTGTTATTGCTTTTAGTCTATCACTCGCAATGATTATTTGGACATTGGCTGAAATTATCAGTAGCTTAATCAAGTTAACTGATAATGCCACCGAGTTAATCAAAGCACTTGATGAACTAAAGCTTGCTTTAAAAAATTTTAAAGTGAAAAACCGTCCCACTTATAACTTCAAAGGTTATGGGATAGTCTAAAAAACTATAACTAGCCACCGCTCTTAAAAGCGGAGTTGCTTGTTCAAAGAAGTCCTACGCTAACAGGGCTTCTTTTTATTTACAGCTATATTATAGCATGTAGAAACCAGGCGAACAATTTTAATTTCTCCAAAATCAATTATCTAATCTATCAAATAAATTGAAGCAAAAAAATAAGAGCTTACAGCTCTTACTTTTTTAGTTAATATTCATGCTAACCAACAATTCTGCACGTTGGGCCAAGTTAACGTATAACTGATTATCACTAACTGACATGCCCTCAATCTCACGACCAGTGTCAAATTGGTAAGCCTGCTTAATCGCACCATCGCGACTCATCTTAAAGATCAAATCGTTAAAGCCCAAGTAGAACCTTTGGTTAACGGGATCATAGGCAAAGCCCTGAACTGGGGCACCGTTACTAACAAAATTACCATTGGTCTTACCAACAAGCTTTGGGTACCAATTATCACCTTTGCGTTGCAATTCCCAGTACTCATAGCACTTGTTCTTGGCATCGTGATAAACAGTGTACATGTCAGTATCAGACATTACAACACCATTTTGGAAATAACGCGGTTGTGAATCGTCACCAATCCAGGTCTTAAAAGTCCAAATCTTATTAATTTGCATATCACTCTTGCGAATTTGTACCAATTCAACTGAGTCAGTACTTTCCTTTTGTGTATGATCATTGTTAATCACGTAAATATATTTATTGCTTGCGCCCATTGCTTGACCGTGGCCAATCGGAATATATTGACTAACCTTGATATGCTTTACATAATTATTAAAATCAGTTTGCGACATATCGAGCAGGTGCTGAGCATTATATGGACTTTTTAACTTATTTAAATCATAACCAACAACATGTCCTGACATTAAGTTGGTGTGACTTAATAAACTCGTGTAAGCCCAACCATTAGAAACCGTCATCCCTTCTGGAATATGACCCACACGGTTAATGTTATCATCGGATGGATCTTTAACACTTAGTAACACTGGTTGATAAAACTTGGTCTTCAATGTCAAGCCGTTACTACTTAAAGTATGAGACTCAGTTTCTGGGGTATACTCAGTTGGACTAATGTAATTAACTGAGGAACCATAGTGCTTTTTCCAGCTCTTATAATCCTCAGTACCAGGTTGTCCAGTCACAGAAGCATAATCGTTGGGATCAACAATTCCTTCACTGGTACTCTTTCTTACCGTTACCTTAACTGTAGCTTTGGCTGAGCCATAACTGTATTTAACTTTATAAGTTTTAGCCTTACTACAAGAAATGTCTTGCTTAGAAATTTTAACTTGACTGCTATCAATGACAGTTCCCATGCTGTTAGTAACATAGGAAATAGCGTCAGATGAGAAAAAGTCATAGTTATCATTCCGTACTAAAGAAACTGTCTTCGGTACTGCAATCTGATTTTTAGCAAAATAATTTTCGTTGACATAACCAACTTCACGACCGTCAACATAAATTCGCCAATAACGGGCCTTCTTGGTCTCAATCAATTGATCTGACTGAATGTGATTGTATTGGTAAATCTTACCGTCGGCAACTTTAGTGTGAACCTTACCGTCAGAAACTGTCTTCCAAACCTTATAATTCTTGTTACCAGCAACCTTGGTCATCATTGAATAACCAGTAACCTTTTGCTTTGGCTTAGCTTTATGCTTTTTTGGTTTATCAGTATCTGCAGCGTTCGATGTGTCATCAGGCTTAGTATTATCGGCCGGCTTATCTGCATCTGGTGTATTAGTGCCAGTTGTATCCTTTGAGTCGTCAGGCCTATTCACAGAATTCGAATTGGAATTTGCACTGGTATCTGAAGCAGGTGCATCAGAGTCAGTTGTAGCAGCAAAAACTGCTGCCGTAGGGGAGCTAGTTGCGACAGATGCTCCCAGCATCAAAGTCGTCATAATAGTTGCTATTTTATTAAAATGCTTCAAAATCTTTCCTCCAAAATTTAATATACTCTCTATATTGTAATATAAGAAGCTCGTTACAAAAAATACAAAATTGATACACTTTCATTGACAGTCACCCATGTAAGTGATTTAATTAGCACTGTACTTATTAGAGTGCTAATAATTAGAACTTAAATTTAGGAGGCAGAAATATGCTTGTACCTACAGTTATCGAACAAACTGCTCGCGGTGAACGTGCATACGACATTTATTCGCGGTTATTAAAAGACCGGATTATCATGCTGAGTGGCGAAATTAACGATGATATGGCAAATACGATTATTGCGCAACTACTTTTCCTTGATGCTCAAGACAACACCAAAGATATTTCACTTTACATTAACTCACCCGGTGGTGTAATCACTTCAGGCTTGGCAATTATGGATACAATGAACTTTATCAAGTCCGACGTTTCCACGATTGCCATCGGGATGGCCGCTTCAATGGCTTCAATCTTACTTACTAGTGGTGCCAAAGGTAAACGGTTTGCATTGCCAAACTCGACAGTCTTAATTCACCAACCTTTAGGTGGTGCTCAGGGTCAGCAAACTGACATTCAAATTGCTGCTACTGAAATTTTGAAGAGTCGGGAAAAGATTAACAACATTATCCACGAAACTACCGGCCAGCCGTTAGACAAAATCCAAAAGGACACTGAACGCGACAACTACATGACCGCGCAAGAAGCTAAGGATTACGGCTTGATTGACGAAATTATGGTTAACAAGAAAAAGTAATTACTTAACAATAAAAAAGAGTTCATTTTAAAATGAACTCTTTTTTATTGTCTTAAGGTTTCTGCTAACTCGTGCAATTTTTTAAGTCGGTGATTAACACCAGATTTTGAAATTGGGCCATCTGGCACCTGCTCTGCCAGCTCCTTTAATGATAACTCTGGATTAGTTAACCGCAACTGCGCCAGGTCACGCAACTTTTCCGGTAATGTATCTAGTCCCTTCTTGCGTTCAATCAATTCAATATCTTCAACCTGCTTGGCAGCTGCTGTTGCTGTTTTTTTCAAATTAGCTGTATCGCAGTTGACCAGCCGATTAACAGAGTTGCGCATATCACGCATAATCCGTAAATCTTCAAACGCTAGCATGGCATTCAACGCGCCCACAATATGAAGAAAATCACCAATTTTTTCTGCTTCCTTGAGATAAACAATAAATCCACGCCTGCGTTTAGTTGTTTTTGCATTCAAGAAAAAATAATGGTTCATTAATTCCAGCAAATCATCATTATGATCTTCATAAGCTGAATAAATTTCCAGATGATAACGACTAGTCTCGGGATTGTTGACGCTGCCGCTGGCCAAAAATGCACCACGCAAATACGACATTGCACCTTCCTTAGAGGTAATAATTCGCTTAGGAATTCGCGTCAGTAAGCCTGATTCCGCAGATAAAATCTCCAAATTGGTTAAAATTTCACGGACATGATTTTGCAGGCGAACAAGGTATTGGTTATTCTTCTTCAATTTCATCTTGCGTGACACGATGAGCAGCGGCTCAACGCGATAAGCGGTTTTAATCAAGGAAAAAATCCGCCGCGCAATCGCCGGATTTTCTGTGGTAATATCCAAACTAAACTGATGATCGTGAAAGTTTAACACACCATTCATTCGCAAAAATGCCGCCAGCTCTGCTTTCGCATGCTCGGGATGAATTGGCAATGCCGTCAATTCCTTTTTAACATTACTCGCATAACTTGCCATTACTTATCGGTCCTCTTTCTGCGGGACATTGCTTCATACGCCAAACTGATAATCTCACGCGCCACCTTTTTACCATCATGAAAGACCAGACCACTGCGCTGGTCAATGAAATCATCGGTAATCACGCGACTGCCTTGAGCTCGCAAGCCCGCAAAGTCATTCTTAACAGGTTCCAAGTATGCATCGTAATCTGCTGGATTAAACTTGCTCATATCGATTTTGGCACCATTAACCAGCGTTGTATCAATATAATTGCCACCAAGATGGTTATTAATGACCGCAACGTGCTCACTATCAGAAAAATGATCGGTCTCACCCAACTGCGTCATAATATTACAAATATAAATCACTTCCGCACTGGTTTCGCGCACCGCTTGACCAAGATTCGGAATCATCAAATTAGGCAAAATTGACGTAAATAAACTACCTGGGCCCAATACAACAGCATCTGCCTGCATCACGGAAGCCAAAACCGGTAAAACCGCTTCCGGCTTATCATCAGAATTGGTGTCCGTCACCCAAACGCGTTTAATTCGCTTATCTTTATCAGTGATTTCCTTTTCACCAGCTTGCTTGGTACTATCAATAAATTCCGCATTTAAGGTCAAAGGTTCATTCGATGCAGGAAAAACATGGCCATCAACGTGCATCATTTTGGATAAAGACTGCACTGCGTCAAAGATATTGCCGTGCATTTCATTTAGCGCTGCAATAATCAGATTACCGATGGCATGGCCGGAAAAGAATGAGTCTGACGAATCAAACCGGTATTGAAAAATATTTTTCTCTTCTTGCGAAATATCACTTAGAGCCACTAGCACATTACGAATATCACCGGGCGGCACAACATTAATAAAGTTGCGAATTGAACCTGACGACCCACCATCATCCGAAACGGTCACAATTGCCGTGATTTCGGCATTCTGGTCCTTTAATGCATTTAAAATTACGGGTAAGCCAGTCCCGCCGCCAATAACTACGACTTTAGGACGTCTACTTTTAATTACCCGGATAATTTTTCCTTCTCCATACGCCATTTAATTCACCTATTTTCTAGTGTAGCGACTGATTTCACGATGCGTAATATCTACCTGATAACCGCCTTTAGTTAAATCACGGGCTAGTTGCTGGGCAATCGCCACGCTGCGGTGTTGACCACCCGTGCAGCCAATCGCAATTGTCAGTTTTTCCTTGCCTTCTTTAATATAACCGGGCAAAGCAATTTTTAAGAGGTCAAGCAATTTCACATAAAAGGTCTGCGTTGTCTCTTTATCCATCACGTAATCAAAGACCCGCTTGTCTAAACCGGTAAACGGCCGCAATTTTGGTATATAAAATGGATTCGGCAAAAAACGCACGTCCATTACAATATCGGCATCGATTGGCATCCCATACTTAAAGCCAAATGACATCACTTCAATCGAAAATGGCTGCCTTTGCCGATCGCTAAATTCTTTAAGCAACTTTTGTTTTAGCTGCTTAGTCGTTAACTCAGAAGTATCAATAATATAGTTCGCGCGATTGCGGATTCCGGTTAAAATTTGCCGTTCTTGCTCAATCCCGTCAAGCAAACGGCCACTACTGGCAAGCGGCGGCAGCCTGCGTGTTTCCTTATACCGCGCAACCAATGTATCGTTTGACGCATCCAAAAAGACGATTGTCGTCTGCACAGTTCCGTTGTCTTCTAATGAATTAACCTCATCAAGCAAATCACGGTAAAAATTTTTCACCCGTAAATCAATCACAACCGCAACTTTTGTGAAATCATCAGAATTTACAATCAAATCCCAAAAACTCCCCAGAAGCGTTGGCGGCAAATTATCGACCACAAAATAGCCCATATCCTCTAAAGCATGCGCCGTCACCGTTTTACCGGCGCCACTCATGCCTGTGACAATTAACAATTGCTTTTTCTTGTCAGCCATTTTAGCCAGCCTCCCATCATCTAAATTATAGCATACCGGGTGTTTCATAACCCTTTTAACCAATAAAAAAAGTCCTTAACGGACTCTTTTTAATCATTATTAATTATCTGCGGGCAAAAGCCACAACAATTTCATTAACCCCAAAAATTAATAGCCAGAATGAAATCAGCCAAATCAAGGTCAATGCCGATAATGCCGGATTAAACATTAGACTAATTGCAATTAGCAAGCCAAAAATATTTAAAATCAGGCTAAACCAGAAATAAAAGCGCGAGAGGTTGCGCATATGCCACGAAACGATAATGCCGGAAATGGAATCAAACAAAAACCAAATTGCAAACAAGTATGCCAGCGTTAACCCAGCGGCATCGTATGAATATAGAAACAAAATACCAACTAAGATATCTAGCACCCCAGATACAATCGACATCCAGCTCAGGGAAATATAATAGTGAAAATGACTATAAAACGCAAGCCACACAAATCCTTGGACAATCGACAAAATAGCAAACAACAAAACAAAGGCATGCAATGCCTTACCCGGATGACGTAGCAGGAACAAACCCGCCACAATCATTAAAATACCTGCAAGAAATGCAGCCCAATCAAAGCCGCGATGTTCTCTGTAACTAGAAAAATTATCCATTTTCAGTCCTCCTTGTGCTTTATTGTACACTTCTGAACAAATAATTAAATGCTATTTAACTTTTCTTTTTTTTGCTGCTAATTTTGTTAGCTTTGTATCCCGCACCAACACTGGCTTGAGGTATTGTCCAGTATAACTATTTTCTACTTCCGCAACTTGCTCAGGAGTACCTGTAGCAACAATATTACCGCCGCCTTCGCCGCCTTCAGGGCCAAGATCGATTAGCCAGTCAGCATTTTTAATGACATCAAGGTTGTGCTCAATAATTAAAACGGTATTGCCCTCATCAACTAGCCGTTGTAAAACCTCAAGCAACCGCTTAATATCATCCGTGTGGAGCCCAGTTGTCGGCTCATCAAGAATATAAAAGTTCTTGCCCGTCGACAACTTTTGCAATTCAGCCGCAAGTTTCATCCGTTGAGCTTCCCCACCAGACAAAGTTGTTGCCGATTGACCTAACTTAACGTAGCCTAGACCCACATCAACAATTGTCTGTAACTTGCGGGCAATCTTAGGAATATTCTTAAAGAAGTCGCAGGCTTCGCTAATCGTCATATCCAGCACTTGAGCAATATTTTTCTTCCGGTATGTAACTTCTAGAGTTTCCGAATTATAACGACTACCGTGACAAACCTCACACGGTACATAAACATCTGGCAAAAAGTTCATTTCAATCTTGATAATTCCATCACCATGACAGGCTTCACACCGACCACCCTTGACGTTAAACGAGAAACGTGCTTTGGTGTAGCCCCGTAATTTGGCCTCATTAGTTTGGGCAAACAGCGTCCGAATATCATCAAAAACACTGGTATAGGTTGCCGGATTACTGCGTGGTGTTCGACCAATCGGGCTTTGGTCAATATCAATGATTTTTTCAATATTCTTATAGCCACTGATACTCTTGTACTTACCTGGCTTAGTCTGATTGCGATTTAATTTTTGCGCCAGTGCCCGTTTTAAAATCATGTTAATTAACGTGGATTTACCAGAACCTGACACACCACTGACTACGATAAATTTGCCTAAAGGAAAATCAACCTTAATATTTTTCAGATTATTTTCGGCAGCACCCGTAATAGTAATCTTATTACCGTTACCCTTGCGCCGTTTTAAAGGAACAGGGACAAACTTTTTACCAGTTAAATACTGTCCGGTCAGCGATTGAGGATTTTCTTCAACTTCTTGCGGTGTCCCAGCAGCCATTACTTCACCGCCATAGGTCCCAGCACCAGGTCCCATATCAATCAGATAATCGGCCTGGCGCATTGTTTCATCATCATGCTCAACCACAATCAGAGAGTTACCTAAGTCGCGCATTCGTTTTAAAGCAGTAATTAAGCGATCATTATCACGTTGGTGCAACCCAATCGATGGCTCATCAAGGACATACATAACTCCCGATAAATTGGAGCCAATCTGTGTTGCCAAGCGGATTCGCTGTGCTTCCCCACCTGATAAAGTATTGGCTGATCGCGATAAAGTTAAGTAATCTAAGCCCACACTGTTTAAAAAGGTCAGACGATCACGGACTTCTTTCAAAATTGGCTTGGCAATAATTGTTTCTTGCTCATCAAACTTAACCCCGTTAAAGAAGTCTAGTGCCTTGTTGATTGCGAGTTCTGAAGCTTCGGCAATATCCTTGCCCATCACTTTAACAGCCAATGCTTTTTCATTAAGGCGTTTACCGTGGCAGGTTGAACAAGTAAGTTCGGTCATATACTTGCCCATCACATCACGCATGAATTTCGACATTGGATGTTTATAACGCCTTTCAACATTTTCCATCGCGCCTTCAAACGGTGCCGTGGTATCGTTAACGCCAAAATCACCGGTAACGTGAAACTTAATTTCTTTCGTTGAGCCGTGTAAAATTGTCTCTTGCTGTTTTTTAGTTAATTTTGAAAATGGCTTATTCAGCGGGATTTTTAATGCATCGCAGGCTTGAGCCAGCATTTCACCGTAATATTTAGAATTTTTCCACGGTGCAATTGCGCCTTCAGCCAAAGTCTTACTTTTATCAGGAACCACCAAATCCTTGTCAACTGACAGCTTGACCCCGAGGCCATCACAATCAGGACAAGCTCCAAACGGCGCATTAAAAGAGAAGAGCCGCGGCTCCATTTCGCCAACCGTAAAACCACACTTAGGACAAGCATAATATTCCGAAAAGTTCAACATAGTATTCCCAATGACGTCAACGTTCATGTAGCCATCAGACAGACGCAGAGCCGCCTCAACAGAATCAAATAATCGCGAACGAATTCCTTCTTTAACAATTAACCTGTCAACCACAATGTCAATCGTATGCCGCTTATTCTTGGCTAAATTGAAGTCTTCACCAATTTCATGCATCTCACCATCAACAATGACCCGCACGTAGCCAGCCCGTTGAACACGCTTGAAGACTTCCTTATGCTCGCCACGCTTTGCCCGCACAACTGGTGCGAACAATTGAATTTTACTTCGCTCGGGCAGGCTTAAAATGCGATCAACCATCTGTTGCGCTGATTGCCGTTCAATTAACGTCCCATCGTTAGGACAGATTGGGTGCCCAACACGCGCCCATAATAACCGCAGATAATCGTTGATTTCAGTAACCGTTCCAACTGTTGAACGCGGGTTATGCGACGTCGTTTTTTGGTCAATTGAAATTGCTGGGTTCAAACCGTCAATAGAGTCGACATCAGGCTTATCCATTTGTCCCAAAAATTGTCGGGCATAACTAGATAGTGACTGCACATAGCGTCTGCGACCTTCGGCATAAAGCGTATCAAAGGCCAGTGAACTCTTACCGGAACCTGACAAACCAGTGATGACCACTAGTTTATCCTTTGGAATTGTTAAATTAATATCCTTGAGATTGTGCTCACGCGCACCACGGATAACGATTTTATCATTTACCATTTAATGTTTTTCCCTTTTTCTTAATCGGTTTTCTCGTCGAATTTTCTAATTCCATAATTGCATCCCGCAAGGTTGCTGCCCCTTCAAAGTCCAGCTTCTTAGCGGCATCTTGCATTTGCTTGCGCAAATCAGAAATCATTGTCTTCTTCTGTTTAGCAGTCAACTCATCAAAGTTAAGATCCGCAAAGCTATCACTGTCAGGCACATCATCCGCCGTCTTGATTGCTGAAATGGCATCCCGAATCGGCTTCACAATTGTTGTCGGTGTGATACCATGTTCTTCATTAAAAGCAATCTGCAGCTTCCGCCGTCTTTGCGTTGCCTCAATTGCTTCCCGCATGGAATCAGTAATCGAATCGGCATACATGATAACCTCACCATTTTGGTTACGTGAAGCTCGACCCATCGTCTGAACTAACGGTCGATAAGCCCGCAAAAAGCCTTCTTTGTCCGCATCCAAAATTGCTACCAAGGAAACCTCGGGCACGTCAATTCCTTCGCGCAGCAAGTTGATACCAATTAATACATCATATTTTCCTAGTCGTAAGTCACGCAAAATCTGCATTCGCTCCAAAGTTTTAACATCTGAATGCAGGTATTGGACCTTAATTCCCAAGTCCTTGAGATAATCAGTCAAGTCCTCCGCCATCTTTTTGGTTAATGTTGTCACAAAAACCCGCTCATGATGGTCAATACGCTTATTAATTTCCGCTACCAAGTCATCAATTTGCCCCTCAATCGGTCGAACCTCAATCTTAGGGTCTAGCAATCCCGTTGGTCTGATAATCTGCTCAACCTTATGCGGTGTGCGCGCTAATTCGTAATCCCCCGGCGTTGCCGACACATACAAAATTTGGTTAACGTGCTTTTCAAATTCCTGCAATTTTAACGGTCTGTTATCAAGCGCTGATGGCAAACGAAAACCATAGTCAATCAAGGTCTTTTTTCGATTACGGTCGCCATTATACATTGCCCGGATTTCTGGCATTGTGGCGTGCGACTCGTCAATCAAAATCAAAAAGTCATCAGGAAAGAAGTCAAGCAGCGTATACGGTGGTTCGCCTTCCTTACGACCTTCCATGTGGCGCGAGTAATTTTCAATTCCGTTTGTATAGCCAACCTCACTCATCATTTCCATGTCATAGGTCGTGCGTTGCTTAATCCGCTCGGCTTCCAGTAATTTGCCTTCACCCTCGAATTCTTTTACCTGCAATTTCATTTCTTGTGAAATTAACTTAAGCGCGCGCCGCATCTGCTCATCGTTAGTCATAAAGTGGGTCGCGGGAAACAATGAAATACTTTCACGTTCGCCAATTACTTCACCGGTTAACGCATCAACTTCCACAATCCGGTCAATTTCATCACCGAAAAATTCAATCCGGTATGCATGGTTGGAATTACCAGCTGGAAAAACTTCCACACTATCACCACGCACACGAAAACGCCCACGTTGAAAGTCAATATCATTGCGGTCATATTGAATATTTACCAAATCACGCAGCAGAGTATTGCGCTCGTATTCTTCGCCCTCATGCACGGTAATCACACTAGCGGCATACTCATGCGGGTCACCTAAACCGTAGATACAAGAAACCGAGGCTACAACAATCACATCGTTACGTTCCATCAGATCGCTAGTCGCCTGGTGGCGCAGCTGGTCAATCTCGTCATTAATTGCCGAGTCTTTTTCAATATAAGTGTCAGACTGTGGCACATAGGCTTCAGGCTGGTAATAATCATAGTAAGACACGAAGTAGTCAACAGCATTATGCGGGAAAAATTCTTTAAACTCACCGTACAATTGACCCACCAATGTTTTATTGTGAGAAATAACTAAAGTTGGCTTATTTAAATTAGCAATAATATTCGCCATCGTGAAGGTCTTACCAGTACCAGTTGCCCCTTCAAGAATTTGCTCCTTATCGCCCTTCTTAAAGCCCTGAGTTAGCTGCTGAATCGCCTGCTCTTGGTCGCCAGCAGGCTGAAATTTAGATACAAGTTCAAATTTACGCTTTTCTTGTCGCTTAATCATAAAAAGACTCCTCGTAAAAAAGTTGGACAAAAAGCCCAACTTTTATTAATGTATTTCATTTTACTACAGCGAACATATTTTCGCACGCTATTTAGCTTATTTTAACAGCTCTGCCAAAGCTGCCTGATAATCTTCTGCAGCCTGTTCGGCAGCTGCAACATCTGACTTGTTGACGCCAACATAGGCCTTAATTACCGGCTCTGTACCAGACGGTCTTAAAGCAAGCCAGGTTTCATCAGCCAAGAAGTACTTCAAGACATTTGACTTTGGCAAGTCCGTCATCGGTTTTGTCTGTCCGTTAACCGTTTCTTCTTGCAGTAAAAAGTCCTGCATTTTAACCACTGATACACTATTAATTTGGGTCAAATGGGCGCTGCGCAATTTACTCATTAACGTCGCCATTTTCTTTTGCCCGCCGATTCCCGGCATTTCGATTGCCCGTGTAATTTCGTACGAAGTACCATACTTTTGCCAGATTTCTTTCAAACCATCTAAAACGGTCATGCCCCGCGAAGCATAGTATGACGCAACTTCTGCAAACATTAACGCACCCTGCATGGCATCCTTATCGCGAGCAAACGGCTTAAACAAGTAACCATAACTTTCCTCAAAGCCCATTAAGAACTTGCCGTCACGCTCCTTATTCATTCGGTCAACTTCTTCGCCGATAAATTTAAATCCAGTTAAAACCGATTTGGTCTTAATGCCAAAGCTTTGGGCAATCTTTAATGGCATTTGACTAGAAACAATTGAGGCAATCAATTCATAATCACCAGTTAATTGACCGCTATCTTTCAAATTAGTTAACAAATAATATGCCATCAAGGTGGCAATTTGATTACCCGTCAAAACTTGAAAATCACCATTTTCGGTTCGAACACATGCACCCATTCGGTCAGCATCCGGATCGGTCGCAATAATCAAATCCGCATTTTTTTCATTGGCTAAAGCCACGCCGGGATCAAAGACATCCCGATATTCAGGATTAGGCTTTTTAGTAGTTGGAAATTCCGGGTCAATAATTGACTGACTAGAAACAGGGATAACGTTAGTAAAGCCGCCCTGTCGAAACGCCCGGTCGTAAATCATCTTTCCCGTACCGTGCAGCGGCGAATAAATAATCGTTAACTTATCAGCATTTTCTTTAATTATTTGTGAGTTAACGTTGACTGTTTTTAACTCTGCCAAATATGCTTCATCAAGGTCTTCACCGATTAATTGCAATAGTCCTTGAGCCCGCAACTGCGTTACTGGTGCCGCCTTAATAGTAAACATGTTTTGGACCTGTTGTGCATGCGCAAAGACGCGAGCAGCATTTTCTGGTCCCATCTGGGCACCATCAGCACCATAAACCTTATAACCATTATATTGTTTGGCATTGTGAGAAGCCGTGATGTTAATCCCAGCAAAAGTATGCAGGTATCGCACTGCAAAAGAAAGTTCTGGCGTTGGTCGCAAATCATCAAACAAATAAACGTGTATGCCATGTGCCCCTAGCACGCGAGCAGCAATTTCAGCAAACTCCCGTGAATGATAACGCGAGTCAAATGAAATAACGACACCACGCTTTTGTGCATCAGCACCATTTTCATCAATTAATCGGGCCAAGCCTTCAGTAACCCGCTCAATTGTGAACAGATTTATCCGGTTTGTCCCCGGCTCTAATCTACCACGCATCCCCGCGGTCCCAAAATTAATTTCTTGACCAAAAGCATCTTCAACCCACTTAGCATCTTGACCCAAGGTTGTCAGCTGCTCCTTTAAATAATCCGGCATATTTTGGACTTGTTGCCAATTTTCAAAAATTTCTTTTGCATTCATTACCGTCATCTACCTCAATTTTCACACAATAAATTCGGTTTCATCTAGTCTATTTTAGCATTTATCGTTAGCAGTAAATAAAAAGAATTCATCTTCCGATGAATTCTTAAGATTAATCATTTAAATTTTGTAAATAGTTATAGGCTTCTTGTCCGGCAACACTACCTTCACCAACTGCATTAGCAATCTGGCGCAGGTCCTTGGCACGCACATCTCCCAAAGCAAACACACCAGGCACCTTAGTCTGCATGTGTTCGTCAGTTGGAATCCAGCCTTTATCATCCAAAACGCCCAAGTCCTTAAATGGTGTAGTTTGCGGCAGCATTCCCACGTAAATGAAGACCCCACGAGTGGCTAACTGCTTTTCTTCGCCAGTTTCCTTGTCTTGATAGGTAACGCCAGTAACCTTCTGACCATCGCCAACAATTGACTCGGTATTCGCATTCCAAATGAAGTGCATCTTGTCATTAGCAAAGGCACGTTTTTGTAAAGTAGCCTGTGCACGCAATTGATCGCGGCGGTGAATGACTGTAACTGATTTTGCAGATTGAGCAAGATAGATGCCTTCCTCGATTGCGGAGTCGCCCCCACCAATGACTGCAATATCTTCATCCCTAAAGAATGCGGCATCACAAACGGCACAATAAGAAACACCTTTACCCGAATATTTTTCTTCACCTGGGACACCTAAGTGGCGGTGATCAGCACCAGTTGCAATAATTAGGGCCTGAGTAGTGTATTCGCCAGCATCGGTTTTAACAATTTTGGTATTACCATCAAGTTCAACCGACTGCACATCACCATATTCGAATTCAGTACCAAAACGCATGATTGAATTGTACATTTTTTCGCCTAATTCAGGACCTTTAATGTCACTGAAACCAGGGTAATTATCAATTGCATCAGTGTTGTTCATTTGACCGCCATAAAGTCCTCGGTCAAGCATTAACACTGACAAATTAGCACGCGAAGCATAAAGCGCGGCGGTCATTCCGCCGGGGCCAGCACCAATAATAATTACATCATAACTCTTTGCCATGTTTTCACCTCAAGTAGTTTCTTATTTTTAGTAAGTAAATTATACATCAGTAACCGCTTAGAGTCTAATTTCCTGTTTTGGACTACGACCCATCATCTTAGCAATTTCATCATCGACATTAGTATTTTCATATAAAACACGGTAAATGGCTTCACTAATCGGCATGTCAATTTGCTTTTCCGCACATAATTCGTGGACAGCCTTAACAGTTGTTGCACCTTCAACTACTTGTCCCATATTTTCAAGAATGTAATCCAGACTCTTGCCTTCACCAATTTGCTTACCGCAGCGCCAATTACGAGAATTGACAGAGGTACAGGTAACAATCAAATCACCAATACCAGCTAAGCCACTAAAAGTTAAAGGTTTGGCACCAAAGTAATTAACCCCCAGGCGTGTAATTTCAGCTAATCCCCTTGTCATTAAGGCAGCTTTGGCATCATCACCATAATGCTTACCAACTAAAATTCCCGCAGCAATGGCGATAACATTTTTAACGGCACCGGCAACTTCAACACCGATTAAATCATCATTGGTGTAAAAGCGCACATAGTCATTGGACATCAGCTCTTGAATTTTTTTAGCATTTTCCATACTAGTTGAAGCACAAGAAATAGCTGTTAAATCCTTCTGAGCAACGCTTTCGGCATGACTAGGACCAGAAATAGCAACAATCTTATCAGTATCGTCTGGATAAACTTCTTCAGTTAGAATCTCAGAAATTAATTTCTTCGTTCCTGGTTCGATTCCCTTAGTTGCAGTAACTAATAACGGCTTGTTGCCAGTTGCTGCTAAAACTTGGTGCACATTTTTAGCAACGCTGCGAATTGCGCTGGTTGGCAAAACAAACAAAACAACTTCGGCTCCAGTTAAGGCTTCTTCAAGATTACCAGTTGCTGTGGCCGTTTCATTAACGTGCCAGTCTTTCATATAATGCAAGTTAGTATGTTGCTCATTGATTTCTTGGTTAACCTGTTCGTTATTGCCAAACAAGACAACTTCGTTTCCCTTATCAGCAAGCATTGAGCCCAAAACGGTTCCCCATGAACCTGCTCCCAAAACTGCAATTTTTGTCATTTTTATTCCTAACTTTCTTTAATCAATACTTTTTAATCTCTGGTATACGGATACTTGAGGCCACTGCCTTCGAGGTACCACTTGGGTTTTACTTTTACCCGGCGGTAAATAAATAGTGCAATCACAATTAAAAACAATACCAAACTTAATAATTGCGAAACGCGAATATTGCCAACTAAATATAAGCTGTCAGTTCTAAGTCCCTCAACAAAAAAGCGGACAATTGCATACCAACCAAGATAAAACATAAAAACTTCACCCTGCTTAAACAAGTGTGTGCGGTGGCGCAAACTTAGAAGGATTACCAAACCAACCAAGTTGAAAAATGATTCATACAAAAAAGTCGGCTGGTAATAAACACCGTTAATTTTCATCTGCGCAATAATGAATTGCGGCAAATGTAGACTCTGTAAGAAATGCAAGGTTGTCGGGCCACCGTGAGCTTCTTGGTTCATAAAGTTGCCCCAACGACCCAAAATTTGCGCGGCAAGTACGCCCGGCGCAATCACATCAAGCATTAAAAATGGTGGTAAGTCTCTCTTATGGCAAAAAATCAACAGGACAATTGCCCCAGCAATTAAACCGCCATAAATAGCGATACCGCCATTCCAAATGGCAATAATCTGATCTGGGTGCTGCGAGTAATAACCCCATTCAAAAACTACGTAATAAATGCGGGCACCAACATAACCAAGCGGCACACCCCACAGCAATAGATCAATAAAATCATCACTGGCAATCTGCCGACGTCTGCCTTCAATAATTGCCATTGACGCTGCAATAACGATTGCAACAGCCATAATAACGCCGTACCACTTAATACTAATCCCGCCCAATTCAAGGGCAACTGGATTAATCGCTAATGTCATTTACTTTTATCTCCTGACGTATTCTTTTGGGAATTTTCGGCAATTAGAGCTGTTAAATTATTATCAAAAGTTCGCGTCGCATCATAGCCCCACCTTTTGGCCCGAAAATTCATGGTGGCAATTTCAATAATGTCCTCCATATTCCGACCAACTTTGACGGGAATAGTAATTTGCGGAATTTCTACGTTACAAATATCGCGTGTACTTTCTTCAAAGCCAAGGCGATCATAATTGGCGTTGTTGTCCCAATTAACCAGTTTAATTACTAATTTGATACTGGACCGGCGCTTTACCGCACCGACACCAAACAAGTCCATCACGTCAATAATGCCAATCCCGCGAATTTCCATCAAATGCTTCAAAATTTTCGGCGCTTCGCCCATAACAGTTTCAACGTCTTTTTGGTATACATCAACCCGGTCATCAGCAATTAGCCGGTGACCGCGATGAATTAAGCCTAACGCGGTTTCCGACTTACCAACGCCGGAATCACCGGTCAGTAAAACACCTAGGCCTTTGACTTCAACCAAAACACCATGAATTGTATCACGTACTGCGAGTCGTTCACGCAAATATTCCGTTAAAATGCTTGAAACATAGGTAGTCGACTCTGACGAGGTTAAGATCGGAATTTGTGCATTATCTGCAGCTTCCACAAGTTCAGACGGAACCCGCAACGAGCGTGAAATAAAGAAGCATGGCGTTTGCGGTGTACACATTTTAGTAAAAACATGCACTAGACTTTCATGATCCAGCCTTGCAGCATAAGAAATTTCCGTTCGGCCTAGCAGCTGAATGCGTTGCTTAGGGTAAAAGTCAAAGTACCCCGTCAACTCTAATCCCGGCCGGTAAATATCCGACACCACAATCTCTGTCTTTGCGACATACTGCTTACCGTGTGCAACATGAATAATCTTGTTATCGCGAATTAACTTCTCTAATTTAACAGCATTTACCATTTTAACTGCCTCTTTAGTTACTTATCAACATCCTTGGTCTTAACATTACGTGCTTTTTTCCGTTTAGGCTTGACACTATTGCCTTGCCAATTGGTCCAATTACCATTACTACTACTTGGCCTATTTTCATAATCATCATTCTTAGTAAAATGATTAATCAACCAAATAATCACCGCAATAATAATAATTGCTGGCAGCAACATAAATAAAATATGGAAGAACGCAAATAGCAGAATCAAAATGACTGCCGCGCCTAACACTAAGCCTACTATTCCCCAAAAACTCATTTTTTCACCTATTCTGGATTATCTTGACTAAGCAGCCATTGCAAATACGCATACACAAACGGCTGCAGCTTTCCATCCATTACACCACTTGTATCGGCCGTTTCATAGCCAGTGCGCAAATCTTTAACTAAATTATAAGGATGAAAAACATAGGACCGAATTTGCGAGCCCCAGCCAATTTCTTTCTGGTCGCCTTTGAGTTCTTGCTTATGCTGACGCTTCTTTTCTTCTTCCAAATGGAACAGCTTAGCCCGTAATTCATTCATCGCTGTTTCCCGGTTTTGCAGTTGCGAACGTTGAGCTTGGGAAGTCGTCACAAAACCTGTCGGCAAGTGAGTAATTCGAACAGCACTAGATGTCTTATTGATATGCTGCCCACCTGCTCCACTTGAGCGGTAAACATCGATACGCAAATCTTTGGGATTAATGTCGATTTTAATGCTGTCATCAATCTCAGGAATAACTTCCACCGAGGCAAACGAAGTATGACGCCGTTTAGCAGAGTCGAACGGTGAAATCCGCACCAACCGGTGAACACCATTTTCAGACTTTAATAGCCCATACGCATTCTTCCCAGTAACGCGAACACTAACACTCTTAACCCCAGCTTCTTCACCAGGTTCATAATTATTGATTTCAAATTTAAAATCACGTGCATCAGCATATCGCTGATACATCCGCAACAGCATCGAAGCCCAGTCCATTGCTTCCGTGCCACCTGCACCGGGATGAATTTCTAACAAAGCATTGTGATTATCATATTTCCCTGATAAAAGCAGATCCATTTCATAATCATGAAATTCATCTTGCAATTTAATTAAGTCAATTTCAACCTCTTCTTGCAAGTCATGATCTGGCTCAAGCCGCAGCAATTCCAATGCGGTTACTTCATTTTGATAATTTTCCTGCAAGTGAATAAACGAGTCGCGCTTTTCTTTGAGTAAATTATTATCAGCAATTAATTGTTGGGCCTTTTCCTGACTATCCCAAAAATTCGGTTCCTGCATCTTGCCTTCATTTACGGCAATACTCTCATCAATTGATTCAAGGTCAAAGAGACCCCCTAAAGTGATCTAGTCGCTTTTTTAATTCGTCTAGCGCACTTTGAATTTCGCTAATTTCCATTGTCTAGTCCTTTTCTTTTATTTATCAGCAAAAAAGAGAAAGCACCCTTGCTTTCCCTCAAACCTTATATTAACGGCTAAGATTTTGTCTGATTTCAGCTTTCATAAATAACCGAGTTACATCAAACTCAATATTTGAAATCATTTCTTCAAACATGTTGTAACCTGAATCCTGGTATTCAACCAAAGGGTTAAGTTGACCATAACCACGCAGACTAATTGATTGACGCAATTGATCCATCGCATCAATATGGTCGGTCCAGCGATCATCAACAACGCGCAAAATAACAACCTTTTCAAATTCAAGCATTTCAGACGGATCAGCTAAAGCACGTTCTTTTTCTTCAAAGTTAGCTTCAACAATATCGTATAGTTTTTGCTTCAGTTCCGGCACTGTAATTGTCTTAAAGTCAAAACTATCAGCAGTTTCTTCATTTGTAATGCTGGAAACGATAAAGTCACGTAAAGAATCCAAGCGCCACTTCTTGCGGTCACCTTGTGTGAACATATCAACTTGGCTATTAATTGTGCGCTTAATCATTGGTACTAAAACATCTTTCAGGGAGTCTTCTTCACCAATGACTTGCATCCGTTCACCGTAAATAATTTCACGTTGAATCCGCATAACATCATCGTATTGCAAGGTTTGCTTACGCGTATCGTAGTTGTTACCTTCAACCCGCTTTTGCGCAGATTCAACTTGACGAGTAATCAACCGACTTTCAATTACCTTGTCATCATCATTATCTGACAAGCGGTCCAAAAAGTCCTTAACTCGGTCGCCGCCAAAACGCTTCATCAAATCATCTTCAAGTGATAAGTAAAATCTGGTTTCACCAGGGTCACCCTGACGACCAGAACGACCACGAAGCTGGTTATCAATTCTACGTGATTCATGCCGTTCGGTTCCGATAACAGCTAAACCGCCTAGTTCTGTAACACCAGGCCCCAACTTAATATCAGTACCACGACCAGCCATGTTCGTCGCAATTGTTACAGCACCACGTTGACCAGCATTCATGATAATTTGAGCTTCTTTAGCGTGATTTTTCGCATTCAAAACTGCGTGCGGAATGCCAGCACGATCAAGTAATTTACTCAAACGTTCTGAACTTTCAACAGCTACCGTACCAACCAAGACAGGTTGACCTTTTTCATGACGATCCTTAATATCAGCAACAACCGCATTAAATTTTGATTCCAAAGTCGGATATAAAATATCTGAATTATCAACTCTGGCAATTGGCCGGTTAGTTGGGATCGTGATTACCTGCATGTTATAGATTTCACGAAATTCTTCTTCTTCTGTCTTAGCAGTACCAGTCATCCCGGCAAGCTTTTTATACATTCTGAAGAAGTTTTGGTAAGTGATAGTTGCTTGCGTCTTGGATTCTTCTTGAATTTTAACGCCTTCCTTAGCCTCAATCGCTTGGTGCAAGCCGTCAGAATACCGCCGACCTTGCATTACCCGGCCGGTAAATGAATCGACAATCAAAACTTCGCCATCTTGGACAACGTAGTCAATGTCCTTAAGCATAATATAGTTAGCTCTCAGTGCTTGATCCAAGTGGTGAACCAATTTTTGGTTTTCGACATCATACAAGTTCTTTAAGCCAAAATGTTCACAGGCCTTTTCAATCCCTGTCCGCGTGAATGAAATCGTTTTGGTCGGCCAATCAATCTTGTAATCGCCGTAGTCCTTGTCATCATCCGCATCATCATCACTTTTATCCTCTTGAAGAGTCTTAACAAATCTGTCGGCGCGAATATAATCACCATTAGCCTGTTCAGCTTCACCAGAAATAATCAGTGGCGTTCTGGCTTCATCAATTAAAATTGAGTCGACCTCATCAATGATTGCATAATTAAGCGGTCTTTGAACCATCTGCTCCTTGTAGACAACCATGTTGTCACGCAAGTAATCAAAACCAAGTTCCGAGTTAGTTGAATAAGTAACGTCGCAACTATATGCAGCCCGCTTTTCATCTGGCGCCATTGAGTTCAAATTTAAGCCCACTGTCAGACCTAACCACTTATATAGTTGGCCCATTTCTTCTTCGTCACGACTTGACAAGTATTCGTTAACCGTAACTACGTGAACACCTTTACCAGTCAATGCATTCAAATAAACCGGCATGGTGGCTGTTAAAGTTTTACCTTCACCAGTCATCATTTCGGCAATATTCCCAAAGTGCAAGGCAATTCCACCCAAAATTTGAACGTGGAATGGATATAACCCTAAGACTCTCTTAGCACCTTCTCTGGCAACCGCAAAAGCTTCAGGTAAAATTGCATCTAGATTCTCACCCTTCTTCAATCTCTCCTGAAATTCTGGCGTCTTAGCCTTTAGTTGCTCATCAGAAAATTTACTGTACTCGTCAGCATGACTTTCAACCTGACTTGCTATATTTTCGAACTTTTTAAGTTCTCGTTTATCGTTGTTATAGAGTTTCTTTAAAATGTTTACCATTAAATCGATCCTTAAATTGTACTTAAGTATAAAAACACAAGATAATTTTACCATGATTAACGCAAAATGAAAAATAAACAAAACAAAGACCTCACATTAAATGTGGGGCCTTAACTAATAAAATGTTATTTTTATTTAGTTTCAATTAAACCGTAACGACCATCATTTCTGCGATAAACAACACTTGTGCCGTTAGTTTCTGCATCCTGAAAGACAAAGAAATCATGTTCCAACATATTCATTTGTAAAATTGCTTCTTCAGGACTCATTGGTTTCAAGCCAATTTGCTTATTGCGGACAATATCAAATTCGCTGATTGGCTTCTCTCTCTTTTCTTCTTCTGGAGTTTCTACAAAGAAATCGTTAATTCCTTTTTCACGACTCTTACGGTTTACCCGTGTCTTATATTTTCTAATTTGCCGTTCCAATTTTTCAGAAACAAAGTCAATGCTGCGATACATATCATCTGTTGTATCCTCAGCTCTCAATACTAAGTATGGCAGTGGAATAGTAACTTCAACTTTAGCTGTATGGTCGCGATAAACCTTCAAATTAACGTGAGCAATCATATCTTGATTTAATTCAAAATATTTTTCTAACTTCTTTAGCCGCTTCTCCACGTAACTTCTTAACGCATCAGTTACCTCAATATTTTCACCACGAACATTATACTTTAACATAATGAGATTCTCCTTTCGAGCTGCCTAGCAGCTTTTCGTTATTTATATTATAACAAAACTTGAAAGCGCTAAACAAGAGATAACTTACCTGCAAATTGAAAAACTTTCAACCTTGGCTGTTGGAAATTCGGCTACTAGCGCATCCCGCGCATGATACAGCGTTCGTCCGGTAGTATAAATATCATCCACAAGTAATATCTTTTTTTGATTAAGATTATGTATTTTATTTTTTACACCAAAACTTTGCGGGGTAATTAAGCGCTCGCGCCGATTCTTTTCTCCTTGAGCACCAGAATCACTTTTTTTAACTAAAATCTCCGTTAGCGGAACTAAATCACCATAAATTGCACTAATTGTGTCAAACTGCCGCTTATTAAAGTGAGCGGGCGAAGTTGGCACAGGAACATAATAGTCTGCCGTAATTAATTGCAGCTCTTGATAACACAATTCCTGAAGCACTGCTCTTAAGACATAATCACCATAGCGCTTATAATTAACCATCAAGTCGTGAAAAGCATCGTTATAACGAAAAATAGCATGGTGCTGCAATAATTTAGGACCATAAATATGCTGCCAAGTTTGACAATCTGAGCACACACCATTTTGTGATAATTCACTAGCACAGGTGGAACACCTGGAGGATTTTAATCGCTGAAATTTAGCCAAGCAATTAGTACAAATGCGCTGCATGCGTACTTTTTTCCATGAAAAAACTTGTAACAACGAAACAGCAGGCACAAATTGCTGCCCGCACAATAGACAATTATTCATCGGTTCATCGCCCTAATCTGCTTCATTGCGCTGCGTAAACTTGCTGTATATTTGTGATAGCAAAATAAGACCAACCCATTATTGTCATCTTTTGCTCGACCAACTCGCCCGGCAATTTGGACAAGGCTGGCCGCCTGGTAAATGCGGTCATCGGCGGCAATGACAATTACCCAAACATGATTAAACGTTACGCCGCGCTCTAAAATCGTCGTGGTTATTAAAATCTGCAGCTGCTGTTGACGAAATTGCTGCACCTTTTCTAGACGCTTTTTATCGCCAGCATGCACGCCAGCCATTGCTACATCTGCTAATTCCGCCTCTTGTTTAAGTGCTGCTAAATACAGCGGTATTTGCTCAATTCGCGGCACAAATAACAGCAACGGATGATCTGCCGCAATTACTTTCAAAATTTCAGCCATCAATTTAGGATGAATCTTGCCGCGATTTAAAAACGGCCGCAAAAACAGCTTTTCCTTGGGAATTGGAAGTTTGCCCCCGTGAAAGCGCCGCTTTAACTTTAAAATTTGCAGTTGTCCAGCCTTGACTTGAGCTAGTAAATCGGCGGTTGGTGTTGCGGTTAAATAAACGCGAACCCCATTTCCCTTAACCGCATTTTGCGCACCAAAATGAAGCTGGGCATTATTGGCATAAGGAAACGAGTCAACTTCGTCGATCACTAATAAATCAAAGGCTTGATAAAATTTTAATAATTGGTGCGTTGTGCAAATCGTCAACTGGTCTAGCTGCGGCTCTTGGTATTTGCGACCATGATACATCCCGATTGTAATTTGGCCAAATGCCGCTTGCAGCCTAGGATACAGTTCGTTTACCACATCAATTCGCGGCGTAGCAATGCAAGCGCGCTGCCCCAACTTAAAGCATTCCGCTAGTAAGGCAAACAACATTTCTGTTTTACCCGCACCCGTTACAGCGTGAACCAAGACATTATGGTGCTGGTTAAAATTATCAACGAGCTGCTGTGAGATTTGTGCCTGCGCAGCAGTTAGTTCACCTTGCCACGTTAACCCGCCAGTTTTGAGAGGTGGAAAATTAACCACCATCTGATTGCGCACCAAATAATCGCCTTCGACTAGTCGTCCAATATTTATGCATGCGCGGCAGTATTTTTTACCATTAGGCAGTTGGGCGCTAACTTTGGCACCACAACGATTACACCGGTCATCAACAATCGCAGCAATTTTCGTCAGTGCTTTATTTGTGCTAAAATCCTCTTGACCGCCAATCCATTGGCGACCTGCGAGGCTCATTAAATCTTCCATTTCACTGCCTCCATTAATAAATACGCAAAAAGAAGGCAAAATCTTTTGACTAACAAAAATTATTTAACAATTAAAACAAACGGCGACCATGAAATTATCATCAAAAAAAGCCGTTTTATCGCCAGTTTAGCAAGAACAACTTCTGTAGCCGAGGCCGAAGAATTTATTGCGACAATCAGTAAAAAATACCGTGATGCCACTCACAACACCTTTGCTTACACGATTGGCTTCAACGACGATCACGTCAAGGCTAGCGACAATGGCGAACCTTCCGGAACCGCTGGTGTCCCCGAATTAAAGGCATTGCAACTAATGAAGTTGAAAAATGTAACTGTTGTTGTTACCCGCTATTTTGGCGGCATCAAACTTGGTGCTGGCGGTTTAATTAGAGCCTATTCCAACAGTGTCAGTGAGGGCGCGCAAGCAATTGGCGTTGTTAAACGAGTTCAGCAACAAGAAATCATTTTCCACGTTGCCTATAACCGTTTTGATGAAATAGACCATTTTTTAAAACAAAAAGAGATCTATGTTGCTAAAATTGATTATGGTGTTGACATTGCTATTCACCTCTTTATCGACGAAGACGACCAAGCTACCCTTGAAAAAGAGCTAACCAACTTACTTGCCGGCAAAGTCACGTTTATTAACGGCGAAAAGCGTTATAATGAGTTGCCAGTTACTGCACATAATTATCATGAAAAATAGAAAAAAAGACCTAATAGGCGTTATTCCTACTGGGTCTTTTTTTGAATGTAATAATTTTTAGCCAATTATTTCTTAGCAACCCCAATTTAATGCTATTAAACTAATTCTAGTCTTCATTATTATGGTGATGCTTTAACTGTTCTGGTTTATCCTGACCTAAATGCCAAACCTCGATAGTCGGATCCTTAGTACTACGCGCACTAATTATCTTCTGCGTTAAATGCAAAAGCGGCTTATACTTTTCGCCTAACAAGCCAATTGATTCCACAAATAGCTCTAAAGCAAGCAAAAGACCAATAATTAGTAGCCACGTTCCCCAAGTTGGCGACAACAAAAAGAGCAATGAAATAAAGGAAAAAATTAGCGACAGCGCATAAATCGTCAATACAGTTTGCCGGTGGGTTAGCCCCATTCGCATTAGCTGATGATGCAAATGATGCTTATCAGCCTGCGAAACTGGGCGTTTGTTTAACTTACGCCGAATCATCGCATAAATTGTATCGGTAATTGGCACGCCCAAAATAATTATTGGTACCAGCAATGAAATGAACGTAACGTTTTTCAATCCCTTAAGTGAAAAAACGGCAATCATAAAGCCGATATACAGCGCGCCAGTATCGCCTAAAAACATCTTTGCTGGATGAAAATTATAAGGTAAAAAGCCAAGTAAACATGCCGCAAGCATAAAACACGCAATCGGAATATACAATTGCCGCGTATGCAAGAAAAAGTAACCAACGATTCCCATTGTAAACAGGGAAATCATTGATACGCCATCGGCCAGTCCGTCTAAACCATCAATTAAATTAACAGCATTAGTCAAAGCCAAAATCCAAAAAATAGTAATTGGCAGGCTCCACCAACCTAAATTAATTTGCTTATTAATAAACGGCACATTGAGGACGTTCATCTTAATCCCGCCCAAGAAATAAATTACTAACGCACCAACGAAAATCCCAAACATTTTTTGTCGGGGCCGCAACTCCAAAATATCATCAATCATCCCCGTCAACACAACGACACTTGATGCAAGCAAAATACTGAACGTTTCATGCGTTGGAAATTGTTCCCGCAACAGCACAAAAACGCCAATATTAAAAGTCACAAAAATACCTAGCCCACCTAAAGTTGGCATCGGTGTTTTATTGACACGTCTAGCATTGGGGTTATCAACTGCCCCCAAAACAAAGGCCAACCGTCTAATAAAAGGGGTAATAGCCGCCTGAATGATCACTAAAAAGAATAATTCAACGATAATTTTAAACATAACTTGACTACTTTCATAATTTAGTTGGTTTTAATTATACAGGCTTGGGCAAAAATGCACAAATTAGCTATTTAAATAAAAAGACCAGATTCAACTGAATCTAGTCTTTTTATTTTGCAACTGCCACAACCCGTTTTTCACGGATAACTGTAATTTTAATATTACCAGGATAATCAAGCTCTTTTTCAACTTGATTCCGAATATCACGTGCCAAAACGGTAATTCGATCGTCCGAAATTTTCTCTGGCTCGACCATTACCCGAACTTCACGTCCAGCTTGAATGGCGTAAGCCTGCTTAACTCCTTCATACCTCTTAGCAATCTGCTCAAGTTCAGTTAGCCGTCTAATATAGTTTTCTAAACTCTCGCTTCTCGCCCCCGGTCTTGCCGAAGAAAGCGTATCTGCTGCAACAACCAGTTCAGCAATAAACGACAACTTCGGCACATCCCCGTGGTGGGCTGCAATTGCGTTAACAACAACATCTGACTCATGATACTTCCGTGCTAATTCCACACCAATTTCTACGTGTGAACCTTCAATATCATGGTCGATGGCTTTTCCAATATCGTGTAATAATCCCGCGCGAACCGCTAATTTTTCATTTAAACCAAGTTCTGCTGCCATAGTACCAGCAAGCTTGGCCACCTCAATTGAGTGACCAAGTACATTTTGTCCGTATGAAGTACGATACTTCAAGCGCCCAAGCGTCTTAACGAGTTCAGGGTTCATCTTGTGAATTCCCAGTTCCATTAATGCGCTTTCACCGGCCTCATAAATATCGTCATTGACTTCCTTACGCGCCTTATCCACCGTCTCTTCAATTCGAGCAGGGTGAATTCGCCCATCTTTAACTAGCCGCTCCATTGCCCGTTTGGCAATCTCACGTCTAATTGCGTCAAAGCCGCTAAGAGTGACCACTTTAGGCGTATCATCAATAATTAAATCAATACCTGTCAGCGCCTCAAATGAACGAATATTCCGGCCTTCACGACCGATAATTCGTCCTTTCATCTCTTCATTAGGCAAATCAACTACAGATACCGTGGTTTCGGCCACTGTATCTGCAGAACTACTTTGAATAGCATCAATGATTACTTGACGAGCATAGTGGTCTGCCTTTGCAGCTACCTCTTCATTGCTGTCCTTAATCATTTCTGCTCGCTCTTTGACTAGTTCATCAGCTAATTGGTCTAACACTAACTTCTTAGCCTGCTGCTTGTCAAGATGAGCAACTTCATACAACTTCTGTTGTCTTTGATCGACTAACTCAGCAGCAGTCTTAACCTTGTCATCCAGTTCTTCCTGCTGTTTTTGTAGTTGATCCTTTTTTTGGTTGAGTTCATTCTCTTGTTCTTTAAGTAAAGAATTCTTATGATCAAGGGTATCTTCTCGTTGTTTCAGCCGATTATTGTCACGCGCAATTGTGTCACGCTTAACATTTAATTCGTCTTCCACTTTTTGCCGATAATCCTGAATTTTTTCTTGAGCTTCAAGAATCTTCTCTTTTTTAGTGTTTTCAGCACTTTGCTTTAAGGCCTCGGTAGCCTGCTTTTGCGCATTAACCTCGGTTTTTGCAGCAGCAACTTGTGCTTTTGCATCGGTTAAAATATGGTCAGCATCATTTTGCGCATTCTGGGCATTTTTTTCCCAAATATGTTTACGAATTGCATAACCAATTCCTAAGCCAATTATAATTGAAATAATAGCAACTGCGACGGGAATCAAAATTATATTTGTCATGATTACTATCGCCTTTTTTTATTTTTTAGATTATTCACACAATATTAATGATAAAGAACCGCGGGACACATGTCAATCACCAAGAAAAAAACCTTGCCTTAAATTCCAAGGTCAAGGTTAATTTCTTCAACTCTATTTGCTTTTGTTGTCAGTTTCTTTTTCTGCAGCTTCCTTTGTCACATTTTCATCTTTTGCTTTTTTAACTTTAACTTTTTCCGGATCTTCACGGTCAGCGATTGACTTTTCATCAATTCCATAAGCTTGGCGGACTTGATGCTGAACGTCGTTATAAATATCTTGGTGCTCTTCAAGGTACTTCTTGGCGTTTTCTCGGCCTTGACCAATTCTCTCATTATTGTATGAATACCACGAACCAGCCTTAGCAATAATATCCTTATCAGCTGCCATGTCGAGCAATTCTCCGCTTTGAGAAATACCCTTACCATACATCATATCGACTTCAGCAACCTTAAATGGTGGCGCAACCTTATTCTTGACTACTTTAATTTTTACTCGGTTACCAGTAATGTCGCCACCAGTCTGCTTGATTTTTTCAGCTCGTCTAATTTCCAAACGAATTGTTGAATAAAATTTTAAAGCACGGCCACCAGGTGTGGTTTCAGGGTTACCGAACATAATACCGACTTTTTCCCGAATTTGATTAATAAAAATCGCAATGGTTTTGGTCTTATTAATATTACCGGAAAGTTTACGCAACGCCTGACTCATTAACCGCGCCTGCAAACCAACGTGACTATCACCAATATCACCGTCAATTTCAGCTTGCGGCACTAAGGCGGCAACAGAATCGACAATCAAAATATCAATAGCTCCACTGGCAATCAAGGTATCGGCAATTTGCAAACCTTCCTCACCAGTATTCGGCTGTGACAAAATCAGCGCGTCAACGTCAACACCTAAAGCTTGAGCATATGCAGGATCCATTGCGTTTTCGGCATCGATATAAGCAGCAGTACCACCACGCTTTTGAACTTCAGCAACGGCATGCAAAGCAACCGTCGTCTTACCAGAAGATTCAGGCCCATAAATTTCAATAATTCTTCCTCGTGGGTAACCGCCAACACCTAAAGCCGCATCAAGTGCTAGTGAACCGGACGGAACCGTCGAAATTTCGGTATCAGCCTTGTCACCCATTCGCATTACGGCGCCTTTACCAAAATTCTTTTCAATTTTTTTCAATGCACTTTCCAGTGCCTTTTGTTTTTCGTCTTTGGCCAAGCGATTTGCCTCCTCTATTTAATACTAATTAATTATACTTTGATTTCTTGCTTATTTGCAAGGAAAACCGAACAAACGTTTATCCTTTTATTCCACATTATTAAATACGCTAAAAGTATCTTTTTTTGCGAAAAAATTACTAGCGCAATCCTTTTGGCTGTAACCACTGTTGTAAAAGATTTAAAACCACATCAGCCAATATCGCCATTAACGCTGTTGGCACGGCACCAGCTAAAATGATCGCACTACCATTAGTCGCATTCGTCCCCCTAATGATAATGTCGCCTAACCCGCCAGCACCGACAAAGGAGCCAATCGAGGTAATACCAATTGCAATCACAAGCGCATTTTTCAAGCCGGCAACAATTACAGACATTGATAGTGGCAGCTTTACTAAGTACAAAAGCTGCAATCTTGTCATACCCATTCCTTTTCCCGAATCAATTATGTTTCGATCGACATTACGCATGCCCGTATAAGTATTCTTAATAATTGGCAGCAGCGAATATAGCGTCACGGTAACAATTACCGTCATTACGCCGAGTCCCAGCCCAATCATGACAATTGAAAGTAGCGCTAGCGACGGAATAGTTTGGATAAAATTAGCAATTTCAACTACAAAGTCACCTAAGTGGGTATTGCGAGAGATGCAAATGCCCACGGGAATGCCAATAATAGCCGCAAATAAAACACCATAAATTGAAATTAAAAATGTTCGATTAAATTGCGCTAGCACATAACTGCCATTGTGTTGGTAATAATAGATAAACTGCTGCCATAACGATAACTTAGCCATTATTGCGCCTCCTTAAAGTAATGATGCTTAACTAAAAACTGATGAGCAACCGTTGCGGGCTCAAGCAAATGATCATCAACTTGGTAATTCATCGCCCGAATTTCATGAACATTAATATGACCAACCAGTCGCATCAATAATGGCTTTAACTCTGGATGTTCGCGTAAAACATAATTATTAATCAACATTCCACAATTATACGGTGGGAAAAAGTGCTTGTTATCCTTAAGCAAATTCAAGTGATAGCTATCAATTCGCCCATCGGTTGAATAACCAAGGATAACATTCATTTTGCCACTTTTAAGTGCCGAATATACCAGTCCAATGTTCATCGGATGCAACTTGCTAAAAGTAATGCCGTAAGCTGTCTGGAAGTTAGAATAGCCAACTCCTGGTGCATTAACCCACTCTGACGCAACTCCAACAGAAAACTTGTTCTGATATTTTTTTAAGTCAGAAATATTGTAAAGATGATCTTGCTTTTGCTCTTTTCGATTAACCATAAAAGCATAATTATTAGCAAAACCATATGTATGTAAATATGTCTGATCCCACCACTTTTTAACTTCACGACGAACCGTGTCATTTGCTCTTTTAGAGTCTTTAATCGGTGCCATTAAAAGATTGGCGGTTAGCTCTCCACCGTCATAAGCTGCAGCCTGAATATCGGCGTCATGGCGATATAACGCCTGATGCTGCATTGGTGCCGAGCCTAAATTATTCACGATAGTTGCTTTGTATGGCGTTTCATGCTCAATCAGTTGCGCAATAATATTCGCTACTATTTGTGATTCTGTTGTCGTCAAAGCTGTGATGCGAATATTTTGGCTGCTGCCCTGACTGTCTGACAATCCGGGCAAGCCACACGCGCTTATAGCAACAGTTACAATTAAAATATTAACAATTAGAAAGAATTTTTTGACTTGTTTTTTCATTTTCAGCACCCCCTATATTCCCTTTGGCGTTAATCTTTTTTCCAGTTTACCTAAAAGGTAATCAGTTAATAACGCTAAAATAATTACAGGAATCGTGCCACCCAAAATCAAACTCGGTTGGTAGAGGCTTAACCCGTTGAAAATGAAGTCACCTAAACCGCCGGCTCCAATGTAGGAAGCCAGCGTCGCCCAGGCAATCACATAAATTGCCGATAATCTGATTCCGGCCATAATTACTGGCATTGCTAGTGGCAAGTCAACTTTCGTGATTAATTGCAGCTGCGTCATGCCCAGACCACGCGCTGAATCAATTGTATCCTGATTTACTCCTGTTAAGCCAACATAAGTGTTACGTAAAATCGGCATTAAGCTATATAAAAATAACGCAATTATTGCTGGCACTTGACCAATTCCGAAAAAGGGAATCATAATCGCGAGTAGTGCTAGTGCGGGAATTGTCTGTAACATGCTGGCAAAGGCAACGACGACTTTAGCTGTTCGGGGAAATTTTAACAAAATAACACTCAGCGGCACTGCAACTAAAATTCCCAGTGCCAAGGCAATTGCTGAGATATAAATCTGCTGCCAAGTTTTAACAATTAACTCTGAACCATGTTGTGCAAAAAAGGCTGACATATTACTTCGCCTCTTTTGCTAATTGACTATTAGTTGATTTACCGCCCCAGATTGATTCATAAACAACATTGACTAAACTCGACCGCGTAACAATGCCGACTAATTTTTGTTCAGAATCAACCACTGGAATGTATCGACCATTACGACTTAGAATACGACTAAAATTGTCACGCAAATATTCTTCGGGTCCGACAGTATAAGCTACCTGTTGCAAAATATCACTGACGCTAGTCAACGATTGATATTTACGCTGCAACGCATCAATTGAAATGTAGCCCTTTAAGTGATTTTCATCATCAACTACTAGCAAGGTATCAACATGATGCTCTTTCATCATGGTTAAGGCTTGTGATAGTGTCGCACCAAGATTAATCTGAACCGGATCAGTCAACATTACGTTTTTAACCTGTACCGTTTCATACTTGGCGGCTGCTAAACGCTCCTCGCCAATTAGAGTCTTTACAAAATCATTAGCGGGGTGATGCAATATTTCATCCGGCGTCCCCACCTGAATTAACTGACCATTATGCAAAACAACAATCTTTGTTGCTAATTTTAGTGCCTCATCCATGTCGTGAGTAACAAACACGATTGTTTTGCCTAACTTAGTTTGTAAATGTTGCACCAAATTTTGTAAACTTTCACGTGTAATTGGATCTAGAGCACCAAACGGTTCATCCATTAAAATCAAACTTTGGTCCGCTGCAAGAGCCCGCACGACACCAATTCGTTGTTGTTGTCCGCCAGATAATTCTTTAGGATAGCGATCCAAATAATCTTTGGGTAATTCTGCCATCGCAATTAATTCTTCTGCTTCCTTATCCAATTTTTCTTTTGGCCACTTCAACAATTTGGGGACCAAAACAATATTTTGACGAATTGTCATGTGTGGCATTAAGCCATTATTTTGAATAACATAGCCAATATGACGCCGGAGATTCACGGGATTAAATGACTTAACATTTTTACCTTCTACAAAAACTTCGCCTTTAGTCACACTATTCATCCGGTTAATCATTCGCATTAATGTTGTCTTGCCTGAACCGGAAGTGCCAATTAAACAGCAAAATTCACCTTTTTCAATTGTGAAACTAATATTCTCAACAGCCGGCTTTTCGCTCTTAGAGTAGACTTTCGAGACATTTCTAAATTCAACCATTGGAATTTTTTTACTCATGCATATTCTCCTTTTTAACAGTTCTATTAATTTAATGCTAACAATCAAAAATTAATTAAGCAAAAATATTGAATTTTTGCTAGTTTAGCATTTTAAAAATATGCACAAAAAAAGCACTAACAAAGTTAGTGCTTTTTTACTTAAATTCATTTATTTTGTTACATTGAACCCTTGAAAACATCCCATGAACTGTGGAAGTAATCCCAGCCAGAGTAGATCGTAAAGATTAATGCGAGGTACAATAAAACTGTCCCAATGTAGTAAAAATTACCAATCAGTAAGAAAATAACAGACAGCATTTGACAAGTTGTTTTAATCTTACCAGGCATTGCTGCAGCCATTACTTGACCCTTGTTTTCTGCTAGAATCAACCGCAAACCAGTGACTGCAAGCTCACGACAAACAATAATTACAACCACCCAAGCTGGTGCCAATTTTAATTCAACCAGCATAATGAAGGCAGTCATTGTTAACATTTTATCAGCTAATGGGTCGGCAAATTTACCAAAGTTAGTTACCATATTGCGTGACCGCGCAATGTGTCCATCAAACCAGTCCGTTGCAGAAGCAACTGCAAAGACAACTGCAGCAATTACTAACCGCCAATATACGGTACTGCCACCAACTTGTGTACTTGCATTGCCGCCAAACATGACGATTAACACAAATACCGGAATTAAAAATATTCTAAAAACAGTTAATTTATTGGGTAAATTCATTCTCTACTACTTCTCCTATATTTGATAATTATCTGCCATTATTAGTGGTTGAAGAGTGAGTTGAACTTCCAGACTGGTTACCATTATTAGTATTAGTCTGGTTATTGCTCTGACCATTATTTTGGGTAGTTTGATTATGTTGTGAACTATTGTCAGTACTATTGTTATGAGCTGCCTGCTTATTTGAATTATGAGTAGACTGACCAGAATTGGTACTATTAGTGCCGTTATTGGTATTTGACCGATAATCATTGGTTGAATTTGACTGACTTGTAGTCTGACTGCGCTGTTTACCAATCAATAAAGTTAAACTCAAATAGCCATTTTGGTCGTTATATGGTACTTTTTTACCGCCAACTGTTACCTTAGTGCCTGAAGCATTACTCAAGTTAACACCAACGTTTTGAGCATTAGTCGGAATGGCAATCGTTTGCTTTTGACCAGCTGCCAAGGTTTGTGATGCTTGTCTAACACCATTAAATGAAATAGTGACAGTAATGCTTTGATCGCCAGCACGCACAACTAAATTACGATTTTTCTTCAAGCCAGTAATTTGGAATTGATTAGCAGCTAACTCCTTAATCTTAACTGGATTAACTGCAATTGGCTTCTTTTTCTTAGGCTTATTAGTATTTTCTGAAGAAATTGAAACACCACTATCTGGATTAGTACCCTGATTATGACTTGCTGAAAAGTGAGCATAGACCACGTAGCAAACCAAAATCACAACAATCACTCCCAGACCCACAATAATCCGTGGGAGGTAGTTCTTCCATAATTTCTTTTTGTTGCTGGTTGTCTTGCGAACTTCCTCACTCTTGTTATCAATCGAATCCTCAACATACTCATCTGGTTGGGCAACAGGAACTTCTTGATGGTATTCACTGAGCAGCTGCTTGCCATCTAAGCCGACAATCTGGGCATATTGTCTAATAAAAGCTCGCACATAAAAGTCCCCGGGAAGTTTATCAAAATCATTTTGTTCAATTGCCGTCAGATATCTACCTTGAATTTTGGTTGCTTTTTCAATATCTGCAATTGAAAGTCCCTTTGCCTCTCTGGCACTGCGTAATTTATCTCCGATATCTGCCATGGTTACCTCTTTAAAAATTCTTTACTAACATAACAACTTGAGTATAACATATACTACTACTTTATTTTACATTTACAAAAGCCAGCCGCCGCTGACATAAATCGTCTGACCTGTTAAATAGCCAGAGCGAAGATTGAGCAAATTCTTGACCCAGAATGAAATATCGCTGCCCTCGGCAAGCCGACCAGCAGGAATTTCACCCTTGACCTCTTCCATCGTTTCCGGTGCAAACATCGCGTTCATCGGCGTGTTAACCGCACCAGGAGCAATGACATTAACTGTCAAATTAGCCGACGCGACTTCACGCGCATAGCTTTGAGCAAAGCGGGTTAGCCCCGCCTTTGAACTACTATAAACAGCTTCCATTGCACTACCTTGACCACCATAAACCGAACCCAGATATACAATTCGACTAAAATCATTCTTAATTAACAGCGGCTCAAGCAAGCCAGTTAATTTAATTGGTACTGTCAGATTAACCATCATAACTTGATCAATCTTAGATAGATTTTGCCCGCTGACAAAATTATAATCGGTAATGCCCTGCGCAAAAACAACCGCATTAATCGGCAATAATCCCTGAACAAAGGTTTGTAAATCATTATTATCAACTAAAAAACTAAGTTTAATTGGAATAAAATCTTGTTGGGGAAACTGCTTGGCTAAGTTTTCGCTTAACTCACAAGCAGCTTGCCAATTTTGACTGCAATGAACATAAAGCGACCAACCATCTTGTGCCAAATCCGCACAAATAGCCTGTCCTATTCCACCAGTAGCACCAAAAACAATTGCTCGCTGCATTCTAACATTCCTTTTCTGCTCAATTAAGAGCTATTAATCTGTACAGCATTACAAATTATATAACAATTACTTGTTCAATTCTACACTTTTACGATCACAATGTTCGAGTTAATTCTAACATTATTCAGCCGTAAAATTAGCTAAAATTGCCACATGCTAAACTTTCTTAAAAATTATTTTTCAGCAGTTTCTTCAGGTGGCAGCAAGACTTGGCGCGGCTTTGATCCTTCTGAAGGACCAACGACACCTTTTGCTTCCATCTCGTCCACAATTCTTGCAGCTCGATTATAACCAATTCTAAAGCGGCGTTGCAACATTGAAACACTAGCAGTCTGCTGGCGTCTAACTAAGTCGACTGCCTGATTATAGAATTCATCTTCCGGCTCATCGTCATCTGTCGCATTATCGCTGCCCTGTTGCGGAATCATTTCTTCATCATATACAGGCTTCTGCTGCTCTTTAACCCATAAGATTACTTTTTCAACTTCACTGGAAGACACATAGGCACCCTGAATTCGTTCGGGCTTTGACGCACCTACAGGCATATATAGCATATCTCCACGTCCCAGCAATTTTTCAGCTCCAGTTTGATCTAAAATTGTTCGTGAATCAACCCCACTGGAGACAGCAAATGAAATTCGCGATGGTACATTGGCCTTAATTAAACCTGTAATCACGTCAACACTCGGTCTTTGCGTTGCCAAAATCATGTGAATTCCGGCTGCACGCGCCATTTGCCCCAAACGGACAATTGCACCTTCCACATCATGACCACCAACCATCATCAAGTCACTTAATTCGTCAACCACAACCAAAATATAAGGTAATGGCTTCATTGCCGGTTTTGACTTATCTTGATTGTTTAGACGAACTTTTTCGTTAAATTCACCCATGTTGCGGGCACCACTAGCCGCAAATAATTTATAACGCCGCTCCATTTCCTTAACGGCCTTGCTTAATGCATTGGCAGCTAACTTGGCATCAGTTACAACCGGAATTAACAAGTGCGGTACGCCATTATAGACTGACAACTCAACCATCTTAGGATCAATTAAAATCAATTTAACTTGATCAGGCATTGCCTTCATTAAAATACTGGTTAAAATCGTGTTAATCGCCACGGACTTACCAGAACCAGTCGAACCAGCAATTAACAAGTGCGGCATTTTAGCTAAATTAGCTGAAATTGTTTGACCCGTTACATCCTTGCCTAGAGGCACAACCATTGGTTCTTGTTGCGCCTTGGCATCTTGATGCTGCATGACATCCTTAAAGGCAACAACTGAGGTCGTTCGGTTAGGCACCTCAATGCCGATGAACGGTTTACCCGGAATTGGCGCTTCGATTCTAATGTCCTTGGCAGCTAACGCTAGCGCCAAGTCATCGGCCAAGTTGACAATTCTGCTAACCTTAACACCAACGGCAGGTTGAACTTCGTAACGCGTAATTGTTGGCCCCAAAATTGCCTTCTTGATGATGACATTGACACCAAAACTCTTAAAAGTTGTTTGCAACGTTTGTGTATTTTGCCGAATTAACGCCTTATCCGAACTTTGGTCAGTATTTTTGACTGGATTAAGCAGTGATAGTGGCGGTTTACGATATTGAGGGTTAGTCTTCTGCTGCGTTTTCAATTCACCGTGGTCGACATCTGCTAACTCCTGCAGCATTTTTTTGTCTTCATCAGCAAACGAATGTGACTTTGGTAAACTTGATTCTTCTTGTTTATCAGTTGTTGGTTTTGCCTGTGGTTCAATAGCTTCTGGCTCACTTGACTTAGAGACTTCCTGACCGGCAATTTGAATTTGCGGTTCATCCTCAGTAGTTGAAGATTGGAATTGCTCTGTTTCAGATGGGTCCTCTTGTGCAGGTGGCTCTTCAGTTTCATCTTTTTCAACCGTAAAGTCATTAACATTAGGAAAAATCGCTGATTCCGAGTTTAGCGGATCATTCAAATCCCGCGCTTGCTGCTCTTCGCGTTTTTGTAATTGCTTCTCACGCAACACCGCATACTTGTCTTTAATTTTGGTCCCTGCTTGTTGGTTTTTAACTATAAAAAGCTGACTGACGGATTGAAATCTCTTAATAATCGTTCTAAATTTAACATCAAAAAACATTAACAGCCCAACCGGAACCAACAAAACTGCGATTACGCGTAAGCCAAGATGACCAAGCAACTGATAAAATAATTGATAGCAGAGAGCACCGATAATCCCACCGCCAACTGGCACGGTTATCGCTGCTCGACCAAATTCGGCAGAAATCTCATGCCAAAAAACATTCATAAAAGCATTATTAACCAACTCATGCTCAAAATAAATGCTACTCTGAATTACTAGTATTCCTAAAATTGCCAAAAACAAACCGTAACTGCGCTTGAATTTAAAGTGCATCGGCTTGTTATAAATCAGCATTACCAAACCAAACAGGCCAAATAAACCTGCTGCTAGTAAATATGAATCGCCAAAAAACAAACGAAAACAATTGGCAATTTGTTTACCCAAAATACCAAATTTTACAAATGTCCAAACTGCAATAATAAGCTGAATAAGACCAATAACCGACCAAGTTATCCCTGTATTTTGCGCCTTCTTACGTTTTTTAGTTGGTTTTCTCCTTTTCTTAGGCATAATTGCACCTAATTAGGGCCTAAAAGTTAGCTTGGAAGTTCAAATTAACCGGTTGATCCAGGGTAATTTGCGTAACTTCATAAGTTAAAGTTTCAATATACTCAACTAACGGGCGACTGAGCAGCTTATAGTCGGTCTTATCAAGATCGCTGCCATCACCAAAATAATCCTTAATTTGAACAATTTGACTAATCATCCCACTTACAGAAAATTCGCCGGGTGCTGGCGCAACATCAAAAATAACTGTCACATCAAAATAACTGCCATCTTTACCAGCATCAGTTGTCCCGTCATCATTTTGTCTTTCAACCTTTTTCAGGCCAAAATTAACTTGATCCTTTGTTTCTGGTTCTTCATTAATGTCATAGTGAAAGTTCTTAACCATTACTGGTGTTTCCTTAACAAAATCCATTATTTATTCTTCTCCTAAATTTCTTTCGTAACGCTCAGGACGGTTATAATCATCCTTCAACTTATCATTTTCGTAATGATGAGCTGTCTCCATATTCGGAAAGCCTTGCTGGCGCAGTGCTTCAAGTAAGACCATCGCTACAGAGTTAGATAGGTTATAGCAGCGAATATTGTCCGACATTGGAATGCGCAAATTGCGGTCATAGTACTCGCGCATGAAGGTCTCAGGCAACCCAGTTGTTTCTTTTCCAAAAACAAAGTAATAATTTTTATCCGGATCAGTATAATCAACCTCGGCATAATTCTTCGCTGAAAACTTCGAAATTAAGTACATCTCGTCTTGCGGACCTAGTGTTTTTAAAAATGCTTCAAGGTCATCATGGCGCCGAACATCTACCTTATCCCAATAATCAAGTCCTGCACGCTTCATCTTTTTATCGTCAATCTGAAAGCCCAACGGCTCAATTAAATCTAACACCGTATTTGTCCCCGCACAAGTCCGAGCAATATTACCAGTATTAGCTGGCATCAACGGTTCATACAACACAACGTGATTCGTCATAGTTTTCTCCTTAATAAAAAAGCGTGGCTCACAACCACACTTCCTCTATTTTTTTGTTATTTTTTCTTTCTTATCTGCAGCTTCTGTGGTTAAAGCAGCATTCTTATCCTCCGCAAAAACCTGCGAGACCTTACGGTAATAATTGTACACGCGCATGATAATAATTTTCAAGATTGCATAAATTGGAATCCCAAAAATCACGCCCCAAAGACCCCAAACAGAGCTGGCACCGATTAAGAGCAAAATCGTGGTCACTGGATGCATTGCCATTTTATTACCCAAGACCAGTGGACTAATTACCCGTGACTCAATCGTCTGCTCAACTGCAAACACAATAAGCACTTTAACTAGCATTGGTAGCGAGATCATAATTGCAATTACTAAAGCAGGGATAAAAGCGATAAACGTCCCAAAATACGGAATCAAGTTTAAAACGCCACTTAAAACCGCCAGTGCAATTGCGTATGGCTGCCCAATAATAGTGTAGCCAATTGAAAACATAATGCCAACCCAAAAAGCAACGGTAATCTGACCACGAATATATGAAGCTAAGGCAGCATTGATTTCATATAATAATTTACTAAAACTTTCTTGCCAGCGTTTGGGAGCAAATTCCGTAATATATGGCCGTAATTGGTGGCCGTCTTTTAGCATAAAGAACAGGATAAACGGTGCTGTGACAACTGTCATGAAAATAATAGTAATAATGCTAATTGCCGATGAAATATTATCCAGCGCTGCATTAACTGCTGTCTGGCTAGATTTAAATAACATGTTTTGTGCATGCGTGATAGCATCGTTAATATTGTTTTTAACACTATGAAATTGCGGATCACTTAACTTATCCTGGATAACGATAGTTGCATTATGCCAAATGTAGGGCCAATGCTTAACTAACGAATTAATCTGACTTTGAATAATCGGCAAAAGCGTGTTGACAGTCCAAACAAGCAGCACTGCTACTAAGATAAAAAGTCCAGCAATGGTAATAACTCGTGGCACTTTAAACTTACGCTCAAGCATATCTACCAGTGGATTCATAATGTAATATTGAATTACTGCTAGTAAAAGCGGCGGCAAGATCGCACTAAAAAACAGCCGTGCTGGATTTAAAACAAAAGAAATCTTATTGAACAACCAAATCACAAGGAAGAACAATAAGACATTAAGCAACACAATACTAAAGCGATTATTTAAAAACCATTTTTCAAAAATACTGCGCTTTAAGTGTTTTCGTTGATTTTCCATTAAACCATCCTAATTATATGTGTTCGTAGACAATGTCATCATCTACCTTGAATTCTGGCAGCGTCTGTTTAGCATCCAATTCAAGATAAATACCATTGGCTAATGGGTTCTTGGGCTTCTTCTGGTCTAAAAATAAAGTTGCATGACCCAAGGCGCGCATGTTACTTTCAACCATACTGCCAACAAACGCAGCAACATAGGTTTGACCATCAATTGTAATGGTATCACCATTTTTAAAAACGAATGTACTATCAGGTGTCTGCACACTAAACTTTTGGATCACCGATACATCAACTAAGTCTTTAGTAACATTTTCACCAAACAAAATAACCATTTTATCTTTCGGGTTAATTGCTTGTTTACCAATTTGCGTTATTGTAGATATCCATTTCATTTTTTAATGCTCCTTAATAGTTAATTTTAGCATAATAAAAACCGCTTACCTAATATATAAGCGGTTTTTATTATTTTTATTCTTTAACTTTTTTATGGAAAAAGAGCCATTTACGTAATTCATCAATTAGCACAAGTGGAATTGGCAGGCAGAAGAGGAATAACCAATCTGTTGGTAACAATCTTGTCGTGTTGAATAATTGTTGTAAACCAGGTGTTACTGTCAAAATAAGGAAGAGCAGGATTTCAAAGATAATCCCGTACCAAATATTGTGATTGCTGAACAAGCCCTTCTTGAAAATCGAAACCTTGTTGGTCCGGCAGTTCAAAACATTGGCAACCTGAGTAAAGACAATTGCACCCAAGACCATCGTTGTTGCCCGCATATAAACAGGACCACTGGAGGCTAAGGCAGCTTGCGGCCAACCATTTTGCGAATTGACAAAGAAGTATGCGCCAATCGAGATAATACTTGAAATCAAGCCATACCATAAGAATGCATGGAGGATAACACTGCGATTGAGCAAGTGCTCATTACGCTTTCTCGGAGCTTGCTTCATCACGTCTGGGTCGACGGCCTCGCCACCAAGCCCTAATGCTGGCAGCATGTCTGTTCCGAGGTCAACCGTTAAAATTTGCATAACTGTCATTGGCAGTGGAATCAAACCACCGGAGAAGAGGAACAAAATTGACGGAAAGGCTTCAGGAACATTGGAAGTCAAAATATACGTCAAGAACTTCCGAATGTTACTGTAAACGGCCCGGCCTTCTTCAATCGCAGCAACAATTGAAGCGAAGTTATCATCAGTCAAGATAATATTGGCAGCATCCTTAGCAACGTCAGTACCAGTCATCCCCATTGCAATCCCGATATCAGCTTGCTTTAAGGCTGGCGCGTCATTAACACCATCACCAGTTGAGGCAACAATTTCGCCATTTTCTTGCAAAGTCTTAACAACCTTGTACTTTTGTTCAGGGGCAACCCTAGCAAAAATAACTTCACCCTTCAAGGCTTCACGTAACTCATCATCGCTCATCGCCTCAAGTTCTGTTCCAGAAATAACGCGTGCTTTATCAGAAGTTAATCCGATTTGAACCGCAACTGACTTGGCTGTGAGCTTTGAATCACCAGTAACCATGATAATCTTAATCTTGGCTTCGTGGCAGCGTCTAACAGCATTGTAAATTTCTGGCCGCGGCGGATCACTCATTGTCGTTAACCCAACAAAGACCAAGTGTGTCTCGGCAGTATCAATCGTTAACTTAGAGACATCGGTGTCAACTTTGTCAACAATTCGGTAAGCCATTGCCATACTCCGTAATCCTTGAGCAGCGTATTGCGCATTAACCTTGTTAGCTTGGTCAATATCATCTTGGGTCATTGGTCGTACTTGACCATCAACTTGTACTTGATCACATTGCTTAAGTACATCACTAAAGGAACCCTTAGTAAAGATAATGTATTGTTTATCATTCCAACGGTGAATCGTTGTCATTCGTTTTCGATCAGAATCAAATGGCAATTCGCGCATTCTTGGATACTTAACCAGCACTTTTTGCCGGTCAAAGCCAGCCTTTTGCGCCATGATAATTAATGAAGCTTCGGTTGGTGTCCCCAAAATTTTAGGCTTGCCGCCCTTAACCTTACTTGGCTGCACCGCGGTATCATTATCAAGCGAAGCAATTTGAATTAACTTATGCAAATCCGGATTTTCTTCATACCACAATTGCTTACCGTTTAACTCAACTTGACCATTGTTAACATAACCATTACCCGTAACCTTATATTCATTTTTTAAGGTCCAGATATAATGAATTGTCATTTGGTTTTGGGTTAATGTTCCAGTCTTGTCTGAACAAATAACTGTCGTTTCACCCAAAGTTTCAACTGAGTTCAGTTCCTTAACCAAGGCGTGCTTTTTTGCCATCCGGCGAACACCTTGTGCCAAGCTCAGAGTAACTGTTGGCAATAAGCCTTCCGGAATAAAGGCAACAATCATTCCTAACGCAAAGATAAATGCCTTAGCAAATGGATACTTAACAAAGAAAATCGCTGCAATTAAGAACAATACCCCAATCGAAACCGCAATAATTGATAATTGCTTGGTCAACCGGTTAAGCTCTTGCGTTAACGGGCTATCAACCTTGTCTTGCTTTTGGGTCAATTGCGCAATGCGACCAAATTCGGTGTCCATTCCCGTCGCAAAGGCAATTGCCCGCGCCGTTCCGGCACCAACTGTCGTCCCTGAATAAACTAAGTTAGTCTCAGCATAACTACCCTCACCGGGATCATACTTTGTCGTCTTAGATTCTGGCACCGACTCGCCGTTTAAGGCACTCTGGTCAACTTGCATTGAGCTGGCTGAAATTAGCCGAGCATCAGCAGGAATTGCATTCCCAGCCTGCAATACAAATACGTCACCAGGAACCAATTCCTTAGAATCAATCTGCACTTTTTTGCCATCACGAATGACCTGCACATAAGTCGGCAACATATTGTTCAAGGCGTCAGTTGCCCTTTTAGCCGCACGTTCTTGCCAAAAACTAAACAGGCCGTTGATGATGTTAACCATCCAGATTGCGATTCCCAATTCAATTGTGCCACTGAACATCGCAATCGCACCTGAGATCCACAACAAAATTGCCATCATACTGACAAAATTTTTAAAAAATACTTTCCACTGTGATTCTTCTTGAGACTTTTTAATCTCGTTAGAACCATATTTTTGCAGTCTTTTGGCAGCTTCTTGTGAGCTTAGGCCATCGGATGAGGAATTTAAATTTGTAAAAACTTCTGCAATATCGTTTTTTGCATAAAGTTCACGAATTTTACTTTCGTCCATTAACGGTACCTTCTTAACTAAAATTTCCTACTTTAAAATAAAGTCGACAATTTACTTTAACACTTTTTTTACAAAAGTTAACTACCTAAAATTAAATAATAGCACCTCGTGCTATACTTATTAGAGGCAATTATATTACAAAATTTAATTGGAGGTTAAAATATGAGGCTATTAATTGGCGGCTACACACAAAAAACAGCCACCGGAATTTACGAATTACCACTTGAAACCAAGGATTCTGCTAAAGTTGGTCAGGCAAAAGAAATTATTAAAATTGGTGGTCCAACCTACTTTGTCCAAGACAACAACCTGATTTTTACGATTAATAATGCTGGCGATCAAGGTGGAATTAGTGCCTACAAATTAGTTAATGGTGCATATCAAGAAACTGATTCTTATTTAACAGCTGGCTCATCTCCTGCATACATTGGCATCAACAAACAGCAAAAGCGGCTTTACACTGCCAATTATCATACAGCCGTGTTAGCAGTATTTTCTTACACTACAGACGGTAAATTAACCTTGCTTGATTCAGTAACGCATACTGCTGACACTCTGGGCCCGCGGCCTGAGCAAGTCGACGGCCCGCACCCACACTTTTTCAACGAAACACCTAACGGTAATCTCGTTAGCTGCGACTTGGGTAATGATTGTGTTGACTTTTATGCACTAAGCAATAATAAATTAAAGCACCTGGCCAGTTACCAGAACGAACCGGGCTTTGGCAGCCGCCACATTGCTTTTAGCCCTGACAGCAATTATTTTTACGTTGCTGGCGAATTATCTAGCAAGGTTAATGTCGCTAAGTTTGACGAAAATAACTGGACTTTTGAAAATATTGCAACTTATTCAACCATTCCAGAAGACTACACTGAACATAATGGTGCTGCAGCAATTCGCATGAGCAGCGATGGCAAGTATATTTATGTCTCTAATAGAGGCCATAATTCAATCACCGTGTTCGGTGTTAAATCTGACCACACCTTGCAACTTGCCCAACGAATTTCCACATTTGGCGAGTTTCCACGTGACTTTAATTGGGACAAGAACGAAGAATACGTGGTTGTCGCTAACCAAAATACCGACAACGCCACGCTTTATACCCGTGATGCTGACAATGGTTGCTTAACACCTATCCAAAAGGATATTGCCGTACCAGAAGGTACTTGCGTATTATTCGAATAATTAATTTTAAACAAACAAAAGGAGTTCACTCTGATCTGAACCCCTTTTTGTTTTGCTCTATGACAGCAACTCCAGTTACCATTTATTTTTCATGTTTAGCTTTAGTTTTTGCTAAATTTATTAAAACTATCCCTCCGTTAGAACTATTTTTAATTACTAAATGGCCACTATTTTTTTCAATAACATCATTAGCAAACCACAGACCTAATCCATTGTGACCATTAATTTTACGTGCTTGATCTTCTTTCCAAAAGCGCTTAGTTGCATTTAATAAGGCGGCTTTAGAAAAGCCTGGGCCTTGATCGTAAACACCTATCTGTACATATTGTACTTCATTTTTAAACGCTAATTTAATTCTCCCTTTCATACGCGTGTAAGTAACCGCATTTTCAATAACATTAATTATCGCTCTAATAAAATGATTTTTTTGCAAATATGCATAACCTGTTAATGTACCGTCTACTATTAATTCTATTTTTTTAGTATGAACTAATTCTTGAGCCCGTTTAGTAATCTCAATTTGCAAATTAGTAAGATTAACATTTATTGCTTGCTCAATGCTGCCCTTAGTTGCTGCCCTTAATGAATTTAAATATTCGTTAGCCTGTTTAGTATTACGCATAATACTTTGCAAATCTTCTCGTTGTTGTTCAGTCAAATTGTCATCTTCGAGTAACAACTCACTATTACCCTGAATGACTGTTAATGGTGTTTTTAAATCATGACTAAGAGCAGAAATTTCTTGCTGTTGGCTTTGTTCCTGCGCCCATTTGCTTATCAAAGATTCCTTTAAAGCTAATTGCATTTCAGCCATTGTATTTAAAGCATGTTCAAATTCTTTAATATTAGAATGCGGTATTTTAAAATCCAAATCCTGTTTAGTAATACTCTCACCAACCTGCCGAAACAAATTAACAGACTTAACCAATTTGTTTTTTAACAAAATCGTAGTCACAAGCAAGCAAAACAAAATTAAAAATAATAGCATTCCTAAAGAAAGATATTCGCTTGGTGGTAAAATTCTCTGAAAAATTGGATTAACATAACGCGTTAAATAATAATAATGTAAAACCACAACTGACTTATCCGGATAACGTACGAGTTGATAGCCATAATCAACATGTTTTGGATGATACAAACACTTGCGCATTTTTTTCCAGTTAATTTGAGAAGTATTAGTCTTCAACATATGATGCTGAGGATTAAATAAAGCATAACTTACATTATCTGGCACTTCATTAGCATTAAACACTCGCTTACTCCGCTGCACTTTAACAAACTGTTGAACTTTTTGCTCATCGTAATTAGCTGGATAGATAATGTGCTCACTTACCAAGTAGCCAACACTAAGAAACCACATACAAGTCAAAAAAATGATCACTACACCATTAATCAATAAAAATTCAGTTAACAGGTATGAGATACCCCTTCTTCTTGCCATTTATAGCCCACTCCCCAGACAGTAACAATCGGTGCTAACGAAAAAATTTTTAATTTAGCACGAATATTTTTTATATGCTCGGTAATTGCTGCATTATCACCAACATTATTAAAGCCAAAAACTGCTTCATATAGTTGCTCTTTGGTATAAACCTGACCTGGATGCTCTGCTAAATGAGCTGCTAATTGAAATTCACCTTTTGTAAAAGGAACAGTCTGGTCATGAACACAGGCTTTTCTTTCTGATAAATTGAAGAGCACACCTGAGCGTTCGTATGCATGAAGTGGTTGCCGCTTTTCGCGACGTAAATGAGCATTAACTCGCGCACGTAATTCAGCTAAACTAAACGGCTTTTTAATATAATCATCACCGCCAAGTCCTAACCCCCGCACTAATGCCGCATCATCAGTCTTAGCCGTTAAAAAAATAATCGGTCCATCATATACCGGCCTGATTCGTTGACAAAAATCAAAACCATCTTCATCCGGCATCATGACATCAACTAATATCAACTGATAAAAACGACAAGTTTCAGCAGTTAATTCTTTAGTTGAACGCCTAGTATCAACAGTATAACCTTCACGAGTTAACGCTCTTTTAACTAATACTAACAAATCTTGATCGTCATCAATTGCAAGAATTTTAGGCATGACACTCTCCTTTTGACAAATTATTAACTATTATTCTTGCATCCTTCCCACTGATTGAACCAACAAAAAACAAGAATTAACATTGCTAATGTCAAACCAACAATTATTGATAAGGCACAAGATATTGGAACAAATACGACATCCTTTAAATTAAGGGATGCCATTGTATAAATTCGCACGAGATGCCCACCCCAACTACTAGGAAAAAATGGCCAAATCAAATTACCTAAATCAGTTAATAATAATGCTGCTAACAAAAATTCAAAAGCAGCACAGACTAAACTAACATTATGACCAAACTTTAATTCTAAAAAGCTATGAACAAGATATGTCGAGCAGTTACTGCCCCAAATGAGCAAACACATTCCTAACAAATAGCTTACATTAATTATTATTTTAGCGTGCATTATTTTGAGTAGACCAATAAATGTAAAAATCGCTAAAAGGCAAGAAATTAAGCTACTAATTAACAGATAACACAATTTAACTAGCAGAATTTGCCAACGCTTAGTTACACTCAAGAGATTAAAACAACCATTACTTATTTCTTGTTCAAAAATATTATTGCAAGCATAACTGCAGGCAAATGGATAACTAAGCGCAATTATCAAGAAATAATTGATTAGAAAAGTAGTGAAACGATACTTAGTCATCAAAAAATAGCTAGCACATAATATTGCTCCTAATAAAGGCAAAGCAACATGAATCCAAAAATAATTTGTGTGTCTTAGTTTCAAAAATTCAGCTTGAAACAAATTTATTAAACTCATAAGTTATCTTCTTTAAAGTAATGGCCAAGTACAACCACCAAAACTCCAAATAATGTCACAGTAAGTAAAACACCAGGTAAAATAACGGTTTTTGCATGTAAATAACTATTTTTAGCTAACAGAACCCCATTAGGATTCACGCCTAAAATAGTTGCCATTAATCTAGCAGGAATTGCAAAAGGAATTATCCACAATGTCCTACTGCCAGCGAAAGTTTGACTAGCAAAAAATATATTTACAATAAACATAATAATTAGCGTAAGGATTGCTGGTAATTTGAGTTCTAATAACATCCCTAGTGGAATTTGCCAAGCAAAGCATACCGTTAGCAAGATAGTGGCCTGCAATACGCGTCCTAGCATTAACTGCTTGCCAAATAAACTTCCTACTCCTAAAACCAAAAACATCATAATTATATTAGTAACCAAAAGATAGCAACAGCCCGTTATAATTTTGGCAAGACAAATTTTAATATAGGAAATTGGTGTCAATTTAAGATTAAAATAATGTTGTTTCTTATCATTTTCGAGTATATAACTACTAATTAGGGCAACTTCTATCGGCAACATAACCATATACCATCAATTAAAAATTGCTTGCTGCAATTGCTTTCCGACTAGTAAAAAGCTTGCTAAAATTGTCGTTACTATGGGTAATAGCCATAAACTAAGAACAATAAAAGAGTGACAATTTTTTATCATTTCAACTTTGACTAAATTTTGCATCCTACTCATCTACTAACCCTTTTCTTACTACTGTCATAAACAATTTTTCTAATTTCTTAGTATTATTCGGTATTTTTCCCTGGTAGCCTAACTTGCCAGCAGCAATAATTCCAATTTCATCAGCTACATTCTCAACTTCAGCCAAAATATGACTCGAAAAAATAACCGTGACTCCTTTTTTGGGCAGAGAACGAATTAATTTACGTAAAGCTTCAATTCCTAAGGGATCAAGACCATTAGTTGGCTCATCCAAAATAAGTAAGTTTGGTTTATTAATCAATGCTAAAGCAATCCCTAACCGTTGCTTCATCCCTAAAGAAAATTGTTTAACCCTTTTCTTACCTACATTCATTAAATCAACTATTGTCAATACTTCATTAATTCTTTCTTTTGGTAAGCTTAAAGAAGTTGTCCTAACCAGCAAATTTTCAAACGCAGTTAAATTGCTATACAAAGGTGGCGTTTCAATTAGTGCACCAATTTCATTCAGAACCTGTCTTTGCCAAGGTTTGCCTTTATAATAAATACACCCATTAGTTGGCCGAACAATTCCGGTAATCATTTTAAGCGTTGTCGATTTCCCTGCACCATTTACTCCTAATAGGCCATAAACTGTATTTTTAGGAATTGCTAACGATAAATTCTTAATTACTTCAGTTTGACCATACTTTTTAGTCAAATTTTTCGTTGTTATCAATAACTCATTATCATCCACTGTTTAACCTCCTTTTTTAATAAGTTTAGCAACCAGTTATCAGGAAATTATAAAGTAAAAAAAATAAAAGTATGGCTTCTCCATACTTTTATCCTTGTAAATTCTGCCACAACCGCTGCACATCAAGCGGCTCCGAAATTTCAATTTCCACTTGCTGATCCAAAAAGGGATCCGGAAAAGCTAAATAGTAGCAATTCAAAGCTTGTCTTGTAAAATCATCCGCTATCCCATACAACGGATCGCCAAATAATGGGTGCCCAATCGACTTTAGATGGACACGAATTTGATGCGTACGACCTGTAAACAGCCGCAGCTCAACTAAGCTGGCACCCGGTACTTGCTCAAGAACGCGGTATTCAGTGGCAGCTGGTTGCCCTGCAGGATCAACTTGCCGCACAACCGTGCCCGCTTTTTGACTGATTGGCGCCTTAATTATCCCCGTTAACTTATTTTCCGTAAAATTGCCATGCACCACAGCATGGTATTTTTTTACAAAATCATTTTTACTTAGATTGGCAAAACGCGCGTGGGCAATTGGATTCTTGCCAATTAAAACTAACCCCGAAGTATCACGGTCAAGACGAGTAATTACATGCGGTTTAGCTATTTCTTTATCTTGCGCAAAATATCCTAAAGCACGATTAACCAACGCGTCATCATCCTCATACCGTGAGGGTATCGATAAGACTCCAGCTGGCTTGTTCACAACCAAATAATTGGCAGTTTCTTTAATAATGTTTAAAGAATTATTCGAGGGGCGCAACCACGGGTTGGCCTTTTCCTGCCCCGGTACAAAAATAATTTCATCACCGCGATGCAACTGGAAACTTGTATAGCGCCGCTTATGATTAACCAATATCAGACCATCATGATTTTTAGCATTATTAACGGCTTGCTTTGAAAAACCATTATTCATTAAAAAAGCCCCTAACTTTTGGGGGCTATTACTTGTAAATTTCAACTTAAATAGTGTCATCTTTATCACCAATAAAGGCACTCTGCACCCGTGACCAAAATCGCGTGTGACCAAAGCGATCAAAACGAATTACCTTTTGTGAAATGCGATAAGTAATCTTTTTCGCATTGCGAACATCAATGCGCTGACCATCAATTGTCATCACTAAATGATCGGCATCCGGAACAATCGTAATCCACTGGTCAGGCGCAATCACAATCGGCGAAGACAAAGTCCGAAACACCCGATTATTAATCGAGGCAATTTCAGCCATTTGTAATGCCTTTAACCGCGGATGAATCACGGCGCCGCCAAGCGACTTGTTGTATGCAGTTGAACCCGTTGGCGTTGACACGCACAAGCCATCGCCGCGAAAATTTTCAAATAACTGCCCTTCAATATAGACATTGGCTTCCAAAGTGCGTGAAACTCGTTTTACCGCTGATTCGTTCAAGGCCAAGAAATGCTTTTTTTCACCCGCCTCGGTTTCAAGTTCAACTTCCAATAACGGATAATTGGCCGACTCTGGTTTACGCAAAAATAGCGCATCAACCATCTTGTCAACATCATCGCTGCGCCAATCAGTATAAAAACCCAAATGACCAGTATGAATCCCAATAAACCGGATGGAGCAGATCTGAGCCTCATAACGATGAAAAGCATTGATTAACGTACCATCACCGCCTACCGTGATTACCACATCCGGATATTTAGCATCAAAAACAACCTCGTCTTTTTCCTGCAGTCGCTTTTTTAAATGCGCTACTACTCGCAACGTTTCCTCATTGGTATTATGAGCAATCGTTATTCTCATAATTTTTCCTTGCCTTTATTCTTGGTAAAAATCTTCTGCGCTTCCTGAACCTCATCCTTAATTAAAGACATTTCCTCGTCTAGCTTGTACGCCGTCTCCGCCGTTGACTTAAGACGCTTGGAAATATCATCTGGATAAGAGCCCTGATATTTGTAATTCAAAGTATGCTCGACCGTTGCCCAAAAATTCATCGCTAATGTTCGTACCTGAATTTCAGCCAGCAACTTTTTAGCACCGTCCGGCAAATAAACCGTATAGGAAATTACCATGTGGTAAGACCGGTAGCCAGAAGGCTTGGCGTTCTGCACATAGTCGCGTTCTTCTAAGACTTCCATGTCTTGCCGGTCATGAATCAAGTCCACTACCTTATAAATATCGTCAACAAACTGACAAACAATCCGAATGCCGGCAATGTCTTGCATATCGGTTTCAATCACGTCGGGACTAATTACCCGCCGTGTCATTTTTTCTTTAATCGAATCAACTGTTTTTACCCGACCAACGACAAACTCAATTGGCGAGTGTTCTCCCTTAGTTAAGAAACTCTGTCTAAGGGCCCGAAATTTTACTTTTAGCTCATTAACGGCCTCTGTATATGGCCATAAAAAGTTGTCCCAATCCATTTCCATTGAAATAATTCCTTTCTCAAACAGCATCTTCATTTTAACATATAATAAGAGTAAACAGATTGGAGTAATTACTGATGAGTAAAAATACTGAAATTGAAGCTAAAACATTATTAACCAAAGAAGTTTATCAAAAATTATGTGCTGCTTTCCCCGTTAAAAGTGACTTTGTGCAGGCGAATTATTATTTTGATACCCCTAATAGTTTATTAAAAAGGCACCAAATTAGCTGTCGCGTGCGCTTATTCACAGATCATGCCGAACAAACGCTTAAAGTCCCCCACTCAAAGCTGGTACAACACGACTTTCATGAAGCAGTCGAAATTAACGACGATTTAAAACTAGCAGCTGCCCAAAAATTCGTCCAACAAGCAGAAGAAGAGACGGTCGTAACATTTAATGGTAATGTTGAACAATACTTGCGAGATAATTTTGGTCCCCAACTTGATTTGCACTTGCAAACTTTTAGCAAAACTCACCGTATTTTGGCTGTCGGTCCCGAAAATTGTGAGTTGACATTAGATGCCACCACCTACCCAGATTCTTACGAGGATTACGAATTAGAAATTGAAAACTCTAATCCCACTTTAATCAAAAAAGTTCTTATTTCGCTCGAAAACAGCTATAATTTTAAGCAAACTAAAACTAATACTAATCAACCAAAGATTGCTCGGGCCTTCAGTCATTGTGTTAGAATGTAATCATGTGAGCGTATTCTTTGTTTCTATATTAGTTATTTGCTAAAGTTATAACTAACTGGAAATTTGAAGGAGAGATTAAAGATGTTTGAGATTTTTCTCTTTGTCAATCCAATTGGCATCTACTGTTATGAAACAGAACTTTTAATTAAGCAGGCCATTGATGAACTTAACATTGATACTTGCTTTAATTACATTCCGATTACTAACACCAAAGTAATTAAAGAGGATATTTTACGACGACGTAAAGAAGGTCAAAAGTTAACTGACATATCCAAGTATACAATGGCCTCTTTTCAAACGCTGCGCCTTTATCATGCGATTAAGTTTGAATATGGTAATAAGAAAGCTCGGGCCTATTTGTTTGAATTACAACAGGCCCTAAACATTAATTTCAATCGTTATTCTGAAAATTTAGCCCGAAAAATAACTAAAAAATTGAATATCGATTTTAACAAGATTACTAGTCCCAAAACTAATAAGTACGTTGATAAGTCTATCAAACAGGACTTGGAACTTGCCGATAAACTTGGCGTGCGCAACACACCAACAACTATCATTTATAATGAGAGTGGCAATTACAACGGCATTTTATTGGAGGGAATTGTTGCTCATGATAGATTAATTAAGGTTTTAAAACATGATTCCTGCTTAATTGAAAACTTTGAAGAAGAAACTAAAGATTGTGCTTTGCGTAAAACTAATCATTTGCGCCTAATCTAAGTACGCAAGAACATTATTAAGTTGGCTCACGTGACGCATCTCAGTAAAAATTTTTTCTGGTAGATCATCGAGTGTCATCTTTTCAGCATACAAGGCAGTCGCAATTGACTGCCCTATTTTTGTTTTTTGCATTAATTGCTGTGCTAAATATCGTCGCTGCTCAGCAGGATTAACTTGATATGTCTTCAGCCGCGGCCGAAAATGCCACAAAAGTTGCAATCCTTGCGCGTTTAAAGTAAATGTTGTCATTTGATAATGAACTCGACTAGTTACCGGCTCAAGTAAAACATTGTACTTAAGAATTAATTGCCTTCTTTTAGGATTAATTTCCAAATAATAATCTCGCCACAACTGGTTTTTACGGAAAAAAATCTGTTGTGACTTTTTTATTTGCCTTTGTAAATAATGACGCTGCCCCACAACCCAAACATCAACCACCCCAATTTCAGAATACAACTGATGCCGATGGTTAAATTCTGTCAAGCTTAGCGGCGCACATTGCACTTCAAACGCTAATTGCGGGCTTGCTAAAACATCTGCTCGAAGCTGCCCCTCAGCAAGTGGAATTTCTAGTTGTGCGTGAAAACCAGCTTCTCGCAATGCTTCTTTAAGTAGCACTTTACTCAGCGCATGTTCTTCTTTTTCACCCATCATGCTAGTTGACCGCGTTAAATGCTTAAAATACGCCCCTTGAGCTGTTTTAATCAGCTGCACGCGATGATGACATCGTGGACAAGAATAATTTTTTTGAGCTTTATTGTTAATCTGTGCTGCTTCAGTAGCAGCCAGAACCAATTGCTTATTTAATAATGCTGCGTACAAATTTATCACCTAAATTTAAGTACGCAAAAAAGGCAAGTTACTCACCTGCCTTTTTAATTAAAATTATTTAGCGATTATTTTTACCAAAGTACTGCCGCAAATGGCCCAATGCATCACAAGCAATCAGACATTTACCCGTTGTCCGCACTCGCGCCATCTCGCTAGCCTTAACTTTAATGCCGTACTCATTCGCAATTGCCCAAGCATCTGCCGGTTTAATTTCCGCATAATTTTCATTATTAAATGTTAATTCTAAGTAAAATTCTCCTCGTTCAAAATATAGACTTGAAGACAAATCACTAGCCCGTAAATTATCCGCTAGTTCAGTTAACGGATCGAGGTCATTGAAACTATATGCCTGTTTCTTTTGAAATTTCCAAAATGGCTTCTTAGATTGCGATTGTGCATCGCCTTGAGAACTGCTAACAGGAGGTTCTTCAGTTTCATCATCATTTGGCTCCTCATCAGAATCCAAATCAATAAACGTTTTACGCGGGTCATCAGGCTCTTGCTGAGAGTCTGTATTACCACCAAACATTTGCGTCAAATGGTCGCGGTCTTTATCAGTTACCTTGCTAATTAACAAGTCTAAGCCACCGTTATTTGGCATCACTTGAAAGGTCACCGGAGCATCCTGACTAAAGGAATGATCGGTATCAACTTCATCTAAAATAGAATAAAAGAAATGCTGAATCTTATCCCGATCACCTAATAAATCTAAAACTTTTAATCCACGATTAGCTAATTCATTTTTATCTATCCGGACACGAATAGTATTTTCATTAATATGATCAACTTGCACGAGTTTTCACCTCCATTGGATTCTTTTATTCATTGTAGCGTACTTTGCAGGTAAAATAAAAGCGTTAGTCTAAAAAACCAACGCTTTTTAATAAAAACACTGCTAGATTATAAGTCAGCAATCTTTTGCATTTCTTCGAGTTCAAGCCGACGAACTTTCCGTGGCAAGAACCGACGAATTTCGTCTTCATTGTAACCAACTTGCAAACGCCGATCATCCATAATGATTGGTCGTCTCAATAAGCTCGGATTCTTCTCAACCAAATCAAGCAATTGGTCGATTGATAAATCATCAAGATTAACTTTTAATTGTTGGAAAGCTCTTGAACGCGTTGAAATAATTTCTTCGGTACCATTTTCTGTCATCCGCAAAATTTGAATAAGCTCGTCTTTAGTAAGAGGCTCAGAGAAAATATTTCTTTCTTTAAAAGCAATGTCATGTTTCTTCAACCAAGCCTTTGCCTTACGACACGAGGTACAACTCGGAGATATATACAAATTAACCATATATTTCACGCTCCTTTGAACATACTACTTCTTAACTAATATCTATTATAGCATATTACTTCTTTTTTGTAAGTAGTATTTTCGTAATTAATTATATTTTTATATTACAGTCTAAAAGTGAATAAACTATGACCTTTTTACCAAGAAAGATTAAAGGTGAAATAAAAAATGGTACATTACCTTTGATAATGTACCATTTTTTGTTTTATTACTTGTCAACCTTATTCATTAAGTCAGCAACTAACTGTTCATTTTCTTCAGCAGTTTCAGAAATATAACATGCTTTATTTGCCAATTCCTTAATGTCTTCAGTATTGAACTTCTTCATTAAGCTTCTAATCCGCAAAATGGAGGTTGCACTCATTGAATATTCATCAAGACCCATTGACAATAAAATTGGGAACATGGTGCTGTCACCAGCGGCTTCACCACACATGCCACACCAAATACCATTTTCGTGGGCTGCGTCAATTGTATGCTTAATTAGGCGTAATACTGATGGGTTAGCTGGTTGGTAAAGATAAGAAACATTATCATTACCACGGTCAGCAGCCATTGTGTATTGGATTAAGTCATTAGTTCCAATTGAGAAGAAATCGACTTCTTTGGCAAATTGATCAGCTAAAACTGCAGCAGCTGGAACTTCAATCATCATCCCAACTTCTAAGTTATCACCAATTTTAACGCCGTCGCTCGTCAACTTAGCTTTTTCTTCAGCTAAAATTGCCTTGGCCTTGCGTAATTCGTTCAACGTACCAATCATTGGGAACATAATTCCTAACTTACCGTAAGCAGAAGCTCTAAGCAATGCTCTTAATTGGGTTCGGAAAATGTCTTCGTTCTTCAGTGACAATCTAATTGCCCGGACACCTAGAAATGGGTTCATTTCGTCTGGTAAGTCCCAATAATCAAGGTGCTTATCACCACCAATATCCATTGTCCGAATAATAACCTGCTTACCGTGCATCCCTTCGATAACTTCTTTATAGGCTTCGAATTGTTGGTCTTCTGTTGGGAAGTCCTTAGAATCCATGTACAAGAATTCGGTTCTATACAAGCCAACGGCTTCAGCACCGTTATCATTAACACCTTGCATATCGTTTGGCGTACCAATGTTAGCTGCAATGGTGAATTTCTTACCATCAGCAGTAACTGACGGTTCGTTCTTTAATTTTTCCCATTCAGCCTTTTGTGCTAAGAATGCTTCACTCTTTTGCTTGTAGTCAGCTACTTGAGCATCACTTGGCTCAACAACTGCATCACCGTTCAAACCGTCAACTACCAAAGTCTGACCGTTTTCAACGTCCTTAGTAATCGAATCGGTACCAACAACAGCCGGCAATTCAAGTGAACGAGCCATAATTGCTGAGTGCGCAGTCCGACCACCAATATCAGTTACAAAGCCCTTAACAAATTGCTTATTTAATTGGGCAGTGTCACTAGGTGTCAAATCATGCGCAACCACAATAACCTCATGATCAATTGCAGCTGGGTTAGGCAATTCTTTATTTAAAAGATGAGCCATTACCCGCTTAGAAACATCACGCACATCAGCAGCACGTTGTTGCATATAAGCGTTGTCGGTCATTCCTTCAAAAATTGCAATAAACTTTTGTGCAGTTTCATCAAGTGCGGCTTCACTATTAACTTTTTGATCTTTGATTTCAGTTTCAATGGCTCCCGTAAATTCAGGGTCATTTAAAATCATCAAATGGGCTTCAAATACTTGAGCTTCGTCCTCGCCTAAACTCTTTTTTGCGCTATCGCGAATTTGTTCAACTTCTTTAACTGAAGCATCGGTCGCCTTTTTAAAGCGATCTAATTCACTAGCAGCGTCGGCAACAGTGGTCTTCGTAAATGAAAGATCTGGTTCTACCAAGAGATAAGCAGGTGCTACAGCGATACCATCACTTGCAGCAATTCCTTTTAAAGTCTTGGTCATTATTCAGCTAAACCCTCTTTTTTCATTGTATCTGTAATAGCAGCAATAGCGTCTTTTTCGTCGTCACCTTCAGCGCTAATTGTAACATCTGCACCCTTGCCAACACCGAGTGACATTACACCCATGATTGACTTCAAGTTAACTGACTTGCCATTGTATTCCAAATTAATATCTGAACCAAATTTAGAAGCAGCTTGTACTAAAAGCGTAGCTGGACGAGCATGAATACCTGTTTCTGCAACAACATGAAAATCGCGTTTTTCCATTATAATTATCTCCTTTTAAATTGAAAAATCAAAACGGTAGTAAATACCTATTCGAATATTAGACTATCATTTTTTTGTGAATTAGACAACATAAATGTAACAGTTTACATCATAAATTTTCTGCTTTTGACTGTGAATAAATGATTTTCCCACCACGTAAGGCGCGGCCTGTTATATTTTGTCTTTTGCCAAACGCACACAACGCAGTTTGAAAACCAAAGGCATTTTGAGGCTCAACCTCATATTGATCAAGCTCACCATCAGCCAATTGTTCAAGAATTTTTTGATAATCCACTAAAATATCACCGTCTTTTTTGTCTTTTTTACTTAATGACCACTGTTATTCTAACATATTTATTGAACTTACAAAAAATAAGTTTTTGAGTTTTAGCACTTGATTATTGAGAGTGCTAATTATATAATTTAGTAAACTTGAAATGAAAGGCGGTAAGTATAATTGCTTTGTCAAAACTGTCAAAAGCGGCCTGCTTCCATTCACCTTTATGCTAAGGTTAATGGCCAAAGTCGCGAAATTAATTTATGTGGACAATGTTATCAAGAACTTAAACAACAAGGAAATATTAATATGAATAATGACAACAACGGTTTCTTCGGAGACTTTGATGACTTATTTAATAGCATGAACGGTAATAACGCTGCATTTAACAACGCTAATCAAGGACAGCCGCAAAGAGCTAACGGCGGCAATAATGGTGGTCGTTCATTACTTGACCAATACGGCACTGACCTAACGGCATTAGCTAAAAAGGGCAAAATTGACCCAGTGATTGGTCGCGATAAGGAAATTGCTCGGGTAATCGAGATTTTAAATAGGAGAACTAAAAATAATCCGGTCCTAATTGGTGAAGCCGGCGTTGGTAAGACAGCAGTTGTCGAAGGCCTCGCCCAACAAATCGTCGATGGTTCGGTACCTGCTAAATTACAAGACAAGCGAATTATTTCACTAAACGTCGTTTCACTTGTCCAAGGAACCGGTATTCGTGGTCAGTTTGAGCAGCGAATGCAACAGCTGATTAAAGAATTGCAACAACATGACGACATTATTTTGTTCATTGATGAGATTCACGAAATTGTCGGTGCTGGGAACGCAGAAGGCGGAATGGACGCTGGTAATATTATTAAGCCTGCCCTTGCCCGCGGCGATCTGCAATTAGTCGGCGCAACTACGTTAAAAGAATACCGTGAAATCGAAAAGGATTCGGCTTTAGCCCGCCGCTTCCAACCTGTTGACGTCAAGGAACCATCAGTTGCCGAAACCATTCGCATTTTGCAAGGTATCCAAAAGCGCTACGAAGATTACCACCACGTTCACTACACAGACGATGCAATTAAAGCAGCGGCCGAACTGTCTGAGCGTTATATTCAAGATCGTTTCTTGCCTGATAAGGCCATCGACCTACTTGATGAGGCTGGTTCAAGAATGAATCTGACCATTCCTTACGTTGATAAAGATAAGATTAAAGAACGAATCGCTGCTGCTCAACAATTGAAGCAGGAATCACTAAAAAACGAAGACTACGAAAAGGCCGCATATTACCGCGACCAAATCGAAAAGTACAACAAAGTGAAGGATCAAAAGATTGATCCCGATAAATCCCCGATTATTACCAGCAAAATTATGAATAAAATCGTTGAAGAAAAAACTGGTATTCCTGTTGGCGATTTGCAAAAGCAAGAGGAAAACCAGTTGCAAAACTTGGCGCCAACTTTAAAGGCCCACGTTATCGGTCAAGACCAAGCTGTTGATAAAGTTGCTCGCGCAATCCGCCGCAACCGAATCGGCTTTAATAAGTCTGGTCGTCCAATTGGTTCCTTCCTCTTTGTTGGTCCAACTGGGGTCGGTAAGACAGAATTAGCTAAGCAATTAGCTAAGCAAATGTTTGGGTCAGAAAACGCCATGATTCGCTTTGATATGTCGGAATTTATGGAATCCTATTCTGTTTCCAAATTAATCGGTTCTGCTCCTGGTTATGTCGGCTATGAAGAAGCTGGACAATTAACCGAACAAGTACGCCGTCACCCTTACAGCCTGATTTTACTCGATGAAATCGAAAAGGCTGACCCGTCGGTAATGAACTTGTTCTTGCAAATCTTGGACGACGGCCGGCTAACCGACTCACAAGGACGGACTGTTTCCTTTAAAGACACAATCATCATTATGACTTCCAATGCTGGTCAGGGAATTAAAAATACCAGTGTTGGGTTTGCGGCTGAAAATACCGACGAAGAAAAAGATTCGGCTAGAGGCTCCATGAGTCAATTCTTCAAGCCTGAATTTCTGAATCGGCTTGATGACGTTATTGAATTCAACGAATTATCAAAGGACGACCTCGTTAAGATTGTTAACTTGATGCTTGATGAAACCAACAATATGGTCAAAAATCAAGGCTTGCAAATTACAGTAACTGATGATGCCAAGAAGAAATTAGTCGAAGATGGCTACAATCCAGCAATGGGTGCACGGCCTTTGCGCAGAACTATTCAAGAAGAAATTGAAGATCGCGTGGCTGACTTCAAGCTTGATCATCCAGATGCCAAAAACCTAACTGCAAGTGTTGCCGATGGTCACATTGTGATTAATGGACAAGTAGAGCCTGCCCCAGCAACTACTCCAGATACTGAACTTTAACTAAAATACATCAAAAGCATGATTATTTAAAATTACAATAATCATGCTTTTATTTAGAGAAAAAACAACAAATTAGCGTTATACTAGAGTTGACAAAACTACTACAAGAAACGGGTGAAATCCATGCATTTAATAGATGTAACCAATAGTTATCGGGATTTAGTACACAGTCAGCTTAACTCAACTGATGTTAACTATGTCAAAGTTTACTCTTTGGGTAATACTTCTGTTGTTTATACCGAAAGCGACAAGGCAATCGGAATTGCTATCGAAAATCACGATCGCCGCGTGCGCAAGGATGAAGTTGAGTTCATTATCAAACGCTTGATTAAAGAACGTGACCCCTCATACTTAGTAACCTTTGATAAAAGTCAACGCGTGGTCGAAATTCACGTTGATAAGTAAGATAACCATTGCTAGTTTTAGGCACTTTAAGGTAATTCTTAAAGTGCTTTTTTATTTGCTTAAAATTATCAAAAGATTTAATTAACAATCATCATAAATAATGCTAATATTATTTTAATTTTAAAATAAATTTAAATATGGGTAATGACAAATGAAAAAGAAAAAATTAGAAGATTTAAATGATGGTAAATTATTTCATCTGATTAGCCTCGACCGCAAGATTGGCAGAATTGTTGGTGTTATTTCGTCAATTTATATTTGCTTTTTAATCTGGACCGTCATGACAAATTTTGGCATTTTTGCCAAAGCAATTTTCGTTACTTTTGTTGTTCTCGCTATTTACTTTTCAATCTGCATAATATTAGACATCAAGGATAAAATCAAACGGCACAAACAGGAAAAATTAGAGCGTAAGAAAAATGGTTGGCATTAATTGCCAACCATTTTTTGCTTTTACAGTTTTTCAGTTAATTTAACATCAGGATACTTGTCTTTAAAGAAGCGTTCCGCAAATTGATTTTCAAATAAGAAGAGCGGTTGATCGTAACGGTCCTTAACAAGCAAGTTACGGCTGTTCGACATTGCCGGATCAAGCTGATCAGGATCAATCCAGCGAGCAACTCGGCGACCAATGCTCGTCATTTCTACATCTGAATTATATTCATTCTTCATTCTAAACTTGAAGACCTCAAATTGCAGTTGACCAACGGCACCTAAAATATACTCATCGGTCTGGTAATTACGGTAAAGCTGAATGGCTCCTTCTTGAACCAGCTGTGTCATTCCCTTGTGGAATGACTTTTGCTTCATCACGTTTTTAGCAGTAACGCGCACAAACAATTCTGGCGTAAATTCAGGTAGCGCTGGATACACAACTTTACGTTTACCAGCGTAGATACTATCGCCAATTTGGAAATTACCAGTATCATATAACCCAACAATGTCACCAGCAACGGCATCTGTAACTTGTACACGTTCGCTAGACATAAATTCAGTCGCGTTATTTAAACGGATTGGCTTATCAGTTCGAGCTAAAGTAACATCAAGTCCTTTTTTGAACTCACCACTGCCAACTCTAACGAAGGCAATTCGGTCACGGTGATGCGGGTTCATATTAGCCTGAATTTTAAAGACAAAGCCAGAAAATTCAGAATCATCAGGACTTAATTCTTCATCCCCGTTAACTACGTGGCTCTCAGGAGCTGGTGCTAATTGGACAAAGCTCTTTAAGAAAGTTTCCACACCAAAATTAGTTAAAGCCGAGCCAAAGAAAACTGGTGTCTGGTCACCCTTGATGATCTTATCAAGGTCAAAGGTATTGCCCGCTTCCTTAATTAAGTCAATTTCATCCAAGGTATCTTGAAATTGTGGATTTTGACTAAATGGTTCACTTACCGGCAATTTACCATCTTTATCTAAAGGCAAAAAACGGTCTTCGCCATCCTTGCGGTACAATTCCACTTGATTATTAGCAATATCATACAGTCCCTGCAGCGTTTGTCCTGACCCAATCGGCCAGTTCATCGCAACACCTTCAATCCCAAGTAAATCTTCTAACTCCGCAATTAAGTCTAGTGGCGGGCGGCCATCACGATCCAACTTGTTCATAAAGGTAAAGATAGGAATACCGCGCTGCTTAACAACCTTAAACAGCTTCTTGGTCTGCGGCTCAATCCCCTTAGCGGAGTCAATTACCATCACAGCCGAGTCTACGGCCATTAAGGTTCGATAAGTATCTTCTGAGAAGTCTTGGTGTCCTGGAGTATCAAGGATGTTAATACGCTTGCCCTGATATTCAAACTGCATCACGGAACTGGTAACTGAAATCCCACGCTGCTTTTCAATTTCCATCCAATCACTGGTGGCATAATGTCCGGTTTTACGTGCCTTAACCGTTCCGGCACTACGAATTACCCCACCAAAAAGAAGCATTTGCTCCGTAATCGTCGTCTTCCCAGCATCGGGGTGCGAGATAATTGCAAATGTTCTTCTTCTTTTTACTTTATCTAAAAGTTCTTTACTCATTAATTATCTTGTTCTTCTTCCTGTTGTTTTTCTTCTGGAATTGTTAATAACACCGTCATAAGCCGTGACCGCATCATTCTTCTAGTTGTCAATACCATGCCGTTATCAAGCTTAACCGATAACTTTTCACCCTTGGCCGGAATAATTCCTAGCTTAGTAATCATAAAACCGGCAATTGTATCGACATCTTCCATTTCAAGGTTAGTGCCAAACTGTTCATTAAAGTCTACTAGCGGCATCTTACCATAAATGACGTATTTATTAGGGCCAATTTGATTGAATAAGACCTCAGCATGATCGACTTCATCATCAATATTACCCACAATTTCTTCAATTAAGTCTTCAATTGTAGCAATGCCAACCACGCCGCCGTATTCGTCCGTCAAAATAGCTAGTTGCTGCTGCGTCTGCTGCATTTCAACTAGTAATTCACTTAAATCGGTTGTTTCTGGTGCAAATAGCGGCGGGTTCATCACATCTTCATAATCGATATTGTCAAAACCCTTTTCTCGCGCCTTCCGCAGCACCGTCCGAATATGGATGACACCGATAATTTTATCCTTATCCTGCTTGTACACAGGAATGCGTGAATAAGGCTCACGCAAAATGTCGTCAAGATTATCCTGAAAGCTATCACAGCAATCCACCATATACGCGTCAATCCGCGGAACCATTACTTCGCGGACCATCCGCCCTTGAAAATCCAAAGCATTATTTAGCATGGAACATTCCGTTTCACTAATTTTATTGTGCTCACGCAGTGTCATAATTTCCGTGGCTAAATGTTCTTTGGTTTCTTCATCGCTTGCAGGGGAAAATTTATTTTTAATTCGCTTAAATAAATTCCCCTTGGCAGGGTCGCTAGTCATAATTTTTGCTCTCTTTCTTAAAACACCAACATAAATAATAACATTATATCATGTAAGCTCGCGATATGTTAGAATAGCACGTAAGAAACGAGGTTAATTTAATGAAAAAAAGTCACGTTCTACTTGTTTTTACGTTTTTATTGCTAATTCCCTACTTATGTAGTCTACTGATTATCGGTATTGGCTATGATGCTCTAGTGCTGCATTCGGCCGACTTATTCAGAACTACCATTGGCGCACTAGTTGGCGCCACAATCATGTTTGCCATCAAGGCAACAATCCAGCGCCCAGTTGATCTATTGGCAATCTCCGTTGATGACGGCTTCTTTAAACAATTATTGCGCTTCTTCAGTATCAGACGGCGCTATCTTCTTTTATTTGCCAACATGGTGCTGGACTTTATCCTTTGCTTTACGGCAACCTTTTTAGTCCGTAATTGCCTCACACTCGACCAGATTGTTGGTAAATCCGTTGGCATTGTCTTTTTGGTTATGTTACTGTCAACTTGTCTTGGGGCATATGTCGAATACGACAACCTATCAATCGACCCCAAACAACATTAATTATTTACTGTCTTCAAGATACAGATCTTGGGACAGTTTTTTTGTATCTAAATCTAAACTTTGCAAGATATATGGTGTGGCACTATCACCCATATTTTCATATACCTGAATTCCCGCATCAGTTACCTTGCCAATTAATTCGGGTAAGACGAAGTTAAGTGGCTGATTGAAAAAGGCAAGACTTTGCTGTGGTAATTCAACTCGAGCTACCTGAGTTTGCGGCAAGACAAACTTCATTAAGCCAGCTGGTATTTCAATTTCTTTAGGTGCAATGACACCATACCAATACATGAAATTTTCCGGGCCAAACACCACTAAGCTGCTCCGCTTACTTGTTAAATGATTGCCTTTCAAAAATTTCTGGAAAACCGCATTGTTTTCCATCTCTAAATTGCAACCCGAAAAGGACTTCTCCTGATCCATCATCGCATCTGGGAAAGGTCTACCGACAAAAGTTAATTCTTCTTGTGCTTGTTTCATTATAATCCTCCTAGTATTCGGCTAATTCGTCCAGCGGAATAATCTCACCGGCTAAAAACGCGTCAATTTCGTTGCTGGCAAAGCCATGAGTAAACAGATAATTGCGGATTTTATGTTCGCGCTCGCTTTCTGGCAGCCGACGAAAACGCTTATAGGCTTTAACGCCCTGTTTTTTAAGCGCCTCAACTTGGGCATCAGCGTCTGGCCTCATGTCAGCTTCTGCAACGACCAAACTGGCAATGCTGCTAGAAAAGCCGTGACTCAACAACTTTGAGTTCATTTTACGGTTTAATTCACGCTCGGAGACCTTGCCAACCTGACTTTTTAAGGATTTTAGTACGCGCAATCCCGTGTCCAGCCAGTCCTTATCTGCCACTTCTGCTAATTTTTCTTGAACAATTGCCGGATCAATTCCCTTCTGGGTCAACTTGCGCGTTAACGTCAATGGTCCGTCAGTGCCGCTACGCAGGCTCTGTTTAATTGATAAAGTAACGTATTTACGATCATCCAAAAAACCCATCGCACTTAACTGGCTCACCGCATTTTGTGCGGCCTCGTCCTCAATGCCATGCTTTTGTAAATACTGTAAGACCTCATAAACAGTCCGTGCTTGGTAACTGAGATAATTTGAAGCTAGCGCCGTTGCCTTACTGCTCACATCAAACTTTTTAACTGCTGCTAATTCGTCCGGCGTTAACTCCTGACCCTTTAATAACATAAATTCGGCAACTGTTTGTTCACTAGCTGAAAAAGCATACTGCCCATCGAGAAAAATATTATAGCGTCCCGGTCGTTTTTGACTGCTGACTTTCGTAATAATTGGCATTTTGGCTTCACCTTTCTAACTCTTTACCTTACCTTTATATGCTAGCAAATTTTCGTGTTTCTTGCTAAAAACTTTTTCTGAGGAGTACAATAAATAATTAACAGTTAATTATTTATTGTAGAAAGAACATTATGCGCAAAAATTTTAAACAAAAACAAGCAAAAGAAAAAGACGTCATTATCACCATTAAACGCCTTGGAATTAACGGCGAGGGGATTGGCTACTACCGCAAGAAGATTATCTTTATTCCGGGTGCTTTACCGGGTGAAGTCGTAGTTGCCAAAATCATTAAGGACTTTCCCCATTATCTTCAAGCAGAACTCGTCCGCATTAAAGAACAAAGTCCTGACCGCGTTGCCTTTCCTAAGGGCGTTAACCCAGCAATTGGTGGCCTAGAATTAGCTCATTTGGCTTATCCTAAGCAACTGGAATTTAAGCGGGACAATGTGCTCGAGGCTTTAGAAAAATTTCATCCCCGTGGCTACCAAAAATATAAGGTTAAGCCGACCATTGCAGCACCAGACGAATGGCATTACCGTAACAAAGCACAATACCAAATTGAACAAGACCACGGCAAGACCAACTTAGGTTTGTTTGCTCCTAACTCGCACCACCTTTATGACTTACCAGTCATGCCAACGCAAAGTAAGTCTACGCAAAAGGTTGAACGGCAGATCAAGGCTTTGGTTGAAAAGATGCACGTGGCTGTGGCTAATCCATACAGACATACGCCGGGCTTAAAGACCATCGTTGTTCGCGAAGCCGAGGCAACTAAAGAAATTCAGGTAACCCTAATTACGGTTGGTCACGAAATCAAGAATTTACTGCCACTAAGTAAAGAAATCATGAACCTGCCTGACGTTGCTAGCGTTTATCAAAACGAGACCGACTGGCACAACCCACAAGTCTGGGGTAATAAAACCGAAAAAATTGCTGGTAAAAATAAGATTATTGAAGAAATTTTAGGTAAGAAATTCGCCCTTTCACCACGCGCCTTTTTCCAATTAAATCCGCAGCAAACAGCCAATTTGTATTCCGAGGCATTGAAGTTCTTAGACCTCAGAGAAGATGAAACTTTAATCGACGCATATAGCGGTGTTGGTACCCTAGGTATCCTAGCCGCTGACCGAGTAAAGCAAGTCATCGGAATTGAAACTATTCCTGAAGCCGTTGACGATGCCAAGCATAATGTTGAGCTCAACCACATTAAAAACGCCGACTATCTTCAAGGCAGTGTCGAAAAAGTTTTGCCACACTTGCAAGAAACTGGCGTAGCAATTGATGCCCTAATCGTTGATCCACCAAGAACTGGTCTGGCTAAAAGTTTAATTAAAACTCTGCTCAAGATTAAACCACAAACCTTTGTTTACATTTCCTGTAATCCATCAACTTTGGCTCAAGACCTTGTTTTACTAACTGAAGCCTATGATGTGCGTTTAATCAAGAATGTGGATATGTTACCACAAACACCGCGATGCGAATGCATTGCCAAATTAACCTTACGTAAATAAAAAACAGTTGTCGCTAAGCGGCAACTGTTTTTGTTTGCGGATAAGATATTATTCCTACTGTTATTTTATTATTAGCAGAGCATTTTGACAATATACAATTTAAGAGATTAAATTTTGCTGATACACTATCCACTTAGTTATCATACCATTTATTGTAAACGCTTGCAAATACTAGATATCATTTGACGTATTGCGCTAAAAACTTGCTAACATGAGCTTTATAGGCCTGAGGATGATCATCATAAGAATGAGCGTGTTTGGACTTTGGTGCAACCCAAAGCTCTTTAAGGCCTTTAGTAGCGCGATAATTACTGTAAACCATTTTAGTTGGCACAAAAGTATCATTACCGCCATGAATAAACAACATTGGTCGGTAATTTTGCTGCAACTGGTTAATGCTTGACCCATCTTTAAGGAAATAACCAACTTTAACGCGATTAATCCCACTTAAAATTTCAACTAATGGGAACCTTGGAAAAGCTGGCATGTTGTACAGCGCCTTAGCCTCATGCTCGATTTCGTCCTTAACACTGGTATAGCCACAGTCTTCAACAAACGCCTTAACCTGCTTCGGCAGCTGCAAACCACTGACCATCATTGTTGTGGCACCACCCATGCTGACACCAAAAACAACGATTTGCTGATTTTGACCGTTCTTGGCAAGCACCCGATTAATCCACTTTTTGACATCAGCCTTTTCAACCCAGCCATAGCCAATATATTTTCCCCGGCTCTTGCCTTGAGCACGCGGATCTGGTGTTAACGTATTGTAGCCTAACTCATGAAAAAGCGCATCGTACTTGCCCATATTTTCCTTGACATCCATGTAGCCGGGCAAAACAATCGCCGTCTTACGCGAATTTTTGCTAGGAATATAATTTGCATCTAGACGATACTTGTCATCGGCAGATTGCATATACCATTTTTCTTTTTTAACCTGCTTGAACCACGTCTTTTGCTTATATAGCGGGTCAGACTTCTTAATTACCTTACTTGAAGAAGATAAAAAGCTCTTGTGTCCCGGAACACAGGCAACTTTAAAGAAGTAAAAGCCTGCACCAGTGAATACTAGGCAGATCAATAAAACCACAGTAACTAATGAAAGCCATAATTTTTTGTGTTTTAATTGTTTCAAAGAGTTAAGCCAACTTTCTATCAAAAATACAATATCATTAGTATAACATTTTAATTTTGCATAGGTATAATAAAATGAGACTTACAGATTTACTGCAATTAACCAACGATTTAAACGCGCAAACAACCTTTTATTTAACAATTGAGCAAAAAGTGCTGCCATTAGCTCGGCTAAAAATCACGGCAAGCGAATGTTTGCTCTATCCAGGGCAAACACCAATGACTAAGGCCAAAATCTTCCACTTGGTTAAACACATGCATGGTCGCAGCATCCCTTTGTGGGTACAAAATGGCAATAAACGTTTGCCGCTTTATGGCGTCCAGATTTTACTGGAGACCAATTCAGTTAGATTAACTTAAAAAGCAGGCTGTCAATTCAGCCTGCTTTTATTATTTTTGGCGGTATTGGCGAATGCGGTTTTTCGTCCCTGCAAAATACCAGTAACCTGCCTCCTCGTCACTAATTAATGTTGTCCCATCAATTGGATCACTAAGAGCCGTGGTAAAAATTCGTTCATATTCTGGAATCGCTAACTTTTGCCGTCGCTGCAGCAGCTTTTTAGTTCCAGAAGGATTGAGCATTTTTTCATAATTTGCTACTGTTTTTCCTGAAAAGAATTCCCCCATGGCACCAGAACCATATGAGAACAGACCAATTAAGGCATCAGCTGGTAAAATGCTATTTTCCAGCAAACTAAGCAAGCTTAAATAAAGTGATGCTGTGTAGATATTTCCCACCACCCGGCCATAACATGCAGCCGTTGTAAAATTAGTCGCCAGCAGCTCACTTGTTGCTTCATCTTGGTCAGCAATTGCTAACCGGTTAGCCTTCAAGCCCATTTTGGTAAAAGGCAAATGATAGATCAGGGCCGTAAAGTCACTTGTTTGCAGCTTTTTTAGTTTTTGATAATCAGTAAAGGTTCTTTGAAAGAAGTCTAAGTAAACCTGCGTGGAATACTTACCATCAACTAGTGCCGTCGCCGAATTATTGGGCCGCCAAAAGTCGTTAACGTCCTGACTAAAGGCGCTGTGACCGTCATTTAAAGTCAAAATGCGCGGATTAGCCTTAATTAGCAAACTCACGCTGCCCGCACCCTGCGTCACTTCCCCAGAAGTGCCGATACCGTAACGAGCTAAGTCACTACCGATAACAATCGCGCTGTGGTAAGGATGCAGGCGAACATAATCACGGGCAATCATCACACCAGCCGTCATGCCAAAGCACGCTTCTTTCACTTCGAAAGTTCGCACTTCAGGTGCTAAGTTCAGGGCACTTTTGACAAATAAGGAAGCTGACTTAGATTGATCCACACCACTTTCGGTTCCAAAAATCAGAAGTCCAACCTGCTCGCGATCAATTTGCGGTAGATATTGCGTCGCATTAATCCCCATTGAAACGGCATCTTGCGTTTGGTCGGCCACACTCATCTGACTTTGACCAATACCGATTAAATACTTATCAACATCTTCATTACGCGCATGAGCCAAATCTACCATATCCACATACTTATTGGGTGTATAAAATCCTATCTGGTCAATTCCAACTTGCATTACTATTCCTTTTCTCTAACTTGTTGTAAAAATTTAACGGCTGCGGCCTGTGAATACTCACGATTTTGCGTTAATAACTGCAAGACTTGCTCTTTTTCTTGAGTTGTTGCGGATAAATTCGCAACTAAATTACGTGACTGCAGTTTCATGTGTCCCTTTTGGATACCATCGGTTGAAATCGCCAGCAAGGCAGCCAAATTATTAGCTAGACCAATTGTTGCAATCACATTAGCTAGTTCTGCCGTTGTAATCTTTTTTCCTAAAATACGATAATTCTGACGCACATCAGAGCGGGCCGTAATTGAGCCGCCAACTGTACCAATTGCTAATGGTAAAGTTAATTCACCGCATAAATTATCACCCTGCACATACCACTTACTTAAGCTAGCATATTGCCCCGATTGACTAGCTAGCACACCACATGCAGCATCAACAGCACGCGAATCATTGCCCGTTGCAATAAGCGCAGCATGAACGCCATTCATGATACCCTTATTGTTAGTCACAGCACGGTACACATCGGTTTGCCCAATCTTACTTAATAATGCAATCCTGTTAGCAACCGCCAGCCCGCCAATTGTATTTACCATTAACTTAACTCGCACAGTTGTTAATTGACTCGGATAATTTGATAAAATCGCAAACAATTTTGCCTTAATTCCCGGCAATTTTTCCATTTTTATAGCCAAAAATTCCAAAATTGAATTAACCTTATTGGCGCCCATTGCTTCGGCTGGGTCAACTAGTACTTTCAAGTAGATCAATTCAGCTTTTTGCCGCATCTCAATCCGTTTTACGCCACCGCCGTACTTAACCAAGCTGGCAAATTCATGATTAGCTTGTTCAATTAGTTGGGGAAATAATGTCCGCAAGGCAGTTGGTTCAAAATCACTCGTACTTTGCAAAATAATTTGACCATCTAGCCCTTGCCGATCACTTTGAGCAGTGACACCACCATTTTTACTAAAAATATTAGCGCCATGATTAGCAGCTGCCACAACTGAGGGTTCTTCTGTTGCCATCGGCACCCAATAGCGCTGGCCATTAACCAGCAAATTTGGGACCAATCCTACTGGTAAGCGTAATTGTCCCACGACATTTTCACTCAATTGGTCAAGCTGATGCAATGTTGCTGGGTCAATTGCATCTAATTTTATCCCCTGCTTTGTGAGCAGAGCTCGCCGCTCTTCTGGCGTTAATTGATAAAACTTCATCTATTCCATCCTAATTAATTCGCAGGCAATTGCTTGCCCGCCACCAATACACAACGTGACCAAGGCGCGATTGCCATTAACGTGATTTAGTGCATTAATTGCTGTCGCTACTAGCCTTGTGCCCGTGGCTGCTAAGGGATGCCCCAATGCAATTGCCCCACCAAAAATATTTAGGTGCGACTGTGGAATTGCTAAAGCATGCGCAAGAGCAACACTTGGCGCCGCAAATGCCTCGTTAACTTCCACCACGTCATAATCGGTAATCTTGTGATCTGTTCTTCTTAACAACTTTTGCACAGCATAATACGGTGCAAAACCCATATAAGCTGGGTCAATGCCAGATTCCACAAATGTCCCAAGACGTGCTAGTGGCTTGAGTCCCAACTCCTTTACTTTTGTAGCAGTTGCTAAAAGCACCATGCTTGCACCATCACTGAGCGGCGAAGAATTACCCGCAGTCACTTGACCATCTGCAACAAACGCAGGAGATAGTTTAGCTAATGCTGCCATATTGGTATCAGACCGAATATTTTCATCTTGGCTAATTCGGCGACCATCAATGCTAAGCGAAATCATTTCGGAAGCAAAATAGCCCTCTTTAACAGCTTGTGCGGCTTTTTGATGTGACTGCAAGCTGTAACTGTCCATTTCTTGGCGTGAAATGTGGTACTTTTCAGCAACATTTTCCGCTGTCACTCCCATCAGTTGTCCGGAAAAAGCATCGGTCAAGCCGTCGGACATCATGATACTATTTTCTGCCGGCTGATTACGAACCTCATTGTAATAAACTGCGTTAGTCATGCTTTCACTACCACCAACAGCAACAAAATCAAAGTCGCCGAGCTCCATTTGGCCTTGAGCTAAGCGCAACGCCTTTAAACTTGACCCGCAGACTTCATTAATAGTTACGCTACTGCTGGTTGTTTTCATGCCAGCATTGATCGCCACTTGTCGGGCCATGTTTTGGCCCAAGCCGCTCCCCAAGACGTTGCCCATAAATAAAGCGTCAAGTTCACTAGACTCAACGCCAATACTGCGCAAAGTTTCAGTAAGAACCAGTTGGCCTAGGTCAACCGCGTTTTGGTCAGCCCATTGCCCGCGATAACGACCAAAGGGTGTCCTTTTAGCAGCAACAACAAAAATGTCTTTCATTAATAAATTCTCCTACTACCAGATTCACTTCCAAATCTTAGCGGATTTTGGCATGTTTACCTAGGAGTTTGGATGAGGTTAAGAAAAAGTTTAAAGTCCTGTTTATAAAGTTGAAAAATAAAAGCATTTTAAACAAAACGTCTAAAATGCTTTAAAATCATATTACTTATTTCTTTTTCTTATCTTGAGTCTCTAACTTGTGGCCCAAATTAATAATATACTTGCGCAGATCATCTTTAATTTCAGGATGATTAAGGCCATATTCAATGGAAGTTTCAAGGTAACTTTCCTTATTGCCCACATCGTGACGTTCACCCGTAAACACATGAGCAAAAACACGCTGGGTCTTATTCATTGTATCAATGGCATCAGTCAGTTGAATTTCGCCACCACGTCCCGGTTTTTGGTTAGCCAAAATATCAAAAATTTCTGGCGTTAGTAAGTAGCGACCAATAATGGCGTAGTCACTGGGTGCTTTATCAACATCTGGCTTTTCTACGAAAGACTTAACATTAATTAACCCCGGCACAATTTCATTATCTGGTTCAATGACACCATACTTAGAAACTTCCTTGTGCGGCACCGGCATGACGGCAATTGTTGACGCATGGGTCTTGTTATAACGGTTGATTAGTTGCTGAGTTAGCGGCACTTTGTCCAACATCAAGTCGTCACCCAGCATAACAACAAACGGCTCATCCCCAACAAAGCTGCGTCCGCGGGCAATGGCATCCCCTAAGCCTAAGGGATGTGGCTGCCTGGTATAGTAGATATTAATCCCTAGTTGCGTAATTTCCCGCGACATCTTCAGCAAATTGGTTTTCCCTGTTTCTTGCAGATTTTGCTCAAGCTCGGGATTAGAATCAAAGTGATCTTCAATTGACCGTTTATTTTTACCGGTAACAATTAAAATATCTTCAATTCCTGAACTTTTAGCTTCCTCAACAATAAATTGAATCGTCGGCTTATCAACAATTGGCAGCATTTCCTTGGGCATTGCTTTAGTCACGGGCATAAACCGCGTCCCTAATCCCGCTGCCGGAATAATAGCTTTCCTTACTTTCATATTTTTACGCTTTCTCTTATCCATACTTTAAAATCCAATATACCAGATTTTGCACAATTGCGCCAACTTTATTGGCGGCGCTTTCTTTGAATATACTCTGCTAAATGACCAACAGAATATTGCACTTTACCAACACGAAGTGAAACAATCGCTGCATTAACACAAGTACCAAACAATAACAAAATAGAAGAAATGTTAAGCCATAACATGAAAATAATAAAAGTACCAATGATGCCATAATTTTCCCAACTAATGTGAAAATGATGAAGGTAAAAACTAAACAAATAAGATAGTAGCAGCCAGCCCACTAAGGTCGTAAAGACACCTGGCCAAATTACTCGCTTTTTCAGCTTAACATTAGGTAGAACGTAATTTAAATAAAATAACGCACCAAGCAAAATAATACCAACAACTGGATAACGGTAACTGAAGATTTTTTCGATTTCACCAACTGAAATCGAAAAAATTGGCCGTAAAAATTCCAACACCTGCTGCCCAAAAATCAAGGTTAAACTTAGCAAAGTAAAAATAACAATCATTAAATTAGTTAATAAAATAGTGATTGACCGTGTCCACACCGTTATCTGCCACTTCTGCTTTAATTCCGTCATACGCACGCCATAAACACGATTCATCCCAATTCGAATCGCGTTGACTAATGACGAAACCGACCATAAGGCCAAAATAATACCAAACGAAATATAGCCGGTCGACTTACGCTTTAACAGTGAGTTAATAATCGGCATAATAAATTTAGCTATCCGATCTGGAAAAATCAGGTCAAGATAACTGGCAATTGGTGTCGTATTAATATGAAACAGTGGCAAAATGTTTCCGATAATAATAATTAATGGAAATATTGAAAACAAAACATAATAAGCAATGACAATCGCGCTGGTTAACACTTCACCTTGCGAGAATTTAAGTGATAGTGTCTTATAAAATAGGGCAACACGATTTGGTGCTGCCTCTTTTCTTTTATTCATGCAACCTTAATCATCCATTTCGTCAAAATGCGGCAGATATTTTTCGTAACCGTCATAAGGCTTTTGCAAAGTTAAAATCTTAGGACCATCTTTGGTAATGGCAAAAGTATGCTCAAACTGTGCTGACTTTGAACCATCTGGTGTAGCGTAATAAACCCAATCATCATTAGGATCACTAACTGACTTTTGCTCAATGCGCCAGTCGCCGCCAGCTTCAACCATTGGCTCAACCGTAATTGTCATACCCTCACGCAAACGCAAACCATGACCAGCCTTGCCCCAATGTGGTACTTCTGGATCTTCATGGATACTTGGCTGGATGCCGTGACCAACTAATTCTTTAACATCGCCGTAGCCGTGTTCATCTTCAACAAAATGTTGAATTACTGCGCCGATGTCACCAATCCGATTGCCCAAAATTGCTTGGTCAATCCCTAGATACATCGCCTTCTTGGTTGTTTCCATCAAGTCGCGGTCAGCATCCGAAATTTGGCCAACTGGATATGTGGTACACGAATCAGTCTCAAAGCCATTGAGATTGCAGGTAACATCAACTTTAACAAGGTCTCCCTCATTTAAAACCGTATCTTTACGCGGTGTTGCGTGAGCAATCTGGTCATTTACCGAAATACAGGTACCATACTTATAGCCTTCAAATCCTTGTTCAGATAAGCGCCCACCACGACTCTTAACAAATTCTTGACAAAATTCTTCAATATCCCAAGTCGTAATTCCCGGCTTAATCACATCACGCAAGCCTTCAAACATTGATGCCAGTAATCGACCTGAAGCCTGCATCCCTTTAAGTTCCCGAACGGATTTAATTGTAATCAAAACTAAACTCTCCTCTTAAAAATTATCTTTGCTTACATTATAGCGTTTTTTAAAAGTTTACTAAAGAATTTCATCAATCTGCCTAAATTATGTATAATAATATGATGAACTAAATAGGAAAGGTATGAACAGCATGAAGGCAAGGATTGTCTACGCTAGTATGACTGGCAATGATGCAGATATGGCAGAGATTTTAGAAGAAGATCTGCAAGATTATGATTTTGATGTAGAGACTAGCGAGGCCGAGTTCACGGACGCTAGCGACTACTTGGCAAGCGACTTGTGCATTTTTGTGACCTACACTTATGGTGAGGGCAAGATGACTGACGATGTTGCCGACTTTTATGAACAACTAAAAGAGCTAGATTTAAGCGGCAAATATTTTGCAGTAATGGGCAGCGGTGACAAGACCTATAACGACCATTTTTGTGAGAATGTTTTTGACTTTGAAAAAATGTTCAAACAAGTTGGCGCTGAAGAAGTTGTCGCACCAGTAACGATTGAAAATGCACCAGACGATGATGCAATCGCTGCAATCGATAAAGCTGCAGAGGAAATGGCTGATCGGTTAAATGGCTAATAGGATTAATCCATGGCGTCATCCCATTAAGTTTGTTAAACGCCACCGCAATCTATTTGTTTACATGGTTTTTGGGTTTATTGCCGCATTAATTAATACAGTTGTCTTTATGGTCCTGCACAAATGGTGGCGCGGAGCAGTTTTCTTTTCTAACATTATTGCGTTTGTAATTTCTAATCTGGCTTCTTACTTCTTCAACCAGAAGGCCGTCTTTATTAATAATGTCGACCAGTATCATTCAACTTGGCACAAGCTAATCGTCTTTTTTACCTATCGAATTATTAGTTTGATTCCTGACCAAATGATTATGTCCGTTGGGATTTCGTGGTTACACCTTAATGCTTTACCAGTTAAAATTATTGATCAAGTATTAGTCGGGATTTTCAATTACCTAACTACCCGGTCGGTTTTCCAAGCACAGGAAACAACGATGATGCAGAGAGCTAAACAGCGAATGCAAAAGCATAAAAATAATAAATAAAAGTCAAAAATTCTTGAGTGAGTTTTTGACTTTTTTGTTTTTAAAATTTTAAAAATCAGTTGCTACAAGAATCTTACGACTCCTATTTTGCCAAATCATTTTTTATTCAAATTGTATTAAAAAAAACAATTTTACCTATTTTTGAAACTAATTAATAATAAAGATTATGCAACATATATCACAAATTATTAATTTAAATAGGAGGCTACATGGAAACTACTATTGCATTGCCAACTAAGAAGCGTATACGATTAACTACAAGCTTATACCTAAATTATTTAGTTCATGGATTCAGTTTGATTATTATCGCACAAAACATGGCAAGTTTAAGTCAAACTTTTAATACAACAATTGCCCAGATTTCTTTTATCACATCAGGAACGGGGATTGGTCGCTTAGTTGGTTATCTTCTCACTGCCTATCTCTCCGATCGCTTTCCACGCAAAACCACAATTATTAGTGGGATGCTATGCTATTTTGTCTTTGCTTGGGGAATCATTCTCGCACCCAACCTAATCGTACTATATTGTATAACTACCTTAACAGGATTAGGAAACTCCTTACTTGATGCCGGAACTTATACAACTTTAGTTGAAATTAATCACGGTGAGGGATATGCGACCATTTTAATAAAAGGATTTGCTTCAATTGGCGAATTCACACTGCCCCTAATTGTATCTTTACTACAACAGACAAATTTATGGTATGGTTGGTCATTTGTTATTATGGGATTGTTGATTTTTCTAAATTTCCTTTTACTTTTACCAATTCATTTTCCAAACATGCATGTTGAAGAAGCTCAAGAAACCGAAAAAATTTCAGATATAACAAAGAATGCAAACTCTTTTTTAACCGTTTTACTATGTATCTACGGTTATGTTTCTATGGCGTTAATGATCTGGTTTACCCAGTGGATCAGTATTTACGGTACCCAAATTTTGCATTACTCAAATATTATTAGTCACGGTTTAATGTCTTCTTACAGTATTGGTTCGATGCTCGGCGTTATTTTGCTTTATATATTATCTCGTAAAAAGGCAAGCAATACGAAGTTGTTAGTTATCTGTAACAGCTTAGCATTTGTAGCCTTGGCGGTAATTTTAATCAGTAAACAAGCAACGATTGTTAATTTAGCTTGTCTAGTATTTGGATTTGGTTCCGCAGGTGGTGCTATGCAACTCGGCTTAACTGTTTTAATGAATCTTCACCCTAAACGCAGAGGATTAATGACAAGTCTTTACTACTTTTTTGGTAGTTTAGCTTCAATTTCAGTCCCAATTATTTCTGGACAGCTTTCCAAATCAAGTATTTACTTAGCACTAGGATCGGACATCATCATTGCTATTCTTGCAGTACTTTTAGTATCCATCATTGCTATTGCATTAAAGGCTAATTGCAAATAACTCCTAATGCTCATATAAAGTAATACTGACAAAAATTAGCCAAAAAAATAAATATAGCTAACAAAAAAGATCAAGAATTATTCTTCGGAGAATCTTGATCTATTTTTTATATAAGTATTTACTTCTACTAAAAATATACTATAATTTAGATAAAATATTTTTAAGAAGGTAAAGAATTGTTTGAGAATAAATTAACTGGTAGACAAGCATTTGAACTTTGGGGATTAGTGCAGATCTTGATTGGAATTTTAGGATATTTTACTGAAGATGTAGAAAAACGTACACAATTTTTAGGGATCTTTTTGGTGATTGGAGTTATCAGTATCATTGCTTCTTTTTCGCAGAAAATTACTACAATAAAGACAGTAAGTAAAATAAATACGACTGGAGCACAAAAGTGTGGTCAGATAATAGGTATGGCTGCTATTGGTATAGCACTTTTATCGATGATCTTAGAACAAAAAATCAGTGTATACCTACTTCCATTAGATATGGGTTTAACTTTTCTTATTCTGCCACCACGTGTTGATGACAAAAGGCCGTCCATGTAAAGCAAAAATAAAGTAAAGAAAAGTGTCTAGGAAAAACTAACTTCTTAGACAAAAAGATAGACCAAGTATTCTTTTTTGAAAACTTGGCCTTTTTTATGCCTTTAAGTCTATAAACGGACTCTTTCCTCCTTTTCTATACTAATATTTGCTTAAGTTCATCATAAGGTTCGATTGCATTAATTTAGCATGATACTTTTCAACTGCTCTTTTTAAAACAAAGGTCTATTTATTGGCATCTTAGAGCAAGAAATGTTTTATAGCTGCGAAAAGAATTTTAAGAACCTAACCGAATTAGAACAGACAATCAAAGAATATATTAACTACTACAATAACGAAAGAATCAAAACAAAATTAAAAGACTAGCCCCCGATAAAATATCGGAAACTAGTCTTAAGTTAAAATTTGATAACCTGTCCTAATTTTAGAGTTCAGATCAGTTCTAACGAATTTTTGTTGTTTAATGCCTAGTTTTTTCCAGACACTTTCTATTGCTTTACTAAAAGGCTAAGTAACTTTCAGTATTACGTAAGTCTTCAATTGATAATTGACCTGGTGCTGAAGTTTTACCAACTGCACCAAAGGATAGGCTTGAACCGAATAATTGACCAGCAACCCTTGTTACCTTACCAATATCACCCATCGCCATTGTAATCAGCGGTTGATCAATTGCCTGGTGAACTTCATTGGTTGCATCAAGCAGCGTCAAAACATCTTTAGCACTATGTGGCATACATGCCAACTTAGCGACATCTGCTCCCATTTCAGCCATCTTCTTTAATCTAAATTCAATGACATCTTTAGGAGGAACTTTTTCAAAATCATGATTACTCATGATCACAATAACGTTATAGTTATGTGCCATTTGGACAAGTTCTTTAATTCTTGTTTCATCATGGAATAGTTCAATATCTACTGCATCACCTAAACGTTGCTCAATGATCGTTTGTACCAAATTTAAGTAAATTTCATCACTTAAACGTAAAACGCCGCCTTCATTTTTAGTTCTAAAGGTTATTAAAATTGGCAAATCATCAACAATTTCACGTAATTTTTTGGCCGTTGCAATTAGCTTAGTATTATCTTGAATTCCAGCAACATAATAATCAATACGCCATTCCATTAGATCAGGTTTGGCAATAGCTATTCTTTCAGCAGATGAAAAGATTTCTTCTTCATTAGTTCCTACATTGGGAACAGCTATTTTAGGTAAGCCTTCTCCCAAAACAATATTTCTAATTTTTACTGTAGACATATTTTCCCCTTAATTATTCATCTTCTTCAGAAAACATAATTTCCCGAATATAATCAGTTGGCATATCTTGTCCAGTCCATAATTTAAATGAAGCTGCACCTTGATCAATCATCATGCCAATACCATCAAAAACATGCTTAACACCAGCTTTTTGAGCAACCTTCATTAATTTAGTTGTTCTAGGTGCATAAACTGTATCAAAAACAACCATGTCTTTGTGGAACCAAGATGGATCTTCAACTAAAGTTTGATCTTCTAATGGCTTCATTCCCACACCAGTGGCATCACAGTATATGTCACTAGCTGCAATTGCCGCTTTAAAAGCATCTTGATCGGCTAAATCTGTTAAGGAAACCTTGCAGTCAGTCTTTTTAGTAATAATTCTAACTGTCTTTTCAGCTTGTGCCCACTTGTCATCTTTAATGTTAAAGATCTTAATTTCTTTAACACCATCTAAGGCAGATTGAACAGCAATTGGAGTTGCTGCACCACCAGCACCAGCCAAAGTCATAACCTTGTCCTTAATATCAATTCCTTCATCTTTTAGAGATTGAACAAAACCAATGCCATCAGTTGTATAACCAGTTAAAACACCATGATCATTAACAATAGTATTAACAGCATCACACATTTCAGAAGCTGGGGACAACTTGTCTAGGTATTGAATAACTTCTTTCTTATTTGGCATTGAAACATTAGAGCCGCGCATATCCAAAGTCCGAATTGCATCAACAGCACCCTTTAATTTGTCATTACCAATTTCAAAACAAAGGTAAGTAAAGTTCAAACCCAGTTTAGCAAAAGCATTGTTGTGCATCGTTGGTGACATTGAGTGACGAATTGGATATGCCATCAAACCTATCAAATAAGTATGACCATCAAGCCATCCTGTAATTGGACCATTTACACCTGTAACTTCGTTTTTCATAATTTTTCTCCTTTATAAATTATCTTAAACATTAATTTATTTGCTGGAAGCTCCAGAAACTGTATCACTTTCAACCGGTTCTTCTACTTGATAAAAATTTGTATTATCAGCAGCAGCCGTTCCGGCAACAAGGCCGGAAGCATAACTCCATGAATTCATCATACTTGGCATTGAATCGTGGCCGTTAGCTCCACCAATAATTTCACCAGCCGCATAAAAATTCTTAACAGCAGTTAAATCTGTATTAAGTAATTGCATTTGATCAGTAGTTTCATAGCCACCTAAAGTTGTACAATAACGCAATTTTTGCTCTATTACATAATACGTAGAACCTTCAAATTCATGCATAAATTTAGCTGGACGAGCAAATTCAGTATCCTGACCTGCTTTAACAGCTTCCTGATATGAAGCAACAGTTTTTTGTAAAGCTTCAGCATTAATCCCAGCTTTTTGGGCAACAGTTGCTAAGTTTCCCTTAACCAAGACCGGGCTCTTCTTACCATCAAGATCAAAGAATCCTTGAACCTCATCAGCTGTAAAACCATATTTAAGTAGCAGTTCATAGAAACGATTCCAGATTCTCTCATCCATGATAATATATGCAACCTGGTCTTTTTGTTCTGCAATTGCATCTCGAAAATGAGTATACGGTGCGGATTCATTTACAATCCGCTTACCAGCTGTATTGACAAATATCGCACCCATATCAGTTGCTTCTTTAGTCGAATAAGTTGTTAATTTAGCAATTCTAGGTTCAACTTCTAAGCCATGTGGATATACCTTATACCAGTCAAGATTACGGCTAATAAGGTTTAACTTTTTAGTAAAATCAAAGTAATCACCAGTTGAGGTCATTGGACCATAATAAGGAATGTTAGTTTTATGCTCTTTATAATCTCTAGCACCCCAACCACCAGCAGCTAAAATTAATGATTTGAAATTAACTTTAAGCGTTTGGTGCTTTCCTTCAGCAGTTAAAGAAACAAGCTCACCCTGATTATTTTGCTCTAGTTGTTCTACTCGAGCGTCAAGTATAATCTTGCCACCTTTTTCTTCAAAAGCCTTGGCAACCTTCATTACAATCTCATAAGAGCTCTGTGATGGCATTTCAACTTGGCGATCAACTGAATGCTCAATTGTTTGCGTTTCAGCCTTTTGATATGTTAAATCAGCAAAATCAGTAATAAAGTCAATTGCTTTTCCAATATTATTTACTAATAAATTAGACAGTTGTGGATAATTAGTACCACGACTTTCACGTGTTATATCTTCAAATAATAGTTTAGCTGAGTCTTTTTCAGCAGTTTGACCAAATAACTTGCTTGCCAATTTTGAACCAGTGGCAACTACATTAGAGCCATTTAAAGCAGTTGCACCACCAAGATAGCCGTTCTTTTCCAAAACTATAACTTTTTTACCCATTGATAGCGCACGTGATGCTGCCATTAAGCCTGCCATACCAGAACCAATAACAACAACATCAGCAGTTAACGTTTCTTCTGTATGACTAGTATTTTTAGTTTTAGAAGCTAACGTAATATCATTTTCTGTCAATGCTTTCTTACCTGAATCTAGCATTGCTTGCGTCATAATTGATGCACCAGAAATTGCATCAACGTCAAAGCTTTGTTCAGAAATAACTTCATCCTTTAACTTAGCAAAAGCTTGATTAAAAATTGCTGGTGTCTCAGAACTTTTGGTTACTTTTAAATCGTTAATCCCGTTATCATTAATTTCAATTTCGAAATCAATCTGTCCATTACGACCCTCAGCCTGTGCTTTAATTGTTTTATTTACCATAAATAAGTTCCTATCCTAATTTTCAACTTTAAATTTGCGACTGCGAATAATTAATATTAATGTCAAAGCAACTGAAATAATTGTAATGATTGCAGTAATCCAAAATACGGCTAAGGTACTAATTGAATTAGCCTTCAAAACAAAAGCGGCTACTAATGGCGCTACAAAATACACAACTGCAGGTGCAAAACTATAATAAGACGTAATCTTACCATGACCTTGTGGGAAATATGATGTTAAAACTGATAAGCCAACCTGCCAAATTCCTCCTGCAGCAAAGAACCCAATTAATAATGAACCAACTTCACCAGCAATTAACGATGGACTAAGTACCATAAAGAGTAGCCCTAAAGCTGATATAAGAGAATAAACTATAATTAAAGTTAACCGTTTAATTTTGGTTACCAATACTGAAGTCACAAAAACTGAAATTAATGAAGCAATTGAATACCATGAAACTAGTTGATTAGCATTTGCGGCTGATTCATTTAAAACATATTGGCCATAATATGGTGCATACAATGAAAAGATATAGAAAGTAAAGCACATCGTAAAGCCCAAAGTAATTAGCATTAAACCATCAACGGCTAATTTAGGTTGACTCACACCCTCAACTTTATCTTCAGTATTCTTTTCCTGTTCATCAACTTTTGCTTCCTCAAGCTGTGGTGCAAAAGCTGCTTTCATAGTAATAACTGCATCAATGAATAAAAGTAAAACTAATATACAAGCTGTAATTCTTGGATCGTGAATCAACTTAACACAAAATGGAAAAATCATTTGCATAATCTGCATTGATGCTTTTACGAATGAATTCATTGTTGCAGTTTTGTCTGGAAAGGCATCGGCCAATGCTGGATAACCAGCTGTGTCCCCAAATGAATTAGTTGCACCAAAGAACATGGCGGCAATTCCAGCTACCCATACATTATTTGCAAACGATGCACCAATTAAGAAAATTGCATCACATCCTAAAGCAATTAGTAATGTTTTCTTTCTACCAATTTTATCTGAAATTGCACCAGCAAATAGAATTGTAATAATTCTACCTAGACCAACCATTGCCATCACTAGCGAAATTGCTGTAGCTGTTGCATGCCAAGATTGAGCTAAAACTTCACGATATTGACTAATGAAAATTGTTGCGGCACCGACAACTGCATAGTTTAGATAAACTGAAGCAGCTGCACCAACGTAACTTTCTCCTTTTTTCATAAAACCACCTTTTAAAAAAATCATAAATTTCGTAATTTATTATCTTAATAAAGCACTAGATAGTAAAATTCAAAATTATTTAACATGTATCATTTTTTTGAATACTACAAAAATAGCAAATTTCGTTAATCTAAAATGACAAAAGTGTATACTTTTCAGAGGAAAATCTTTATAAGAGGTATTTTTATGAATCTAAATCAACTATATTATTTTCGAGAAGTAGCTGATCAAAAACAATACACCAAAGCTGCAACCAATCTGTTTATTGGACAACCGACTCTTTCAGTTGCAATTAAACAGTTAGAATCAGAATTAAATTGTCAACTTTTCATCCATTCAGGACATAATGTTGAACTAACAAAATACGGTCGAAGCTTCTATGCGACTGTCACCAAAACCCTAAATTCATTAGAAAATGGCAAAAGAAGACTCACCCAGATGGTTAGTCAAGATCAACGCAATATTCATATTGCTGGCATTCCAACTGCTATTGGTACTCTATTGCCTAAACTTGTTAAAAAATTTAAAGCAGATAGCTTAACAAAGGCACATTTTATTTACCATGACAATCCTTCCTTACAAATTTGCCAAGGAATCAGTGCTGGACGCTATGATCTTGGAATTTGTTCATTTGTACCGGAATTTGAAGACTTTACCTATCTACCTCTATACACTGAAGATATTATTGCAATTGTTGCCAAAGAAAGTGATCTTGCAGAAATTACAGAAATAACGCCAGAAGAATTACGCGGTGACAACCTAATCACATATTCAAAAAAGATTCAAATTGGTAAGGATGTTACGGCAGCGCTTTTAGCAAGTACACCAGATCTCACAATCACCAATCGATTGCACGATGAATTAGCAATTGCTGGTCAGGTAATCGCCGATAACGCAGTTGGGATTGTTGCCAATACCATTTATCTAAGTGGTTTTAGTATTCACAAAATCAAACTTACTTTACCTAAAGATACAAGACAAGTTTATCTTGTTTATAATTCTGACAGAGAGATGTCACCAGAGATCTTAAATTTTATTGATTTTTTAAAGAGTAACAAAGATTTTATTCAAAAAACTGTTACTCAAGCCTTAATTTAATCAATAATCTCAAAACAAAAAATAGCTGACAGAGTGCTTTACTCTATCAGCTTTATTTTTAGTCAAATTTAAGCCCTATTCAAAATCTGCTGGTTTAGCCATCTTTGATTTATCAAAATAGTAAGCAATATCGTCCATTATTCGTTCAGCGGCGTGGCCATCACCGTACGGATTTTTAGCATTCGCCATTTTTTGATAAGCAGCCTTATCTTCAAGCAGGTTAAGCATTGCTTTGCGTACCGCATCAACTTTGGTTCCGACTAACTTTAATGTTCCTGCCTTAACACCTTCAGGCCGCTCAGTCGTATCTCGCAGAACTAACACTGGTTTATTAAGTGACGGTGCTTCTTCCTGCACCCCGCCAGAATCTGTCATAATGTAGTAACTGCGTTTGGCTAAATTATGAAAGTCAACTACATCTAATGGGGCAATCAGATGAATTCGTGGGTCATTACCCAAAATTTCACGGGCAACTTGCTGAACACGTGGCGATAAATGAACCGGATAGATGATCTCAACGTCCTCATGACTATCAACTACCTGCTTCATCACCTTAAACACACGCCGCATTGGTTCACCCTGATTTTCACGACGATGCATCGTTACCAAAATGATTTTGTGACCCGGTTCAATCAGGTCAAGAACATCATGATGATAGTCTTTTTGAACCGTTTGCTTAAGTGCATCAATTGCGGTATTTCCCGTGACAAAAATATTGTCAGCTTGGTGATTTTCTTTTAACAAATTAGCTTTACTCAATTTAGTTGGGGCAAAGTATAGGTCTGCCAAGTCATCGGTCATTTGCCGGTTCATTTCTTCAGGATATGGTGAATATTTGTTCCACGTGCGCAAGCCAGCCTCGACGTGCCCAATTGTGCTCTGCTCATAAAAGCTGGCTAAGCTAGCCGCAAAGCTGGTCGTCGTATCACCGTGCACCAAAACAATATCCGGCTTTTCCTTTTTAATTACTTTAGCTAGGTCAATCATTACCTTAGCCGTAATCTCTTCAAGCGACTGATTCTGCTTCATTATATTAAAGTCGTAATCCGGTTGAATTTTGAAAATTTCCAAAACCTGATCAAGCATTTCACGGTGCTGCGCGCTAACCACCGTCACCTCGTCAAACCGCTCATCAGCCTTTAATCCGAGTACAAGCGGCGCCATTTTAATTGCCTCAGGTCTAGTACCAAAAACCGTCATTACCTTAATTTTAGTCATAAAAGCCTCCATCTTGATATAATCATACCCGATTTAACAGGTCAAAAACAAGCTTGTATGGTTTAATTAAGACAGAATTTAGAAAAGGTCGTTTATATGAATCACAGTTTTGCTTTATTATTAATTGCTGGGCTTTTCATTGTTTTTGCCAGCTTCAGTCTTGTTTATAGCTTAGATAAGCGGCAAAGTCACAAAACTAGACAAATTTTACTAATATTTGGGATCAGTTGCTTGGTAATTGCTGCTGTCTTAGCAGGATTAATTATTAAAAATCCGTTGGTTTAAGATGCATTCTGATTTCCTTATTAACAATTACCCACTAATGTTCCAGTAAAACACCCAAAATTCTTCGCGCATAAACACGAAGGACTTAATAGCTACCTAAAATAATCTTAAAAAGGCTGCGGTCAATAACCACAGCCTTTTCACTTTACCGCCATACTTCAATGACCCCGGTGAGATTCGAACTCACCTCTACGGTTTAGGAGACCATTGTTCTATCCAGATGAACTACGGGGCCGTACAAAATTAACTTTACCAAATTTACGTGATAAAAGCCAATTTTTTTAGTAATTAATATTGCCTTGTATAATATGGTCGCGGACTGTTGGCATCGGCCAATTTATCTGCTGCAAACACGAATGGGGTCCAAATTGCCAAGGCAATCAGCATGTTAACAATGCACAAGACCACGGCGCGCCAATCATAGTTGCAGGCTAAAAACGGCCCAATAATCGGCGGTAAAATCCCCGGCACAGCCGCTTGGACAGGATTAACCAAGCCGATCATGCTTACCCCATAAGAAAAGGCAACATTAACTAGTGGCGCCACGATAAACGGGATAAAGTACACAGGATTAAGAACCACCGGCAGTCCCAGTACGACTGGCTCATTAATATTAAAAATTGCCGGTGCTAATGCCACTTTGGCAATTGTCCGGTAGTCGCTGCGTTTGGAAAAAAGCAAAATTGCGACTATCAGCATTAATGTGCCACCGGCACCGCCAAACCAGGCAAACACGTCAAACGAACCGCGAACCCACAATAGTGGTGCAGGCTTACCATTACGCACAGCCGTAATATTAACATTCTGCGCCGTCAGCCAAATCGAATCTAGCATTGGCGCCATCACGCTTAAGCCATTAATCCCAAAGAACCAAAAGATTTGAACAAGCAAGGTTACGAGCATCACCATGCCGAAGCCTTGTCCCATCTTAACTAACGGCCACTGGATTGTATGTAATAACCAATTACCAAAGAAAGTACCGGTTACTGCTTGAAAAATAAAATTAATTGCACCAACCACAAAAATTGCAATCGTTGCCGGTACCAATGAGTCAAAAGCACGTCGTTCCGCATAAGGTAGATTAGCCGACAAATGAATCATAATACGCGCTTTAACACAAAACGCATAAATTAAAACGCCAATCGTACCAAACAAAATTGCCGTAAAAATACCAGTAGTTGAAAACTGCTCAATGTCAAATGCATGTTGCATCACGACTTCATGACCTGCAACTTGGACTTTCGTCAAATTGGCAATGCTCATTGCTAAAGACGACAATGAAACTACGGCACCAGCAAGTGGATCAACCTCTAAGATTTTGGCAAAATGATAACCTAGTGACAATGCTAAAAAGAGCGCAAATAAAGCAAATGTCCCGCGCCAAACCACATTACACATTAACGCCAGTGGCTGCATTGTCCATGCAAAAGTCTTCCAACCTAGATTGGTTTTAGCTACTGCAATCAAGCTTTTTATTAAAACGGCGGCCGAACCCGCAATGGTAATTGGCATGACGGAGATAAACGCATCCCGCAACGCCACAAGCCAACCCACTTGCCCAATTTTATTAGCTACTGGCAGCACATAGTCTTCCAGCCAAGCTACTAATCGACTCATTGTTTCCCCTTCTGCTTTAAATAATGTGGGTGATAACCCTTATTTTTATTTTGATGTTTTTTATGCTTTTTCTTTTTAATTGGTGCTGACGCAGTAGCTTCTGCAGTAACTGCCTTTTTAGCCTTTTTCTTGCGTGGCAATTGCGTTACCAACTTGAAGCCGGCAAAGTAAACGCGTTCTAAAGTGGTGTCAGCACCCAAGAGTTTCTTCAAATCGCGAAAATCATGATCGTCACCAAGAGTTACCACATAGCCGTTAGCTCCCATGCGGCCCGTTCGACCAGCGCGGTGTAAATATGTATTGATTTCACTAGGAATGTCAAAGTTAATAACATAAGTTACGCCAGGAATATCCAATCCGCGAGCGGCCAAATCAGTTGCCAGCAGCAATTTGGTTTTACCAACTCTTAAATCATGGAGCGCTTGTTCACGCTTTTCCTTGCCAAACTCATTTGCCAATAACGTAAATTTAGTTTTGGTATGAGCAAAAATTCCGGCAAAACGCATCATCGTCTGGTTAGAATCAAAGAACAAAATTCCCTTGAAGTGATCTAGCCGTGTCAGCCGCTGCACAAAGTCAATCTTATGCGCATTATCAATTTGCAAGAAATAGTTTTTAACGGCCGTCTCCTGCTGACTGCGCACATCAATCAACAAAAATGTCCGTCCAAAAATTTCTTCGGCTTTTTGCGTGATTTCCGATTCCGTTGCGCCAAATAGCAAAATTTGTGCATCAGCGGTCATGTTTTGCCCTAACGAGCTAAGCAGTTCCATCTTACTAAACTCTAAAATATCATCTGCCTCATCAATTACCAGCGCCTTAATCTGTTCTACCTTAATGCGATTACTGGAAAAGAAATCAAAAAAGCGACCCGGAGTTGCGACAACAACTTCTGGGTGTTTCTTCTTTAGATTATCTTCCTGACGCTGCCGGTTGCCAGCACCAACTAAGCTAACTCCCTTTAAGCCTAAAGCATGGACAAAAGGATTAATCGCATGGCGAATCTGCACGGCCAATTCGGTCGTTGGTGCGATAATTACTAAACTGTTGGGCATTCCTTGCTTAACGCGCTCTAAAGCTGGCAACGCATAAGCCAGCGTTTTACCCGTTCCTGTTTTAGCTAATGCCACTACACTAGCTCCGTTTAAAATCGCGTCACGTGTCTCTTTTTGAATTAACGTTGGCTGTTTCAAACCCAATTTATTTAAAACTGCTTCAAATTCTTGCTTCATTATTGTATTAACTGCCCATATTTCTGTTTATATTGTGTTACCGTGCCGTTATAAGCCAACATGGTAACACCACCGTCTTCCAACTCGCGGACATTTTTAACGCGACCATTAGTCGTGTACCGCCAAAAAGTATATTGGAGTTTATTCGGCTCGCGTTTGCTAGTTATAATAAACGAGACGCCAGCTGGAAAATACTTTTTGTACTTAATCGGCAAGTCAACCATTACACGCTTACCAATGTTAAGCAGTAATTGCGTGAATTGCGCCATCTGTTTAATATAGACCAATCGCCGTTCACTTACCGCTGGCACAACCATAATCGGCAAACTGCCTGTGTTTAAGCCGACTTTTTTCATAAAATAAGTATAATGCTGCTGGGGTGTCGACTCATCACTATACGCCACACTTGTGCCAAAAGCTAACTTGGTCCCCAAAATTTGATCGCGATAAGCCAAGTAGTCGTCATCAAAAAATGACCGCCCCTGCGTGCTGCGTAAATAGACAAATGAAATTCCATTTGCCTGCAATTCATGCATTGCAACGTAACCATAACTCTGATTAAGTTCCACACCAATTGCATTTGAATTAGCATCTGGCGGCAATGTCGTCTGCCTTTTCAAATTAAATAACCCATTAAACAAAAGCGTAATCGCAATTGCCAGCATCAGCAAAATCGCCGGTAGTGTATACTTGTGATGAAATCGCTTCATTTAATTCTCCATTATTACCACAACGACATCAATTATACCAACACTCTAATTATAAGCGAACAAACAAAATTTTGATAATTTTACCTCAAAAAATAAGCGACTAACTTAAAAAAGTTAATCGCTTATTTAGTTTAAAATTCTCAATTACATTTCAACAAGATAAACTGGCTTTTGACCATTCAAAACCCGCTTAATATCGGTCATACTGTGCTCAATCATGTTCTTAACTGACGTCTTAGTATAGTAAGCTGAGTGCGGTGTAATGACAACATTTGGCATCTTGGCTAATTCTTGGTAAGTCTTTGGCAATTCAGAAATATCATCAAATTTCTTCATAAAGAAATCATTTTCTTCTGTCAAAACATCCAAGGCAGCACCGGCAATTTCATGATTCTTTAAAGCATCTACTAGGTCTTCAGTGTTAATGAGTGGCCCACGGGCATCATTAATAATAATTGCCGTGTCCTTCATTTGCTTAAATTGCTCGGCACTAATCATATTAACAATTGACGGGTCAAGTGGCGTATGCAAAGTCAGAATATCTGATTCCTTAATAACTGTGTCAAAGTCAGTGTATTCCAAGAAAGCCTCGTTAGCTGGGTTTTCAATTAAATCATTACCGATAACTCTAGCGCCCAAGGCACTGAAAATTTCAGCAGTTGCCGTACCAATTCGACCTAGACCGATAATTCCGACTGTCTTATTGTAGATTTCGTCGCTCATCAGGTTTTCTTCACGAACAAAGTTCAGGTCGCGCTTTTCATTTTGAAGGATTTGACCCCAGTTACGAAGCAAATACATGGCAGAAGTCAGCGTGTTTTCAGCAACAGCTCTTGGTGAGTATGCCGGTGTGTTAGTGACAAACAAGTTATATTTGTGGACATAGTCCCAGTTAATAATATTGTAGCCCACTGACCGCAAGGCCAACTGTTTAATGCCAAAAGAAGCTAATTTCTTATAGACTACTTCTTGGTCAATATCGACAACTTGCATCATACTGACACAATCAAAGCCCTTGGCCATGTCAACTGTTGACGCATCCAAAATCTCCTCGCTTGTTTTCAAATCGTCTTCAGGATGATTTTTGCGCCATTTATCAACGTAAACCATTTGCTCAGGCGTCATATTATATAGTAAAACTTTCATTAGGATGAATCCTCCTTTAAACAAAAAATCTTTGCTTATATTTTAACTAACATTAGCAAAGAATTAAAGTTTTATTTTATAATTTATTTAAATCTATATTAAATTTATTTTTGTTTATTAACCTAAAATGACTTTTGCACATCAGTATGCCAATTGAAGTAAAAGTTCAGACCAAACGCAATAACCAGTAACAGCAATGACACCAGCATAATTTCTTTAATACCTGTATGGAAAATCGTCCGCATCGTCGGCAGTAGTCTTGCCGGCAACAATTTTGCTGTTTTAGCATCACTTAACTCGTTCATCATGTGCATCGTAATACCGCTATCCTGCTGGACGCCACGTGCCAAAGCCATATTCATAATAACGCCGTACACAGCTGACATTACTGTTTGTGCCAAAATTCTAATTAAATAAGAAGTAGACGTTGCTGTTGCCATGTTGGTCATCCCCGCATCTACCTGCACTTTAACTTGCAGTGCGACAAAGATAAAGCCGACACCAATCCCAGAGAACGCACAAACAAAGGTCAACCATAGCAGCGGTGTTTGCAAGTCAGCCAAAAACATCCCGCCAACTGAAATCATGATGCTAATAATCCCAATTAGTACCAGCGTAAACGTCCGCACTCGGTCACTAATAAAGGAAACACTTTGCGAAGCCGTAATGTCAACAATTGAGTTCGGCACCAAGGTCACGCCACCAACAAGTGCCGTAGTCCCTAAGAGAGCCTGAGCCCACATTGGTAAATAAGTATTGACAGCTAAATATGCCCCCCAAGTAAACGCAAAAAGTAAAAAGTCACCATTTAACGCCTTATTTTTGAAAATCTCTAGAGGAATAATTGGGTTGGTAGCCCGCTTTTCTCGCCATAAAAAACCGCCAATAAAAATCAAACTAATTGCAACCAATACTGCAACAATTAAATTACTGGTCAAACCTAGGAGCTGAATCCCCATTAAAAACGTTAATAAGCCTAGTGCCAGTAATAATGCACCAGAAAAATCAAACTTACGGGTAGATTTTGGCGTTATCGGCCGGAAGTATAACATGCTCAAAATAACCGCAATAATTCCAATTGGTACATTCAGGTAAAAGACCCAGTGCCATGACATTGTATCAATAATGGTACCACCAACTAGCGGCCCCATAATCGCAGCAACGTTGAAACTTGCGGTTAAATAGCCTAAAATCCGCGTCCGCGTTTTAATATTTGGATAAATATAACCAACAATAATGTAGGGTAAGGACCCCATGCCACCGGCACCAATGCCCATGACCAAACGCGCAACTAAAAAGAAGAAGATATTTGGTGCCAAGCCTTCAAAAATAGAGCCGATAATGAACAGCACTAATGATATTTCAAAAGCTAACTTATTAGTGATTTTCTCACCGATTTTAGTCCATAAGGGAATCGAAATCGACATCCCTAATAAAAAGATGGCAACAATCCACCCCATAAACTGAATCCCATGCAAGGCGGCAACAATTGCTGGAATCGCGGTGTTAATCACCGTACCATCCAGCCCCGACATAATATTGCCAAGCATCAGCGCCAGCGTGACATATTTAATCTGCTTTTTAGTCATTCTTGCTCCTCAAAATTAAATCACACAAAAAGTCCTACCACGTTGCAGTGATAGGGACTTATTTTTCTTGTTTCAATTATGAAGCTATCTGCTAAAAAAGCAAGAGGGATAGACATAGTTTTTGAATTAAATTTAGTATGCTCGCCGGCCTTTTTTATAAACAGCCTTATCTTCCTGAGCAACTGCTTTAATATCTGCCAGTGGGTCAGCATCCAAAACCAAAAAGTCAGCGTATTTACCAACTGCAAGCGTGCCATACTCGTCATCAATTTTCATAAGTTTGGCGGAATTGACACTAGTTTGCAAAGCTTCAAAATTGCTAAAACCATCATCAGCTAGTAATTGTAATTCCACAGGAGTCTTAGAAAAGCCGTTAAAAGTTGTCCCGGCATCTGTACCCAACGCAATTTTGACGCCGCGGTCTTTGGCGTGAGCAATATTCTTACGCAAGTCAGCTAATGCCTTCTTTGCCTTGTTCATTTCCCAGTCTGGTGCAATTCCAACTGCATATTCTGGAAAGGCCCAGGCTGCAATAATTGTTGGCGTCAGGTACGTGCCCTTTTCTAGCATCAAATCAATGGCTTCATCATTGACATAAAAGCCATGTTCAATCGAATCTACACCGGCCTCAATTGCATTCATAATGCCTGCAATTCCTTCAGCATGAGCTGCAACCGTAATTCCTTTATGATGTGCTTCTTCAACTGCCGCTTTAATTTCGGCAACACTGAGTTGAGGATCATCCATAAAATCACGTTCAGTCATGATGCCGCCAGTCGCCATAACCTTGATTACCTTAGCACCGCGCTTCAGCCCCTGACGAACTGCCTTGCGCATTTCATCAGGAGAATCAACAACATAGCCAAAGTTGGGAATATCACCGTGACCACCAGTCATCGAATATGGGCGCCCTGATGGCATTACTTCAGGGACATTAGTGATTTTACCTTCATTAATCATCTTGGCGATTGTTAAATCAATATCAAAAGTTGAACCGCACTCACGCACATAGGTAACGCCAGACTTCAGCATTTCGTGCAGGTGCTGAACAGAATCAACTGTTGTTTCCACCACGTTAAAGTCAGTTACGCCGCGCGGATCTGTCGGGTCCATCACCATATGGTCGTGACAATTAATCAGCCCTGGCATAACGTACTTTCCTTGTAAATCAACCACTTTATCAGCTTGTGGCGCGTCGCCACTGCCCAAAGCCGTGATTTTACCCGTTTGCTCATCAACTTCCAACCAAGAATTTTCTTGGATGCCATCTTGCTCACCATCAAATAAATTTAAATTTTGGTATAGAACTTTCATAATGTTCTCCTTTGGTTTTATTAAATAAAACCATTTTATGCTCTTTTAAGCTCGAGAACAACTCCAATTCAAAAACGTATTTTTTCTTTAATATGCGCGCAGTCCCTTCTTATAGACAGCCTTATCTTTCTGAACAACTGCTGTAATATCAGTTAATGGATTTTTATCCAAAACCAAAAAGTCTGCATATTTACCAGCTTCCAAAGTTCCATATTCATCATCAATTTTCATAAGCTTGGCATCATTCAAACTTGTCTCTAGGGCCTCAAAGTTAGTAAAACCTTGCTCAACTAGTAACGGCAATTCTTGCGGCGTCATCGTAAAGTCATTAAATGGCGTGCCGGCGTCTGTGCCCAAAGTAATCTTGACACCAGCGTTCTTTGCCTTAGTAATATTGCCACGCAAGTCTTTCCAAGCTGCCGAGATTTTAGCCATTTCCCAGTCAGGAATCTTGCCGGGAGCATACTCAATAAAGGCCCAAGCACCAACAATTGTTGGCGTTAAGTACGTGCCCTTTTCCAACATCAATTTAATTTCTTCATCATTAACGTAAAAGCCATGTTCAATTGAATCCACACCAGCCTTAATCGCATTCAAAATACCTGGATTGCCTTCAGCGTGGGCCGCAACAATTAATCCCTTGTGGTGCGCTTCCTCAACTGCCACGTGTATTTCAGCCTCACTTAATTGGGGTTGATCTAATGCATCACTCTCTGTCATGACGCCACCAGTCGCCATCACCTTAATCGCTTTAGCGCCTTCTTTAATTCCCTGCCGCACAGCCTTGCGCATTTCATCAGGAGAGTCAACCAAGCGACCAAAGTTTGGCATATCACCGTGACCACCAGTCATTGAAAACGGATGTCCTGCTGACATAATTTCAGGTACCTTGCTTAACTTACCAGCCTTAATTAATTTTTCTAGCTCGATATCAATATTATAAGTACTGCCGCACTCGCGAATATACGTAACACCTGATTTTAGTAAGTCATGCAAATGTTGCACGGCGCGAACAGTTGACGGAACAACGCCTGCACTTGAGCCACCATCAGGAGTTGTCGGGTCCATAAAAATATGCGTGTGGCAATTCATTAATCCAGGAATGACATACTTACCTCCTAAGTCAACTGTTTTATCAGCTTGCGGTAATTGTCCCGTGCCTGTTTGAATAATTTTGCCGGTTTTATCATCTACCAGCAGATAATTGTCCGCCTTAATTTCATCGTCTTTGCCATTAAATAAATTAATATTGGTAAAAATTGTTTTGCTCATCAAAATGCCTCCTATTTTGGCAATTAAAAAAAGCACCCGTCCCAATTTAAGGACGAGCGCTCGTGTTACCACCTTTAATTTGTTTGCCATTTACATGGCAAACCTCACTAGCTATCTAACAATAGCTTGCATTGCTAACGGCTGCAGCACCGCTGCTAGCTAACTATCGCCAGCAGTCATCAATTCAAAGCCCATGTTCACTACCACTTGTCTAACGACTTTCACCATAACTTCGCTTCTCTTTTGAGACTCACAAATAGTTACTCTGCTTTTCAAGATGTTATTATAATAAAGTTATCATTACTATTTAATTTAGTCAAGAGGAATATTCAACCTTAATATGCACGCTGACCCTTCTTATAGACAGCCTTATCCTCTTGTGCAACTGCCTTAATGTCTTCAAGTGGATTACCAGCAAGCACTAAAAAGTCGGCATACTTGCCCACAGCCAGAGTACCATATTCATCATCAATCTTCATTAATTGTGCAGAATGAACGCTCGTCCTCAGGGCTTCATAATTAGTAAAGCCTTGTTCTACTAGCAGTTGCAACTCAATTGGCGTCATTGAAAAGTCATTAAATGGTGTCCCTGCATCAGTACCTAACGTGATCTTAACGCCACGATCCTTCGCATGAGTGATATTCTTACGTAAATCTGCTAGTGCATCGCTAGCCTTCTTGACTTCCCAATCGGGAACCTTACCTACAGCATATGTTGGGAACGCCCAATCTGCAACAACCGTTGGCGTTAAATATGTTCCCTGCTTAAGCATTAGATCAATTTCCTCGTCATTAACGTAAAAACCGTGCTCAATTGAGTCCACACCAGCCTTGATTGCATTCATAATTCCTGGATTGCCTTCAGCATGAGCGGCAACAATCAGTCCCTTATGATGAGCCTCTTCAACAGCAGCATGAATTTCTGCAACACTCAGCTGTGGGTCAGTCATAAAATCATTCTTAGTCATCACACCGCCAGTCGCCATAACCTTGATAGCCTTAGCGCCCTTCTTCAAGCCTTGACGTACAGCTTTGCGCATCTCATCAGGTGAGTCAACTAGATGGCCAAAGTTCGGCATATCACCATGACCACCAGTCATTGAATATGGTCGCCCTGATGGCATAACTTCTGGGACTTGGGTAATTTTACCTTCATCAATCATGTGAGCAATTGTAATGTCAACATCATAAGTCGACCCACACTCACGAACATAAGTAACACCAGATTTAAGCATTGTGTGCAAATTTTTGACAGAATTAACAGTTGTACGGACAACATCAGTTGCTGTCCCACCAGTTGGATCATCAGGATCCATAATCATATGATCGTGACAATTAATTAATCCCGGCATGACATACCTTCCTGCAAGGTCAACCGTCTTATCGTTAGTAGGAACTGCTCCGGTTCCTACCGCTGTAATCTTACCAGTTTCATCATCAACAATAAGATAACTACCAGTAGTTACCTTTTCTTGTTCACCATCATAAAGATTTAAATTTGTATATGCAGTTTTAGTCATTTGAATACCTCCATTACTCTACTAACTGACCATTCTGGTAAACTTGCTTATCCTCTTGCGCTACTGCCTTAATATCAGCCAGTGGATTATCCTTTAAGACAAGGAAGTTGGCCTTCTTACCCGCAGTTAAAGTACCGTAATCTTCACTAAGTTGAATCAATTCCGCAGCATATTTAGTGGCTCCTAATAAAGCTTGAAGCGGTGTTGCTCCTGCTTCAACAAGTAGCTGCATTTCTGTAGTTGTTCCATTGTCAAAACGATTGAATGGTGTTCCCGCATCAGTCCCAACAACTACACGTACACCTTTTTTAATTGCCTTACCAACATTTTCAAAGAAAGCCTGCTTAACCTTGACATTCTTGGCAATCATATAATCAGGAATTGAGCCTTTAGGAGCGTCAAAAATGCACTGACAAGCATTTAACGTTGGAACTAAGCAAGTACCTTGTTTAATCATTAATTCCATTTGGCTTTCATCAACAAAAATACCATGTTCAATAGAATCAACACCAGCCTCAAGTGACAACTGAATCCCCCGGTTACCCTGGGCGTGTGAAGCTACCGTCATGTGCTTAGAATGTGCTTCTTGAACAGCAGCATTCAGTTCTTCAGCACTAAGCTCGGTATCATCGACACGATCAGTTGGTGACATTACTCCACCAGTAGCCATTACCTTGATATTCTTAGCACCATGCTTAAACTCTTCTCTAACGCCTTGACGCATATCAGCAGCACATGTAGTTAAGTGCCCCCAGACTTCTTTGCCGTCATCGCCTTCTGGAAAATCGCCGTGACCGCCTAAAATACTCATTGGTCGACCTGAAGGAACAATTTCAGGACCTACTACTCTACCTTGGTGCATTAATTTCATCAACTTAACATCAACATCATTAACAGCACCACAATCACGAATTGCCACAACCCCATTATGTAGCAAAGTATTTAAGTTTTTGATTGCATTAACAGTAGCTTCTGTTTCTGATAAGTAAGCAGTGTGATTATTCATTGGATCCATCATGATATGAGTATGAGCATTAATTAATCCTGGAATCATATACTGGTTGTGCAAGTCAACCGTTTCATCACTAGCAGGCACTGATCCTTGACCGCTCTTTTCCACCAGACCTTTATCATTTACCAGTAACCAGGCATTGTTTTGCAACTCTTCAGTTTCTGCATCGAACAAATTACAATTTTTGTATAACGTTGTCATGCTTAACTCCTTATTCTTATTAATTATTTATATTTATTTTTTAATTTAATAATTATATTCTATGATTTATTTTAATATTTTACAACATTTACTTTCAAAAAAATGTTGCCAAAATTGAAATTCTCTTTTATAATCATTCTCATACAATTTTAATTTATTTTTTAGGAGTGATTGAATTATGAATCCAGCGATGTACGCCGCAATCTCTTTTGCGGTTGTTATGCTTTTTATTATGCTTGGGGAGTGGGTCTCTTCACTAACCAACGCTTATGTACCATCAGTCTTTATTACGGCTGTCTTGTTTGCCATTGGCTATTGGACCTTCCTGCCAAAGGATGTTGTAGCCAAGGCATCATTTGGTCCTGACTTTGCTAACATCTGTATTTCGTTATTGCTAGTACATCTTGGCACCCTAATGAACTTAAAGGAATTAATCCAACAATGGAAAGCGGTCTGTATCTCATTATTAGGAGTTGCAGGGACCCTGCTATTAACCTTAACAATCGGGACTAAAATTTTTGATTGGCATACAGTTATTGCTGCTGTTCCACCATTAACTGGTGGACTTGTATCCGCATTACTAATGACTAACGGGTTAAAGGCTGTTGGCATTACGTCTTTAGTGGCCCTCCCGATTGCCATGTTCGTTATGCACTCAGTAGTTGGTTATCCGCTAACTGCGTGGATGCTTAAGCGTGAGGGGCATCGTGTTGTTCGTGAATACCATAAAGGCAACATTCAAAAACCGATTTCAGTTGAAGAAGAAAAAGAAGAAACTGGTAAAAAATCCAGCTTCAAATTGCCTGCTCAATACCATACAGCAGCTTTTATCTTAGTTAAAGTGGGTATTGTTGCCTTATTGGCAAATTGGTTCTCATTTTGGTTAAAATCTTCATTTAACTTTGACTTAAATGCTAATGTTGTTTGTTTAATATTCGGTGTTGTTGCGCACCAATTAGGCTTTTTGGAAGATAGTGCCTTAAATAAAGCCAACGTCTTTCAATGGCTGATGTATGGTTTACTAGCTTACATCTTTGCACAATTAAGTATTACAACTCCGCAAATTATCGGACAGGTTTTTGTTCAAATTATTGTCCTTATGCTGCTCGGAATCTTGGGAATGTTCATTGCATCTGCTATTCTTTCTAAGCCTTTTGGGATGAGTCCAGAAATGGCCTTTGCGTGTTCATTAACAGCACTTTTCGGCTTCCCTGCCGACTACATTTTGACAACAGAAATTTGCCATAATGTCGCTAAAGACAAGGACGAAGAAGCTGTCTTGGTTGATCAAATATTACCTAAAATGCTCGTCGGTGGCTTTGCAACAGTATCAGTTGCTTCAGTAATTATTGCATCTGTCTTCTTGAAGCTACTGTAACCTTTAAAATAACACCAATTTATTAAAAAACGTCTCTTCACCTAACTGCGAAAAGACGTTTTATTTATTCAATTTTAAAATGATAAAAGCCCGAACTCATCTGCTTGAGCGTTGCGATCACTGAAGGCTTATTGAGCTTCTTACCTGTTGTCAAAATTTGAAATTGTCCATCACTATCTCTTAATTTGGCTGACGTCTGGTGAAAACCATTTCGCCGGTAAAATCGCAATCGCCGCACACGTTGGCGATAATTCTTAGCACTCTTAGTAACTGGCTCAATATCTAGAACCAATTGCTGATCAGGAAATTCTGCCTTCAAATGCTGCAAAATCCGTGTGCCATAACCTTGGTCGCGCAAATCAGGATTAACTGCCAGATAGACTAAATAAATAATGTGTTCGCCCACAACATAATAGACTAACCCGCAAAATTTTTCATGATCATAAAGTGTCTTAAACTGGACGCATCTGTGCAGAGCCATTAAGTTGAGCTGCCACAACGGGAATCGTTCCCACTTGGGAAATGCAGCCAAATATAATTTTTTAGCCTCACGGTACTCATGATTAGGATATACAACAGATTTAGAAATTAAAATAATATCATCCTTCCTTTTGAATTGCAGTAATTGCAGCAAATTCCGGTTGCAATTTTGGCAGTAAATCGCGGTAAATTTTGAATAATTGCTGATACTTAGGCAAATTAGCGGGTGTTGGCAAAAACTTGGCTTGCACATCGTGCTGCTGTGCTGCATCTTTGAAAGCAGTAAACTTCTGCACAGCTTTGAGACCCACAATATTCGCTCCTAAACAAGACGATTCAACATCAGCCGGCACAATAACGGGATATTCGAGAATATCTGCCAAGATTTGACACCACAATTTTGACTTCACCAAGCCCCCAGCCGCAAGAACGACGCTAGGCTGCCCAACAACTTTTTCAAGAATTTGCAAAACGTGCTTCAACTTGTAAGCAATGCCTTCAAGTACGGCCCGAATCATATCACTCTGGTCGTGCACTTGGCTCAAGCCGAAAAAGGCGCCGCGAGCATTGGCATCCCATAGCGGTGCTCGTTCACCACCTAAAAATGGATAAAAGATCAGTCCATGAGCACCAGCGGGAGATTGAGCTGCCAATGAACTCGCTTGCTCGTATGGCAAGTTACTTCCCTGCGGCAACAAGTTTCTAACCGCCCATTCATAAACGCTGCCGCCGCTGTTAACCGAACCACCAACCACGTAATGCTTACTATCGAGCAAATAACAAAATGTCCTTGCATGCTCATCAAGTACGGGATGGTCGGTAATCACTCGCAGTGCACCAGAAGTGCCGACAGTCAGCGCCATCACACCCTGTTCAGCTGCTCCCAAGCCAACGTTGGATAAGGCGCTCCCTGAATAAAGGGGACATCTTCAGGACAGCCAATCAAGCTGGCATACTTGGGCTTGAGCTTAGGTAATTTTTGGTACACATCAACAATTGGTGGCAATTGATTAGCCGTAATTCCCGCAGTCTGCAGAGCAACCTTATCCCAAGTTAAATCTTTTATATTAAACAAACCCGTGCAGCTAGCAACCGACATATCCATTTGCCAAGCGCCAAATAAATGGTAAATAACATATTCCTTAATACCGCAGTAATAAGCAGCCTTTTGAAAAATCTTTGGCTTGTCGCGCTTCAACCACATTATTTTAGCCAACAATGACATAGGATGGATTGGCGTTCCCGTGTTTTGATAAATTTTCTTCCCCAGCGGCGTGGCCTTTAACTCCGCCGCATACTTGGCTGAACGCGTATCGGCCCAAGTCTGCAGCCTAGTTAACGAACGAAAATTTTTATCTAAGGCAATCAGACTTTGATTAGCACTGGAAAAAGCGATACATGCCAATTTGTCATTTTGAAAATTCACTTTGGTCATGACCGCACGCAAAACCTCGACAACCGCATTCAAAATATCTGCCTGATTTTCTTCTGCCATGCCCGTTTCATCGCGAAACAACTTGTAACCCCGATGACTGCTGGCAACCACCTGATTGTCATGGTATAGCAGCGCCTTAGTGCTTGTCGTACCAATATCAATGCCAATTGAATAATCCACAATTTCCTCCTGTATCGCTATTGCTCTCCTTTTAAGTATACCGCGTAATTGGGCTTTTAAGCACATTAAAAAAAGTCTTCTCAACCGTTGGTGAAAAAACTTTTTTGGGAAATTTATAAAATATTAAAATTTCGTAACTGTCATCATCAGAAACTCTGTCAGCAGGTCAGCAATTAACTGACATAGCTAAATCCCTAACATGTCCTTAACAAAAAATAACAATCGATCATAAGTACGTTCATTAATTGAATTAACAACTTTACCATTGCGTGATTTGAAATCATAATTCTGCAACTGCCACAGAGCAATATACCCCTTTACGCCATTAGTTGATCCTCCCGGCAATAAAATAGGCAAATAGTGTGGATTATTACGATATCTTTCTGACGTAGTAATTGGCATTACTAAAACCATTCCTGTAGCCGCTGTATACTCATCGGAACTCATAACAACCATATGACGACGAATATTGTGATCTTGCGGTGAATGTCCACCATACTCTTTACCAGAATGCGGTTCAGCTTCAATAACTATAATATCTTTTTGCCGAGGTAACTGCACTAGTCTAGCCTTTCTTTACCAATTGAACTAAGTTCGGATAACTCAGAATCAGTACTCAAATCAGCTTGATAATCATAATTTTGCCAATCAGCAGTCGCAAAAATGTTACTCTTTTTAATTGGAGAATAAACAATCGTGCCATCAGATTCCTTTTCAACCGAATATTTTTTGCCTATTTTTTCATTAAAATTAGCCGGTACAGTCAAAATCATACTATTACCGGACTTACGAAGACTAACTAACTTGGTCATGCTAAACACCCCTTTATTAAGTAATAGTATAACTTATTTCACTGATTACGTAAATACATTTGTATATCTTGCAAAAAATGATATAAATCAATTTTTTATTTAAATACGCCCAATAAACTCAAATTATCAGTTAATAGTGTAGCTTACTTGTTCTGCAATATCGCGGACCTCAGTGATTTTTGTCATAATTGCAAGAATATCACGCGCTGAATAATTAGTTTCAATTTGAAGGCCATTCTTCAAAGTTGATGGGCTACGCAAACTTGAAAATAACTTTTTCTGTAAACTTGGATCCTGCTTTATCTGCGTTAAATTACTGCTATCCTCATCCCAAAGATAATCCAGCAGCGTAATCAAAGCCGCACGCCAAGATGTCACTGAATAACTGGTATCACCAATAGTGAGTGAAGTAGGTTTTCTACCAGTAATGTTGACTTCGTCAGTAAAATTATACTCACCTGCTAATACCTGCTCAGCTTGCTTCTCACTATAAACCTTCGGTTTAGGAAAAATCTGCAATAATTCCGCAATTAACTGTTTAGCTCTAGTAGTTATCGCTGTTTCATCCCAATTAGAATAACTCTGCGCAACTTCACGAGTTAAATTAATGTTTGAATCACGATAAAATTCTTTCTTTTCTGTAAAAGTCCGATTGCTCATTTCTTGGTTATACTTAGTCAACGTCAAATTACCCAAGCTGCCACCATATTGCTCATTAACCCGATCCGCATTTGTGACCTGCACACGCCAATCAGTAGTTAAATGCTGCGGCATAATATGCTCAACTTGCGCATCTTCAAAGTTAATTACTTCTTTAGTGCGACTTTCTTCTAGCATTACCAAAGTTAACTTAGCCATATTATTGCGCAACTTATATAAATTAGTGGTCATCAGACTAGCTTTGAGTTCACTGTCACTTGGAAAAGTATTCTTCAAAAGTCTTAATTCTCGGTCCAATAAATGATCGTCGCCTTCACAAAGCGCCACCACAGTCTTATTCAGGCCATTTGTTGGCCGACTACAAACTTTAATCCGAAACAAATAATTCTCAAGTACTGCTGCAAGTTCAATAATTTGATCTGAATTAATTTCTTCATCTGCTAGTAATTTCAACAAATATGGATATAAAACCCTGCTATCCATAATATTAATGTGCAATAAAATTTTATTTAATTCTGTTGATGCAGTATTTGCCTCTAATAATTGCTTGTAAAGTCTAGCAAAATTAGTTAGCTCACGCAAGGCACTCTCAGCGTTCAATTGTTTATCATAAAAGAAGTTCTTATAGGCAGCATAAACACGGTCTTTTTTAACCATTGCATGTGTCTTCATAATCAAATAATGCCGTAAGAATTCTGTAAAAGTCTTTGTTGAAAAAATTGCTTCAATCTTTAACCAGTATTCTTGGTACAATTGCTGCTGTTCATCAGTATCTAACCCCATTAACAAAAAATTGCGAACTAAGTCTGATGCTGATAAGGACTTCCCAGTTGAATTCAAGCTTTCAAAAATTTCTTGAGGGTTTTCAACTTGGTCATTATTTAATTCTATCCACACAAGTTCAAAATGATTCATTGCTTCATATAATTCAGCAATCTTAAATGAGCTATTCTGCAGTTTTTGTTCAAAAAAGTGATAATTTTCAATAATCTTAGATGGTTCAGAACATTCTGCCAGCTTGTTATTCATCACTGCATTAAAAGCAGCAATATCATGCTCAATCGGCTTAAACTTCAAATGATTATTGGTAGCTAAATATTTATTGAATAAAAATTCCTCTTCAATTTCTTGACGATGCTCTTCATCTTGATTGGCTATTGCCCTTAACAACAAAGTTAAAGTTGTCAATCTCTGCTGCCCATCAATAATGCGATTGAGATGGCTTAGATTCGAACCAGTCTCAGAAACATAAACAATCGTACCAATAAAATGATCGCGATTGTTCTGTGCAGCAAGTACAAGATCATTAAAAAGCTGCTCGCACTGCTCTTCGTCCCACTCGTAGTTTCGCTGAAAAACAGGAATTTCAAAAATAGTTTTGTTCTGTGATAAAAAATCAAATAAATGTGTGGTGTCAGCTTTCAATAATTAACTCTTTCTCAGTGTCCATCCTATCAAAAATCCAATTCATCCAGCTTATAGCCGTACTATATCTTCTGTTGATAGTATCACCATTAATAGACGTTTCATTGCTTAACAAAATGTTTTTTACAACTTTACTATGTATTATTAAATCGTTTTTTATTACATATTTAAAAATATCATTAAATGTTTTTTGGGATAGAACTTGCTTTATAATTATCCTATTTCTTTTATTAAGACTATCTAAACTAATAACATATTTTCCTAATTTTGATAATTTAAAGTTAAATTTACCCTGAACCTTTTCTTTTTCGGCCAAACCCAGATAAATAAGTGCATTAGCATAATAATCACCTTGTCTAGGATCAAAAGCACACTCTTTTGCAATTTGCACTTTTGTTTGTGGTTTCTTTAAAAAATTAAGTATTTTTATCATTAAAGCAAAATTATTGGCTTGAGGAAATATTGCCTTTTTTGTTTTATTTGTACTCTGCGCACTAATTTCTTTAACATCTTCAACGGAAATACCTTTATCATTATCAACTATAAAGCTTATCTGCTTTATTTTATAAATACTTGAATAGTTATTTTCATCATCAAATTTAAAAATATGAAAAGTATAAATATCGTCAGTATAAGTAAAATAAACCGGAATAATACATTTATTCAAATTTAAATTATAATAAAATCTATATGGATAATATAATTGTCTGATTAAAAAGTCTTGTGGTATCTTACTTTTAGCTTCAATTAGCATTAAACTATTTAATCCCTCAAATGCACCATCGATTTCCATCTGACTGTTATTAACTTGAAAGTCATACTTACTATTATCATATAAATCGATACTATAATTAAATTTACCAGAACTTTTTCTTCCAGTTATAGTACTTACTGGCTCAGGTTTACTAATGAGATAAAGTTCATTTAAAACTTTATCAATCATTCCAGTCGCTTGTGCAACATTCAATGCCATTTGTTCAGAAGTAATATTAATGCCATTAAATGATTTAATCCAACTTGGTAATTTGACTTTTATCGGTTTTATATCACTTATATCCAATTTCTTGTATGCTTTAAATTTTCCAAGAACATAGGTTCCACGCGAATCGGGTAATATAGAGATATTATTATCTTTGAAAATTTGTGGTCTTGCTTTGGACCAGTCAAATTTAGTCATTAATCTAGGTTCTTCATGAGAATATTTTTTTAATTCATCTGCACTGATTTTATATACTTGTGTATTTTTAAATTTGTTATTTAATTGAAATATATTAAAAATATTTTCCCAAGCCTTATCATTTCTAGTCATTGATTATTAAAAACCCTTAACCGCGTCTGATAAAAAATCATTTTTTATCATATTTAAATTAAAAATTTTAGGTATAGCATTGAAGGCTTCACTTAATGGGTTACGAGCGGTCTTCCAACCAGGTCCATCGGTTATCCAAATAAAATCTATATCTTGACGGCCTTTCAAGCTTTCAATATACATATTACTAAATTCACCAGCAACTGACTTCAGCTTTGAGCCTCCACTACCATAAAAATTAGTTTCAACAATATAGGTTTTATTTGTTTTTCGATTTAAGATTGCTCCATCATAACGTCTTCCACCCTTTTTACCCTCCGGCAATAATTCTGGAACATCAATAGACCAATCTTTTTTCATAACATTTCTAGTAGCCTGTGTTTTATATTCCAAATTAGGGTTCGAGTTACACAAACTTTTTAAATTTCGTTCTAAGATTATTTCATTCTGCGTGCCACCACGATTTTTACGTGCATTACTGTCTAATCCAGTTTCCACACCATAAACGTAATCTACCAAAGATTGGTTTAAATCTTTTTGTAAAAATTCTAATAATCCTGTCTCTTCCATAAATTTTAAATAAATATCAACTTTACTAATATCAGGTTTATCAAAATTAACATCATAATGATTCATAGCTCCATCATCAGCTAATTCCAACACAGTCAACTCTGCATCTCTACTAGCCAACAAAACTGGAATTGCTCTTAACAATTGTGGCTGAGCCTGGAACAAACATTTTGCTTCTTCCATAATATTGTCTTTACCCACTAAATAATTAAGCGTATTTAAGGATAATTCATATTCTTGAATATTCTTACGAACCTTATCCCAATTTACCCAATATCTAGGTGTCCGATTAGTGGGAAAAATTGTAGACATGAAATAGTTAAATTTTTCCTCATTACTTAAATTTATATACTCTGCATAATTCATTTTATTTTTCCCACTTTTTCATTTTTATAATCTCTCAAACGCTTAACAGCAATATCAAGATATTCTTCAGACGAATCTACACCAATTACTTTTCTATTTAACAGTTTTCCAGCAACTGCTGTAGTTCCTGACCCAATAAGCGGATCTAATATTAAATAATCAGGTTTTGACGAAGCTTCTAAAATTCTTTTTAATAATGCTAATGGTTTTTGTGTTGGATGCTTTCCAAATCTTTTTTCAGATCTAGAAATCGTTGATGTAGTCCATACATCCTTCATTTGCTTATGATTATTCTCTGCTCGCATTAAATCATAATTAAAATATTGCTTACCATCTTTTTTTCGTGCCCAGAGAATTGTTTCAGTCGAATGTGTAAACATTCTTCTACTTAAATTAGGAGCGGGATTACTTTTTTGCCATGTAACATTATTCAAAATTTTAAAATCATTCTTATTAAGTAAGTAACCTAATAAATAAATATTATGTAATGTACCAAATAGCCAAAGTGTTCCATCTTTTTTTAGAATTCGTTTGCATTCTTTAAGCAGTTTCAAATAAAATTGTTCTGCAGAATCTGGGTCAAGTTCATCCCACTTACCCTTATTTACACTAACCATCTTACCGCCACTATTAGATAAACCGCCATTACTTAAAAAATATGGTGGATCAGTAACTATTAAATCAATACTTTCATCAGCTAAAGATTTCAAATAATTAAATGCATCTTCTTTAAATAAAGTCACTAATTTATCAGAATAAAATTCTTTCATTTAGCATTCCTCTAGTAGTTAGTTATTATTAACTCACCAATTTTACCACGTTTTTTTGCATTCGAATTTATAGCTCTATTTGCTTGAACTTCATGAATATTAGCTTTAGCATACATTTCGCGAGTCTTAGGTGTATCTGAATTACTCAACATTACATTTACTCCACTATTCGATAATTTAAAAAACAGATCTCTTAATTGTTCTTGATCTTTATTATTAAATCCTTCAGAGGTATAAGACGTAAAGTTAGCCGTTTCAGACAAAGGAATATACGGTGGATCAAAATAAACTAAATCTCCCTTTTCTGCTTTTTGTACTGCCTCACTATAATTTTCTTGATAAATTTCTACTCCCTTTTTACTAAGATATTCACTCACAGTCATAATGTTTTCGTAATCAGCTATCTTGGGATTCTTATATCGACCATATGGCACATTAAATTGTCCTTTTGAATTAACACGATACATACCATTAAAATCAACTTTAAGCATATACAATAATCTAGCAGCTTTTTCAACTTTAGTTAAATTGCTAAAGTTTTCATTTCGGTCTTCTGCTCTAACTTTCAAATAATATTCTTTTGAATTGTTGGCTTGATGCTCTTTTAACAGCTTTAGTAATTCTTCAGGCTCGTCACGTACAACACGATAGAGATTTATTAAATCAGCGTTCAAATCGTTAATAACAGCTTTTTTAGGAGCCAAAGAAAATAGCATTGCCCCACCGCCAAGAAACGGTTCAAAGTAGGTATTAGAGTCAATATCATACGAAGATGGCATTAAAGAATGCAATTTAGGCAATAATTGTCTCTTGCCTCCCACCCATTTTGTAATTGGTCTTAATGCTACTTGCTTTTCCATAAATTAAAAATCCCTTTCAGTTGGCTCAACAAACTCTAGTCTATTCAATATATTACCCTTTACAAAGTGAATTGACAAAAAAATACGTACCTATTTATAAGGAGACGTATTTTTATGAACGATTTTAAATTTTATCCTGAAAACTTTAATTTAGAAAAAACTTCAATTTGGTCTTTTCCAGATCATGGTTATTGGGCAACGCATAATAGTAAATATCGTGGCAATTTTTCACCTTACATTCCTCGCAACATCATTCTAAGATACTCAAAAGAAAATGACATCGTGTTAGATCAATTTCTTGGTGGTGGTACAACTTTAATTGAAGCTAAATTATTAAATCGAATTGGTATTGGCGTTGACATTAATCCAACTGCAATTGATATTTCTAAAAAGAAATTAAATTTTTTAACTCAAAAACATACTAAATCATATTTAGGAATAGGCAACGCCTCCAATTTAAACTTTATACCAGACAATTCAATTGATTTAATTTGTACACATCCGCCTTATGCAAACATTATTAAATACAGTCAAAATCAAAAAGACGATTTATCACTCTTAACCTATGAAAAATTCTTATTAAAAATGGATCAAGTCGCTAAAGAATCGTATCGTGTGCTTAAGAATAATAAATATTGTGCAATCTTAATCGGTGACATTAGAAAAAATGGTTATGTTAAACCATTAGGCTTAGAAATATTACAAATTTTTCTAAACAACAAATTCAAGCTTAAAGAAATTGCTATTAAAGAGCAATTCAATATGAAGGATACTCAAAAATGGAAGCAGGCAAAAAATTTGAATTTTTTACTATTGCAACATGAATACTTATTTGTATTTAAAAAGTTATCTTAAAAACATATGCTATACAAGCAGCACTACTTAATATCATCTATAGTCAAATTATTTCTAGCCATTATCTGTTTTACTACTTCTACACCAAGTACGGATAAAAAAGATTTCTTTTTATTATTTTCAAAGTCATCTATTTCTTCAGTATATTTTTTAAATATTTTTGGTATTATATTAAATAAAATATATATAGGCATAATATGCAATTCATTACCTGAATCCAATAAAACATCAGCTACTGAACCTTTTAAGGCCATTACTCTCAACTCATTATCTGTACTTGTTTGATTAATATAAAAAGATGTAATACTACTTTCAACTTCAATATCTAGTTGAACTGAAGTTATAGAATAATTATTAGCTAAAAATGCCTTAGTAATTATTAGATCAGGTGTCACATAACTATTACCAGCAAACTTATTTTCACTGGATAGTATATTTCCAGTAAAACTTGTTATTCCTTGAATTGTTATACAATAGCCTAAATCATTATTATTAGTAATATATTTATAAAAAAGCCATGTAAACATTTCTGGTACAATTTGATATACAGCTGGTAGAGGTTCAATATTAGAAAAACCAATTAACTTTCTAACTCTATCTAACTCATAATTGTCAAATGAATATATTATACAAAAAACTTGAGAATCTTTTTGAGCAAAAATTACTTCTGTTTTTTGTAAATTTAACCGCTCCTTTTTTGGTAATAATTTCTTATTATCATCTCTAATTTTTCTTGTGGAAAATTCACAAGTAGCAATAGCTGAAAAATATCTAAACTTACACGTCATCCCTGCATCAGTTAAACTTTCTTCATCTATGTTTTCCCATTTATATAAAAAATATGTTTCTTCATCATTAGAATCATATTCAATTTCTTTTGCATTAAACTGTTGCTTATAAATTTTACTTAAAATATTACTCTTTAATTCATTTAAATTTTTAATACCAGAATTTATTTTGATAAAAGTATATCTTTGATTTTTATACAACTGATTCATTATTAATTTTACTTTCTATAACTGCTTCTTCTACCTTTAATTTACATAACTTTGAAAATATTCCTGCTTTTTTCAATGACGCTTGAACTTCAGCTTCACCATCTGAAAAGCATTGTAAAATTAATTTAAATTCTACATAAGTAATTTTATTAGATGGACAGAACTTTTTGATGAAATATATTCTTACACCATTTTTATCACTTCTTATGCAATCATTTGAAAGACCATATCCTTCTTCTAATTCAAAAGCACCTATTTTTGGGTTTAATTTTATAAATATATAAGACTCAAGGCAATTAAAAATAAAGCCAAATACTCTCGAATATTTTACTCCTAATTTAATGTGAAATTTCTTTGTTTCCAACTCCAAAGGGCTCTTACTATTAAATTTAAGATTTGATATTTGCTCTTCCGCATCATTATAATAAAAAATAGATATGTTGGGCCTAAGTACTGTATATAACTTAATTATTAATTCAGGAACTACAGAAATTATTAGTGTTTCAATACTGTTTATAAAATAAGCTATATTTTCGCTACGAATATTAAATATATCAAAAATATATTTACACCAATTAAATTTTTGATTGAGAAAAAGAAGCGATACCGTAACTATAAATTTAATTATTGGTTTACTATATTTACTCATAAATTGCCTTCAAACATAAAGTCAACTACATTCTTCATGATTTGTTTATTTTCTTCAAAATCAGTTGCATATATAGTACCATATTGCGTAATTTTCACAATTGAATTATCAGGTAGCAAAAAACCACATTCAGCAACTTTAAGATTATAATCTTTCAATTGGTTAAACACGGCACTAAAGTTTCCGTTAATAATTAATTGCTGAAAAAAGTCATTAGTTACTTCATCTACCTGTTCATTATTTGTAGTATTAAAGCTTATAGTGTTAAATTTTAAATGCAATTTATCTAAATTATCCAACAATTTTTTTATTTTATAATCTGTAATAATTAACAAACTAAAATCATCAATTAAACACTCTTCTACCTTACTTAAATTCAGTAAGTAACAATCTGGTGTATAACTGAATATAACAATATCACTGTGCTTAATAATAGTGTAATAAGGATTGTTTGAAAAAATCTTAGCTATATCCTTTATATGTACTTTCTTATAATTATTATATAACTTAACGCCCTTATAGGCTTTCATTTTATGTCTCCAATGTACATCTTTCTTTATTATACATACTTTTAAAAAATTAAAACCTTTTCTATTTTCTCGTCAACACTGCTACTGCTTCGACATGTGGCGTTTGTGGGAACATATCAACAGGATCAATTCGGTTGAAGTCATAACCCAGCTTTTGGAATTCTTGCAAGTCGCGCACAAGAGTTGCGGGGTTGCAGGAGATATACACAATTTTCTTTGGACCGGTCTTAACTGCACCAGCAATAAACTCTGGCGTCAAGCCCTTTCTTGGTGGGTCAACGAAAATCACGTCGCTGGTAATACCTTTAGCAGCCCAGCGCGGCATTAAGTCTTCGGCCTTGCCAACAAAGTACTTAGCATTGTGAATATCGTTCATTTCAGCGTTGTCATTGGCATCCTTAACGGCATCCCGCACAACTTCAATCCCGCGCACACTCTTCACGTGCTTGGCAACACTCAAGCCAATCGTTCCGATACCAGAATAAGCATCGATCACTGTATCAGTTGGTTGCAGGTCAGCTTGCTTAATTGCCAAGTCGTACAATCTTGGTGTTTGCAGCGAGTTAATTTGGAAGAAACTCTCTGGTGAAATTCTGAACTTAACATCACCAATTTGGTCAACAATCTGCGGCTTACCAAATATTAAGTAGTCAGCCTTACCCAAAATAACATTTGTCTTCTTCGGGTTGTAATTCAAGACTAAGCTTGTAACACCCTCGATTTTCTTGATTTCTGAGGCAATTTTTTCTAATTGAGGGAAATCCTTGTGCAGACAAACCAAGATGACCATCAGTTCACCATTAGCCTTACTACGGCGCACATCAAGGTAGCGCACCTCGCCCTTATTATGAATTTCATCATAAGCTGGTACCTTGCTGGCACGCAAAATGTCACGAACGGCAACCAAAACGCGGTCAATTTCGGGATCGGTCGTAAAGAAATTAGTCAATGGCACCAAGTCGTGTGAATGCCGTCTGAAAAAGCCAATCTCCAATTGTCCGTTAACTGTCCGCACCGGCACCTGCGCCTTGTTACGATAGCCTGTCTCTTCTGGACTTGGCAAAGTCTGACCGACTTCAACATTGTCCAAATGAGCCTTTTGCAACAAGTTGACCACCTGATTACGCTTGAATTCCAACTGTTTGTCATACTTAATGTGGGCCAGTGATGCCAGCCCAGTTTGCACCCACTGGTTAAGCTTGATATTTACCCGGTCAGGGCTTTCCTTAATAATCTTTTCGATTTTGGCAAAAGCGAACCGCTTCTTGACCTTTAAGATTTTGGCACTAACCGTTTCACCTGGCAGCGCATTGGTGACGAAGACCGTCATTCCTTCATAATGCGCTACTCCCATTGCCTCGTAAGATAAGTCGGTGATTTCTAAGTCGATAATTTGATTTTTTTCCATCTTTCGTCCTTTTTTACAAACACTGATTAACATCTCTATTTTACAGGAAAATGCGAGAAAAGTATTGCGATAGCATAAAAAATATTTTTTCTATATAAAAGATAGATTTTTCTAGTAATTTTATAGCTTTTATATATAATATAGTTAAGATTAATAGATGGAGGAACCAAAAATGACCAAAATTAGTCAAGTAAATTTTAAAATTCCTGAAGAAGAGAAAAAAGAGGTTACTGCAATTTTTAAATATTATGGTCTTGACTTAAGTACAGGAATAAAAATGTATCTTAAAGAAGTGCAACATACAAAAAGTATTCCCTTAAAATTACGGCCAGTTACGGAACTTACTCAAGCTATTCAAGAAGCGGAAAACCAAGATTATGCTGGCAGCTATAACTCAATTAATGATTTTATTAAGGCAATGAATAGTGAAGATTAATCCTACCAAGCGGTTTAAAAGATCTTATAAATATTATGCTAAAAAACATTATCCAATGAACAAAATCATTGATTGCCTTAAAGCTATTCAAGAAAATAATCAATTATTTTTAAAAGTACATAAAGATCATAAATTATTTAAAAATTTTCGTGAATTACATATTGACCGCCAATATAATGATGATTGGTTATTAATCTATAGTTTCGATAACAAAAAGAAAGAGTTAATTTTAGTATTAATCGATTTAGGTACGCATGATAATTTAAACAGATTAGTCTAGATTTATCTCCTTTTACTTCACTAGGTAGCCTAATTGTGTTAATTTAGTAACAAGTCAAACCAAATAGAAAGGAAATTCTTATGAATAATTTTGATACTAATCCAGAGCAACGGCGGCAAATCCGCAGCATCTCTGACACTAACAGTTTTTTAACTAAAATGTACGCCTTGATGGGCGTGGCAGTTCTGGTTTCCGCTCTTGCCTCTTACCTGACGATGACCGTCTTTAGAAGTGCGGTCATGCAGATGCCGGTGGCAATAATGTGGGTGATCTTGCTGGTTCCTTTTGCCTTATCAATGGGCATTAGCTTCAAGGCTAATCGCAATCCTCTAGCCAGCTTCATCATGTTAATGATTTTAGCAGTGATTTATGGTTTTGAATTTGCCCTAATTGCCGGCTTTTACACGGGGACGCAGCTGACAACTGCCTTTGTTTCTTCAAGTGTTGTCTTCATCGCAATGGCTGCCTTTGGCACTTTTACCAAAAAGGACCTAACCAACTGGGGCGCGTATTTCGGTGCCGCACTATTTGGCTTTTTCATCGCATGGATAGTTAACCTGTTTTTGCATAATCCAGCAATTACTTACATCTTTTCCTTCATTGGTGTAATTATCTTCACTGGTTTAGTTGCCAGCGATGCCAACAAGATGAAGCTAATTTACAACAATTATGGCAATCAGGTTTCAACCAACGGTCTGGCCGTCTTAGGTGCCTTGCAACTCTACCTTGACTTTATTAACATTTTTCTATTTATCCTTGAGATATTTGGATATGGCAATAACAATAATTAACAGCATAATTTTCCAAACAAAAACGCTAGGCTTTTCAGCTTAGCGTTTTTTGTTAGGAGTAAATAATTTATCTAAAAATTACTTACCTTAAGATATTGGTTGCGACCAATAATGTAATACTTTTTACCTTTAATCGTAATTGGATCACCATAAACAGTGACCTGCTTACCTTTCTTCATCACCTTTTTACCAATTTGCTTACCAGACTTATTGTAAACAGCCGCATTGTGCGTCAACTTTTGCTCAATGCCAGTAACATTAGCAGCTGCGACATAATAACCGTTAGTCAACTTAGTAAACTCGCGGCCATTAACGGTCAAACTGCCTGCCATTTCAACAATCGAATTGCTAGTCAGCACTACTTCGCTGACACGCTCACCTTGTTCATTGTACAAATATGCGTTGTGCATCAACGGTTTTTCATTCGGTCCTAAAGTCGTTGGCTGACTCGCAGTATTGGTATTTATCATAGTCTTGACATTAGCTGCTTTGACATATCTACCAGCGCCAATGATATAGTACTGCTTACCAGCAATCTTGACCGGACTGCCATAAACTGCAATCGATTTATCCTTCTTGAGCACTGTCTTGCCGACACGCTTACCAGCATGGTTGTAGACATAAGCATTATGGCTTAACTTAGCTGACTTACCAATGATGTTCTCAGCAACTAGGTAATATTCTTGACCTTGACTGTGAACAATTACGTAAGTCTGACCAGCTATCTCCTTAGTACCATAAGTCTTGACTGTCGAACCAGCTTTCAGCACTAACTTATTAGCCCGCTGACCAGCTTCATCATAGACGTAAGAGTTGTGTAGTAAAGTTTGCTTCTTACTTACTGGCAGTGGTGTCGGTGTTACCGTTGAACCATTATTTGAACTGCTATCATTACTATGCAAAACTTGATTAATTGTTGCTGTATCAGTGTAATGCTTGATGATTGCCTCAATCGCATTATTGCGTTCGGTAATCATACCATCGTGATCAGTTGCATGATCAATTGCACCCTGATCCTTAATTGCTTCGTTTAACAATTCGGCAATTTTATCCTTGAGCTTGGTCTTATCAGATTGGCTGTAACTAGTGTTACTGTCAATAGCTTGATCAGCTGCGCTGGCTGCATCTTGAACGGCTGACTTAGCAATATCACGCAGCCAATTAGAAAGATCATTATTAATATCAGCACCAGTTGCTGCATTATCTAAATTTTCCAATGCTTTTTGCTTAGCGTCAGCCAATTGCGTTGGACTAATTTCTCCTGCAGCTAGCCTTTCCTTAGCCGTGGTGTAAGCATGATCAATCTTAGTGATTGCATCTTGTCTAGCAGTAAGTAAATCTTTACCCTTGCTCAACTCACTTGCGACACCAGCGGGATCAGTTGCTTGGTTAATCTTATCCTTAGCTGCCGTTAAGTCATCCTGTACCTTTTGCTTTTGCTCTGTCTTTTCTGCCTCAGTCAAGTTTGAATTATCAATTGCTGTGATAGCCTTATCGGCTGCTGACTGCAATTGTTCTTCAGCCTTGTGCTGCGTGTCAAGGAGCGTCGTACCAGTTGTCACAGTATCAATTGCTGTCTTGCCATCTGACAAAGCAGTGTCAACTCCAGCTTGATCAGTTGCTGCATCTACCTTACCTTGAGCATCTGTCAAAGCATCCCGAATCTTTTGCTTCTGCTCCGTCTTTTGTTCATCGGTCAAATTAGAACTATCAATTGCTGTGTTGGCATTATCGACTGCAGTTTGTAAATCTTGTTTGGCATTATTCTTAGCAGCTTGCAAGTTCACATCCGTTACTACCTGTTCAATTGCTGTCTTGCCATCTGACAAAGCAGTGTCAACTCCAGCTTGATCAGTTGCTGCATCTACCTTACCCTGAGCATCTGTCAAAGCATCCTGAATCTTTTGCTTCTGCTCCGTCTTTTGTTCATCAGTCAAAGTTGAATTATCAATTGCCGTGTTGGCATTGTCAGCTGCAGTTTGTAAATCTTGTTTAGCATCATTCTTAGCAGCTTGCAAGTTCGCATCCGTTACTACCTGTTCAATTGCTGTCTTGCCAGTTGTCAAAGCAGTTTGAATGTCATCGCTAGTTGTTGCCTGACCAATACTATATTGTGCATCTTCTACTGCAGCAGCAACGTCTGCCTTCTTTGCAGCCTTATCCTCATCAGATAAGTTAGAAGCATCAATTGCTGTATTGGCTTTATCGGCAGCATCTTGTAAATCTTTAATTGCTTGATTCTGCTCAAGCAAGATTGTAGTCGTCTTTGAAACATCATCAATTGCTGTCTTGCCATCTGTCAAAGCCGTATTAACTCCAGCTTGATCAGTTGCGTCATCAACCTTACCTTGAGCATTTGTCAAAGCATCCTGGATCTTTTGCTTCTGCTCCGTCTTTTGTTCATCGCTCAAAGTTGAATTATCAATTGCCGTGTTGGCATCGTCTGCTTCTTGCTCTAACTTATTCTTAGCATCGGTCTTAGTGTGATCCAATGCCTGAGTATCATAAGCAGCAATATCTTTCATGCCATCCGTCTTAATTTGATTAATCTTGTCAGCCTTACCAGCAACATCCCCAGCAGGTGCATCAACATTGTTAATAGCACTCGTTGCCTTATCAGCAGCAGTATTAACTTTACCCTTCAACGCTTCCTTGTCGGCAGCACTTAAAACATCATCTGGAATCTGGTCAATCTTATCCTTGACTGCTTGGGCCGCATCATTAACATCTTTATCAGCAATCAACTTGTTCAATGCAGTTCTGCCGCTGTCATAAGCATTAACTGCTGCTTCTAAATCAGTCGATTTATTGAGATCACCGATGCCTTGTTCAACTTTCGCAATTAAATCGCTGTACTTGGACTTTTCATCGGTAGTTAACTCTAACTTACTGTAATCAGTTGCCAAGTCCTTTGTATTTTCGATTTCATTATTGAAATATTGGTGATTTTCACTATTTTCTTTGTTTAAAATATCCTGAACCTTGTTAATACCATCTGTTTTAGCAGTGTCAAGATCAGAATCATTAGAAGTTGCTTCAATGTTTTGCTTGATACCAGCATAAACACCGTTAATCTCCGCAATTGCCGCCTTCTTTTGCTCCGGCGTCAGACTCGACTTATTAACAATGGTAATTGCCTTAGTTTGTTCATCCTTAACAGCATCAAGGGCTGCACACTTCTTGCCGTCAAGTTGCGCACTCTTCAGAACATTGTCAATGTTTGTCTTGCCTGTGGATAATTCCCTATCGGCAGCAGTTGCATCAGCAGCAGCCAAAATCTCGGCCTTGGCCTTTGTAACTTCAGCGTCCACCGCAGCTTTTTGGTCCTGTTGCTTATCTGCTGGCAAGCCCAATTGCTCAATCTTCTGTTTTGCGTCAGCAGCATATTGCTCTAGTGCCTTAATGTTGTCATTCTTATGGTTTAGCGTTCCTTGATCCTTAGCGGCATTAACAATTGTATTAATGCCTGCCTCGCCAAAGTCGGCTACATCGCCGCTTGTTACATTACCCTGCTCAGCATCGGTAATTGCCGCTGTCGCATCTGTCAAATCAGCAGTCGTAGGATTAGCTGGTAATTGAACATTATTAATCTTGTCAACGGCTTTCTTTCTTGCCGTCTCAATTTGGGCTTTCAAAGCTGTCTTATGCTCATCGGTTAAGCCTAAGCCATCAATTGCACCGTTACCATTTGCGCCGGTAGCGTAAGCATTAATTGCTGCAATCTGCTTGTTCTTCTCAACTATTAATTGTGCTGGCAAAGTTGAGTTAGTAATTGCTGCATCACCAGCAGTTTTGGCTGAATCAATTTCATTATTATCCGCTGCTGCATTAATTGCTGAAATAGCTGCATCCAGCGCATCGTTTACTGCCTTATTAGCGGCCGCAACTTCACCAGCACTCAAATATGGGTTAGCTGCATCAGACGGATTCTTAGCAAGCTCTGCAATTTGCGCTTTAATTGCATCAGCCATTTTCTTCAAATATTTAATTGCGGCATCCTTGTCACCATAAAGCTTAGAAATATTCGCAATTGTCTTTACGCCATCATCCTTAGCAGCCGCCATATTGGTGATTGGATCAGATGTGTTCTTGGCAGCCTTAATCTTATCTGCAGCCTTAACTCGTTCAACTTCAATTGCAGCCTTCTGCTCCTTCTTTTCAGCAGGTGAACTCGATGATGCATCAATTGCTTGATTTGCCTGATCGGCAGCATTATTCAAAGCCGTCAAGTTATCATTCAAGGCTTCTTCGATACCCTTAGCAGTGCCAACTGCGGCAATAGATGTTACACCAGTTGCTGCTACTGAGGAAACTTCAGCCGGAGTTGTTGCCTGATTAATGGCTGTTGTTGCATTATCAAGAGCAGTCTGAACTTGGTCGTTCAATTGCTTGTATTGGTCTTGATCTATCTTGCCATCATTGTAAGACTGGGCAATCTGCTTCTTGACATCATCTGCTTTATCTTGCAAATCAGCGATGGCATTCGTTATTGCCTGAGTCAATTCTTCATCAGTTGCATGACCGCTAATATTACTAATTGCCGTCTTACCGTCAACTAAAGCCGTATTAATTCCAGTTTCATCGGTTGCAGCATTAATCTTATCCTTTGCCTTTTCCAATTCGCTATTAACTAAGCTCTTCAAACTATCCTTTTTAGTTTGATCCAACTCCAACTGATCAATTGCAGTTGCGGCATCTTTAGCAAACTGCTCCAGTTCCGTATCAGCCTTATTCTTCTTATTCTGCAAGATGGCGTCAACCAAAGCTTGGTCAATATTTAAAATTCCAGTACGCTCCTTAGCTGGAATTGACGCTCCATCTTCAGAACCATTAATTTCAGCAACTGCTTTATCATAAGCTTCTTTAGCTTGATCCTGATATTTTGTTACTTCCTCAGGAGTTAAGTCATGGTTATTAGCAATCTGTGCTAAAATTCCTGGATCTCCAGTAGCTGCATCACCATTTAACTCTTTATCAAGAGCAGCAATCGCAGCATCTTTAGCGGTATTCAGATCAGCAGCATCTTTAATATTTTTAATTCCTGCTAAAGCTAAATCTTTGGCAACCTTAATATCTGTATTATTAGTCGCCTTATCAATCGAAGTAGTAGCAGTATCCATAATCTTCTGGGCTTTCTGCTTATCTTCTTCGCTAAATTGTTCTTTATCAATTGCAGCTTGAATTTCTTCTTTAGCTTGACGCTTCTTTGCAACCAATGCTGCCTTATCAACTTCTTGATAAATTGTTGATTGACCCAATTTTTCAGCAGCAGTAACTGCTGATTCAGTTGTTGCCGCATTAATCTTATTGTGAGCGTCAATCGCAGCTGTATCAATTGCAGCTTCAGCGGCAGCAATTTCAGCAGCATTCAGACCGCGATCTGGATCACTGAGCTCTTCTTTAGCACTAGTAACTGCATCATCAATTTGCTTATTGGCAACATCCTTAGCAGCAGCTAAACTAGTATCTTTTTCTGCCTTTAAAATTGCGGCTTCACCAGCTGCTTCGGCAGTCTTAATATCAGCCAAATTATCTTGAGCAGCAATTTCCTTTTTACCATCATCACGAGCTTTGTTAATTTCCGTAATTGCTTCTTGCTTAGCGTCATCAGTCATTGACGAATTATTAACTCGCTCAACTGCATCCTGAGCTACTTGGTCAAGCTTATCTTGGTATTCCTTAATTGAACTATCAAGGTCTCCGGCACTGATTAAAACGTTTTGCATGTTGTCAATACCATTATCGCGCTCAGTATTAACTTGGTTAATTGTTGCTGGTGTTGGGTTATCAACCTTGCCTAAAGCGGTATTATACGCAGACTCAACTTGAGCAATTAGAGCCGCCTTCCCGTCACTATCGATGTTGTTCTTTTGGTTAATTGCCTCAATTATGGCATCATGCTTGGCCAATAATGCTCGTTCAGCAGCAATTTTAGCTGATTGCAAATCTGCGGCATCTTTAATCTGCAACATTGCAGTCCGACCATCAGTTGCCGCTTGTTTAACAGCATCTGTTGTCTCTGCTGCAGCAACATCGGCCTTAGCACTATTTAAAGCATCATCAATCTGCTTTTGGTAATCTAATTTTTGGCTTGGCCCTAAATTACTATCTTGCTCAATGTGCTCTTTGAGTTGCTCAGCCAAATTATTTAAGCCAATTGGATTACCATCATTATCTAACGCGGTATCTTTAGCATCTGCAACTTCTTGATTAGCAGTGTTAGCAGCATCAGTTGCCACACCATTCATTGCCTTGATTCCAGCATCCTTATCAACCGTGATTCGATCAGTTGAGGTATCATGATTGACTTTGTCAACGGCATCATTGTAAAAGTCATCAATCTTGCCCTTTAGCTCAGCTTGCTTAGCGGCATCAATCTTGCCTGCGGTAAACAATTCATCAATTTTTTGCTTATTAGCTGTCTGCGAAGCCGTTAACTCCTGTACTGCCTTAGCTTTAGCAGCTGCTAAATCGGCAACTACTTGAACCTTATCAATGTTAGTCTTACCAATTGTCTTGGAACTAGTAACATCCTCTAGCGTTGTTGCGGTATTGATGTTATTAGTTGCCGCAGTAACAGCTTGGTCAATTTGATTCTTGTAGGTTTCCTTTTCACTAGCACTCAACTGCTCAGCTGGCAAACTGTCAATCATATTCTTAGCGGTTTGTGCATATTGGTTAAGGTCATTGATTGCGGCAGTTTGCGCAGCCTGCAATGTAGTATCCTGAGTATTAGCATTAGTTACAATGTCATTAATATGATTCTCGGCAGTTACTTCGGCATCGTTAATTGCGCCCTGCGACGTCCCTGCTTGAATATTGCTAATTCCTTGATCAACTTGATCTTGGATGTCCTGCTTATATTTAGCTTTGTCGGCATCACTCAAGCTAGTACCGTCAATTTGATCATTAGCGGCTTTTTGTGCATCCTGTAATTTAATAATTGCATTATTCTTTTCAGAAGCTAACGTTTGGTCTGTCAATAAATTATTCAGCGCAGTCAGACCAGCGGTAGTTAACGTGTTAACCGCATCTTGACTAGCTGCGTGATCGATTTGATCTTGATAACCAGTGTCCTTGCTGTTAGTCAACAAGTCCTCTACTTTTTGAATTTGCTCATCACGTTCGCCAGCACTTAAACCTGACAGGTTATTAATTTGATCTTTAATTTCTTGCGCCTTTTGCTCAAGCTGTGTCTTAGCACCAACGCGGTCAATGCCCACAATGCCAGCGGTTGTTACTTCTTGCAAATTATCTTTGGTTGTGGAACTATTCGTTATCTTGTCAATTGCCGCTTCTAACGCAGTATCAATATCCGAATTAATCTGTTCGACAACAGAAGCATCATTAGGATACATTGCGGCATACTTCGACTTTTCACTAGCAGCCTCGTTTTGCAATGAAATTAACGCGTTCAACTTATCAATTGCCGTTTGGGCTGCCTCTTTTTTAGCAGTCATATCAGCTTCGTCCCCAGCAGTGCCCACTGCATTAATTGCATCTTGGGCTGCAGTTAACGCATCTTGAACCTTGGAATTAGAACTGCTCGCAAGCTCCTGTTTAGCCTTATCATAAGCTGTCTGTAATTCAGTAGTCGCAGTAGCATTATGCGTTGTAACAATCTTGTCAAGGGCAGCTTTACCAGTAGCCAGATCACTGGTGCCAGCGTCAATCTGCTCTTCATAAGTTGCTGACTCACTCTCGAGTTCATCGGCCAAACTTGGATACTTTTGCTTCAACGTATTTTTATATGTCCGCAATTCTGAAATCGTCTTAGCAGTATCAAAGACTTTTTCAGTATTGGTTTTTGCATCTTGAAAGGCTTGACCAGCAGTATCCAAATCAGTAGTTGCGTCAATTGCACTTGTGCCGTCTGTAGTAGCAGACTGCAGTTCATCATCATACTTCGTCTTTTGTGTCGATGATAATGCGAAGACGTTTTTAATCTTATTCGAATTAGTAGTGGTCTCCTCAGTTATAGCCGCTTGGGCCTGAGCCTTGAATGCAGCTAAAATATTTTTCTTAGCCGTCACTACCGCTGTATCAATACCATCACCTGTTGCCTCATCGATTGCTTTATTAGCAGCAGTAACGGCAGCTTGAATTTTCTCATCATCAGTGGTACCTAAATATTGGTTAGCCTTTTGGGCATATTCCTTAACTTCTTGTTTAGCTGCCTCCCGTGCAGCCTTTGCATTTGCTGTTTCAGCATCAGTTACCTGCTGGTTAATCGCAGTAATTGCCGTGTCGCGACGATTAATTATTTCATCCTTATCAGTTGTACCGTAAACCGAATCAGCAGAAGTTGGATCATTAGCCGTTGACTTATTGACCCATTCATCAATTGCGTCAAGATACGGTTGTGCTTTAGCAGTATCCTCACCAAACAAGGTATTTATCTGTTGCTTTGCTGCATCTGCTGCATCATTAATTGCCTTAGCTGCATCTGCCTGCCGCTTAGCTGCAATTTCATCTACAGCGTACAATTTTGCTGTTTGCGGATTTTGTGGATCTTCTAGTGATGGGTCACCTTCCACAAAGTTCTTGGTAGCTGTTAACGTGACCATGCTTCCCGTTGTAATACCAGTAAGACTAGCTTTAGGTACCGTAATAGTAAACTTAAATTTACCTTGATGAGCACCACTAGTTTCTGGAGTATCAGCGGAAACAGCCGCATACTTAATTCCTTGATCGGCTTCTTTATGGTACGGACTAGTTATCTCGCCTAACCGATCACTATTAGGCATTACTGCAGCAATATAAGCACCACCTTCGTTAGCATAACCGGTAATTATTTCATTATCGTCATTATCAATTTCAATATCGTCATCTGTAATGGGATCGATTGCCAAGAAACCATCATTAGCACTAATAAACTCCAAAGTTGGCAGATCTTGATTATTAATTAACGCAATTGCAGCACTTTCATCACTTGGACTAATCCCCTCAATCGCAGTATCTAACGTTGTTAACGTACCATCAGTATTGCCTTTAAAGCCAAATGTTCTAAAAGCATTCGAAACCGTTTCACCTGGTTGCTTTAATCTAACACTGTTAAGCGTGAAGTTACCCGTTGAGATAATATTGGCAGCAGTATTGGTTCCCCGATCAAGCAGGAAGTCATCAGGGTTAGTAATTGTCGTCCCATTACCCGGATTAAGCAGCGTTAACTTACCAGTACCAGGGTTGTCAGTTAGCTTAATCCTAAAATCACTGCCGGTGATCTCGGAAGTACCGCCAATGTTCATCAACGTTCCGGCAAAATTACCCATATTGGTCCCAGTAATATTAAAGTTCGCCTTTTTGCCAACAATTAAGTTACCACCAATATTAACTAAAGTACTTGCTGGACCCTTTTTCTTTTTATCACTGATATTGCCATTAGTCACAATATTTAAATTGCCACCGTCTTCAACCGTCAAGCTAGAACCGCTATCAGCCAAGTTAATTGCCTTAGCCTTACGGTTATTGATTGTTCCGGTGTAATCAGTTGTACCACCAACATTAATGTTGATATTACCACCTTGCTGAATATCAACTGAGCCTTGACCGCTATATATCAAGATCCCATTAGCAGAATCACTATTTTCAACACTATTTGCACTATCAGGCATATTACCGCCCTTAGGATTTAGGGTGACATCGGCCCCTGACTTAACAATTACTTCGTTGTCATTAGCTAATTGCTCACCATTGATTGTATCTGAGCCAGTTGTCCCATTAGTCATTTCAATAACATTACCGCTATATGTTGTCCCCGTAAATTGAGTACCATTTTCAAAAATCAAACGGCCGCCTTTTCTGGTAAATTCAAATAACTGCTGGTTAGAAGCTTCAGCATTATAAGTACCCCAATCATTGGTATAACTTTTGACCGTTTGGGCTGTATTAGTGCCATAAAAATGCACTTCTGTATGCGCACCAACATACATCATCTGCGAGCCAATAAAGTTAACATTCTTAAAATTAACAATTGCTCGGGTATTACTACTCGTCTGCATCAAACCGTAAAAGGTCCGACTGTAAATGTTTAAGTTTTCATAAGTAATGTTTACATTGGGGGTAATATTAAAGTCTCTTGGCCGATACAATTGGAAATCAATTGTATACCGCGGACTATCACCAGGATTATCTGGGTCAGCGACTGCAGACTTAATTACCAAAGGTCTGGTCGCAACAGTAATATCACTCACCCCAGCAGTTGGAGCCTGAATATTACTAATAATATTAATCTCATGAATATTACTGTTATTGAATGCAGCAAGTAACCCGACCCAAGAACCGACATTAACCGAAGACTCCGTAGTCGTTGCCAAGTTAAGCGTCTCGAGTAAGCCCTTTGCTTGTGGTTTTTGCTTTTGCGTTGTCGTCGCTGCTGCAGCGTTATCTTCAGCACCAGTGGTAATATTAACCGCTGTATCAGAGTCTGGTTTTTGACCATTCTCATCTGGCTTAGTAGCTGGTTGATCGGTATTTTGATCAGGTGCTATCGGCGTCTGGTTCTCATCCGGAGTGGTTACCGGCTTTTGTTCATCAGTAGTTGGTGGCGTTTGATCATCTTTGTCTGGAGTTTTAGCAGGTTCCTCTGGCTTAGCTTCTGAAGAATCATCCCTCAAGAACGACTTTAACCCAGCATAAGTCGTTAAGTTTTGGCTGCTCTTATTCGCAGAAGCATCAGACTTAGCTTCTGATTTGCTGTCTAATTCAGCAGTTGGGGTTGCTGAAGCACTTTGGTTTTGTTCTGGCTGCACAGTGTCAGCCTTTACAGTTTGCCCCTTAACGCCCATAAAGGTAAAACCGAGCAAGACCGACGCAACGCCGATTGTTAGTTTTCTAATTGAAAAACGATCTTTCTTCGACTCAAGACTCATTTTTCGTAATCTCTCTTTAAAATTATTTTTTCCTAACATTTTTTGCTCCTACGATAGATATATAAAATAAATATATTCAAACACTTTACAAAGTCATCATATTCTTTTATAAATTCTTAATCAATTAAAGCGCTTCATTTTATGTATTAAACAGATTAGCATATATCTTTCATTGTTAAATCAAGTAAAATCAGGAAATAATTTTTCAGTGTAAAACTTTATGTCATGATAATAATTGCATATTACAATTATTAAAAATAAAAAATAGTGTTACTAATCTCAAAAAGATTAGTAACACTATTTAATTTATTCACCAACGTAAAATTCAATTCGTTGCTGCAGATTTTTAAAAGTAACAGGGCAGTAATCACCAATTTCACCATCAAGATTAACTGGTAACTTTTGACCAGCACTCTTGCCGATCAAATCAATTTTCAAACTGCGTGTTTTCGTATAAATAATGTCTGGATCATCAACATGCTTACCATTTAAGGCTAAAACCATTAATCGCAATAATTTAACCGGATCAGATGGCTTAACAATAATCAACTGGAACAACCCATCACTAAGTTCCGCATCCGGCATAATTTGCTCAAAACCACCAATCGAATTAGTCATCCCCAAAAGCAGCATTGACAGCTTCCCCTCATAGACACCAGCATCATAAGTAAGGCGCAATTCATTTTCAGTTAAGTGTGGTAACATTTCTGCACCCTTAATCAGATAAGCAACATAACCTAAAGCTGACTTAACCTCAGAAGGCACGCCATACGTTAATTCCGTAAGCGAACCACAAGCTGCAATATTTACAAAATATTGGTCTTCACTAGCGAAGGTTGCTCTACCAATGTCCATCTTGCGCGTCTTATTATTTAAAATAACCTTGGCTGCTGCTTCGACACTATCACGGGGAATATGCAATGCCCGCGCATAATCATTAGTCGTACCTGCGGGGATAATGGCCATCTTCGGTCTTTTTTCTAAAAAGGCAATCCCGTTAACGACTTCATTGATCGTACCATCACCGCCAGCAGCCACAATCAGATCAAAGCCTTCAGTTGCAGCTCGTGTAGCTTCTTTTTGAGCACTTTTTTTCGCGGGTGTAGTTCTAAAAGCGCTCGCCTCATAGCCAGCACGTTCCAAGACGTCTAAAATATCAGCGACATTTTTAGGCATCTGTTCGTGACCAGATACAGGATTATAAATCAATCTTGCTTTTTTAGTCATAGTTACTACCTTATTACTTAAAAATTAGCATTAACGCTTGTTTAATTCTTCATTCAACAGCTTGTTGATTACCTTCGGGTTAGCCTTACCACGAGTTTGTTTCATAATTTGACCAACGAGATAACCAATAGCCCGATCTTTACCGTTCTTGAAGTCCTCAACTGATTGTGGGTTGTTATCAACAACTTCCTTAACCATTGGTGCCAAGACACTGGTATCTGATAACTGCACCATGCCCTTATCTTCAACGTACTTCTTCGGGTCAGTCCCGTTAGTAATCGTTTCCGCAAAGACCTTCTTGGCAATCTTAGAAGAAATCGTCCCGTCTTTAATCAGCTTAATCATTGCAGCTAGGTGCTCTGGTGTCAACTTAATGTCGGTTAATTCAACCCGATTGTCATTCAAGTAACCATTAACTTGGGTATTCATCCAGTTAGCAGCTAATTGTGGATCAGCGCCAGCAACCACTGCCTTGTCAAAGAAGTCAGAACTTTCCTTAGTTTGCAACAAAACATTAGCATCATAAGCCTTCAAGCCAAAGTCATTAACATATTGGTTGTAGCGTTCTTCAGCTGAACGTGGCAAAGTCTTAGCGATCTCGTCAATCCACTCTTGACTAATGTGGTCTGGAGCAAGGTCTGGTTCTGGGAAGTAACGATAATCAGCGTCGCCTTCCTTAACTCGCTCAAGAACAGTCTTACCAGTTGCTTCGTCAAACCGACGTGTTGATAACTGCACGCGCCCACCTGACAGCAGAACTTGAGCTTGACGCTTTTCTTCATAAGCTAAAGATTTACGGACGTGTTCAAAGGAGTTCAGGTTCTTCATTTCTACTTTGGTACCAAGCTCTTTTTGACCAGCCGGACGAATGGAAATATTGGTATCAACCCGCATTGAACCTTCTTCCATCTTAACATCAGAAGCACCAGTAAACTGAACAATCTTACGCAGCTTTTCGAGGTAAGCGTAACCTTCATCAGGATCGGCAATTTCTGGTTCAGAAACAACTTCAAGTAATGGCACACCCTGACGGTTCAAGTCAACGTATGAAAAGCCGTTGGTACCATGAGTGTTCTTACCAGCATCTTCTTCGATATGCATTTCGTGAATACCGATGCGCTTCTTTTTACCATGAACTTCGATTTCTACATAGCCATCACGAGCTAATGGTTGGAAGAATTGCGTAATCTGGTAAGCCTTAGGACTGTCTGGGTAGTAGTAGTTCTTCCGGTCAAAGTGTGTGGTCGGCAAGATGTGTGCATGTGTTGCTAACGCAACCATGATTCCCAAACGGTAAACGTCCTTGTTAACAAATGGCAAAACCCCTGGCATTGCCCAGTCAATAACGTTAGTTTCAGTGTTAGCTTCAGCACCATAACTTACCGGAGAAGGTGAGAAAATTTTACTCTTTGTCTTTAATTCGAAGTGGACTTCGAATCCAATCGTTGATTTAAAATTCATCAGTTAATCCTCCATTCCGGCTGGTGTTTTTTCATAAAACTTGTTCGTCCGTTCAATAAAGTCAGCTGTCTTAAAAATGCTGCCTTCGTCAAATCGCTTAGCCATAATTTGGAAACCAACAGGCATCCCGTCAACCAATCCAGCTGGGACACTAGCTGCTGGAATACCGGCCAAGTTAGCAGAAATCGTCAAAATATCATTATTGTACATCTTAATTGGATCAGAAATTTCACTGCCGATGCCAAATGCTGGTTCCGTAGTTGTTGGCCCAACAATAACATCATTATTAGCAAAGATTTCATCAAATTCATCACAAATTAAGGTTCTAACTTTAGCAGCTTGTCTGAAGAAGCGGTCGTATGAACCAGCTGACAAAGCAAATGAACCCAACATAATCCGGCGCTTAACCTCAGTACCGAAACCTTCTGAACGTGACTTAACATAAACGTCAAGCAAATTCTTAGTATCTTCTGCACGGTAGCCGTAACGAATACCATCATACCGTTGCAAGTTAGATGAAGCTTCACTTGAAGCAATAATGTAATAGTCAGGAACAACATACTTAGTTAACGGCAATGATACCTCACTGATAATTGCACCAGCATCCTCAAGAGCATCGATTTGCTTTTGGATAACGTCGTGCATTTCACCATCAACAGCAGCCATGTATTCCTTAACAACCGCAACCCGCAGCCCCTTAACATCTTGACCAATAAACTTAGTAAAGTCAGGAACTTCGCGAGTTGATAAAGTTGAGTCATGGTCGTCGCTGCCGGCAATGACATTTAATACTTCGGCAGCACTCTTAGCACGCTTACTCATTACCCCGATTTCATCAAGTGATGAGCCAAAGGCAATTAAGCCCCAACGTGAGACACGACCATAGGTTGGCTTAATGCCGAAAATACCGTTAAAGGCAGCTGGCTGCCGGATTGAACCACCGGTATCTGAACCAAGTGCTGCAACAACTTGACCGGAAGCAACAGCAACGGCAGAACCACCGGATGAACCACCAGGAACCTTGTCCAAGTTCCATGGGTTATGAGTTGCGCCAAAGTATGAATGCTCTGTTGAAGAACCCATCGCAAATTCGTCCATGTTAGTTTTGCCAACAAAGGTTGCTTGTGCCTTCTTTAATCTTTCAATAACAGTGGCATCATAAACTGGAATGTAGTTGTCCAAAATGTGACTAGCAGCTGTAGTCTTAACACCACTCGTGATAATGTTATCCTTAATGGCAATTGGAATACCAGCAAGCTTATTCTTGGCAAAGTCCAAATCAGCAGCAGGTTCTGCATCATCTTGAACAGTAATCCAGGCATTCAGTTTATCGTCAGTTTTCTTAATATTTGCAACAGTATCTTGAGCAAGCTTCTCAGCTGACAAGTCACCCTGTGCAAGTTTTTGGTTTAATGAGTCAATATCTTCATTTAAGTAGTTCATTACTCGTCCTCATCCTTATTAATAATTACAGGAACCTTGATGAAGCCATTGGCTTGTTCAGGAACATTCTTCATTAATTCTGCACGATTTTGCCAGTGCTCTGGCTTATCTTCTCTGAAAACAGTGTCGCGATCAACTACTTGCACTGTTTCGGCAACACCATCAGTATCAACTTCTGATAATTGGTCGGCCATGTTAATAATTGAACTCATTTGTTCGGTAACTGTACCGATTTCGTCTTCATTAAACTCAAGTCGTGACAACACCGCCACGTGCTTAATTGTGTCTTCTGTGATTTCCACTATTAGACCCTCCTTATTCACCGCCATAAATATGGACTTGATAACTACTATCTGCTGTTTCTTTAGCAACCAATGCCTGAATATCATTAACAGAACCAATTTTAATTTCAATCGGCACGTCATTTGCCAAGTATTTCTTTGCTGTTGATAAAACTAACCGCGTAAAACTTTGCACCTGTTCGTAGCCATAAAACTGGGTGGTAATCGAAATATTTTCTTGGTTTAACTTGCCATTTTCATAGCGTAAGGTTGCTGTTACACCACTGATATTCGGGAAATAATCTTGAATTGATACCTTAAAACTATTGAAACTTGAGGCATCACTACTATTAATTGCTTTCTTATTGCCAACAGTCGGCAGCACTTCCGTTTGTACGGAAATAGATTTCCATTTAGTTATTTTACTACTATTAGCAGCCGCTGTCCCGCTCAAAAAGTAACTTCCACTAACTAATGAGTCTTTTGCAGCTTTAGAAAATAGACCAACTGTAATCGGCACATTCTTTAATGCTTTACGCTGCCGCAAGCGAGCAATAATTTGCGCTGCTGCTTGTTGACCAGTTGATTTTTGCGCAGAGCGCGAAATCGCTGCCTGATATTCAGCACCATTTTTAGTCTTTTGGTAATAATCAACCGAGTTCATCGCTAGACCAATGCTGATTCCATTAATATGGTAGTTAGAACCAGATCCTGTTAAATAATCTTGCTCTAAAATTTCTTCCAAATAGTACGGATTGTAATTTTTTTTAGTGCCTTCTGCTGGGTTAAGCCCTTGCGGATTAGACTTAGACTTGCGTCCTAGCCACTCATTAGCCGTTGTGGCACTAATATATTGACCTTCCTGAAAAACATTGGAATTAGTAGAATAAACATCCTTAGAAATTTGGACTAATCCGCGCTCAAGTTCACGCGTATCAACCGAATTATCATTAGCGGTTGCAGTTAATCCAGAAATCGGGCTGGTAAGATAATGACCGTTCTTTAATAAAACCGTATAGCCATTGCTTCCCGTGTCAGTTGTTTGATACGTTTTAGCCTTTGAGGTAGACGAGGTCTTCGCATTATTGGCCAAATCCGAGTTTTTCAAATTACCGCAAGCTGTTAAGGTTAATGCTGCTCCCAGAAGCGCTAAAACGTGCACATATTTTTTCAATTTAGTTATTCCTTTATTTGATTTGGGCAATTGCTTCTTCTTCGGTAAGAACCGGAACTCCAAGCTGTTGGGCCTTAGCAAATTTGGAGCCGGCGTCTTTGCCATAAATCACATAGTCCGTTTTACTAGAAACCGAGCCCGTTACTTTGGCTCCTAAAGAGTGCAACTTCTTCGTAAATTCACTCCGTGTGAAGTGAGCAAGCGAGCCCGTCAAGACAACCTTTTTACCTTTAAAGTAATTGTCGGGGATTTCGGCAGTTTCTTCCGCAGTTGCTCCCAGATAATTCATATTGACGCCACGGCTAGCCAACTCATTAATTAATTGGTCAACTTCTGGCTGGGCAAAATAAGTTGTCAAAGATTCAGCAATTGTCATGCCTATTGTAGCGATTGCGGCAACATCTTGCACGCTAGCAGCCATAATCTTTGTCATATTTTTAAACTTTTGCGCAATTAAGCGGGCAGCCTTAGCACCAACATGGTCAATACCAAGTCCTGTCAGCAATAATTCAACCGAGTTTTGCTTTGAATTAGCAATCGCTGTCAGCAGATTATTAATCGATTTTTCTTTAAAGTGATCTAGCTTAGCCAAATCATCTGCGTCCAAACGATACAGGTCAGCAACATTGTGAACTAGGTCATTGGTAATTAACTGCCGGACAATTTTAGGTCCCAAACCATCAATATTCATCGCTGGCCGCGAGGCAAAGTGAGTAATTCCTTCCTCAATCTGAGCTGGGCACGACGGATTAACGCAGCGCAGCGCAACTTCACCCTCAAGATGAATCAGCTTTTGCTTGCAAGAGGGACAAGTTGTTGGAATTGGGTATGGCTGCGAGTCTTTAGGCCGCTTATCAAGGACAACCTGCGAAATCTCCGGAATAATATCACCGGCCTTGTGCAGTAATACCGTATCGCCAATTCGCACATCTTTTTCTTTCAATAAATCGGCATTATGCAAAACCGCGTGTGAAACAGTCGTGCCAGCCAGCTGCACGGGATCCATGATTGCCGTCGGTGTTACAACACCGGTGCGACCCACAGTCCATTTAATCTCGTGAACCACGGTTTCTTGCTCTTCCGGTGGGAATTTATAAGCAATTTCCCAGCGTGGAACCTTGACCGTGTTGCCCATCGTTTGCTGCAGACTTAAGTCGTCGACCTTCAGGACAATCCCATCAATGCCATACGACAGCGTGTCACGCTTAGCTGTATATTCGTCAATAAAGGCAAAAACATCAGCCATCTTGGCTAACTTGCGGCCAGTTTCATTAGTATGAAAACCCAACCGAGCCATTTCACTAATCGCCTGGTGTTGACTGGTAATTTCCTCTGGTGGATTTACCCAAGTATAAATAAAGGTACTCAAATGCCGTTCTTTAGTTACCTTAGCATTTAACTGCCGCAAAGACCCAGCCGCTGCATTACGCGGATTAGCAAAGGCAGCCTCACCCTTTTCATCGCGTTCGGCATTTAATTTAGCGAAGGCTTCCTTGCCCATGTAACACTCTCCACGTACTTCCGTCGTGATTTTTTCTGGCAAAACCTGCGGAATGTCGGCGATATAGCGAGCATTAGCTGTCACGTCTTCACCAACACGACCATTTCCCCGCGTTGAGGCCCGTACCAACTTGCCAGCCGTATATTCAAGATCAATCGATAAACCATCGATTTTCAATTCAACATTATAGGCAACTGGATGACCCACCAGTTTTTGTACACGATCATCAAACTCCTGCAGTTCTTTTTTGGAAAAAACATCCCCCATCGACAACATTGGAATTTCATGATCCACTTTGGTGAACTCAGAATCAATCTGGCCCCCCACCTTTTGTGTAATCGAATCTGGTGTCACTAATTGTGGAAACTGCTGCTCAAGTTCAACTAATCGCTGGTACTTTTGGTCATAAACATTATCTTCAACTTCAGGTGCATCTTGAGAATAATAGGCTTGCGCCCATTTATTAAGCACTGACCTGAGTTCAGTGACTTCTTTTTTGGCCTCATCAAGAGTTAAATCTGCCATTGTCTTCCTCCTGATTAAATCTTTAACTATTAATTTAATTATACCTTTTTAATCGGTGCAAACGCTGCTAAAAGCCGCTTAATTCCCTTACCAGTAAAGGCAATATCAAGCTCCATATCCTCGCCTTTGCCGTTGACCTTGGTTACAACGCCGCGACCCCAAGCCTTATGTTCAACTTGATCGCCAACATTCCAGCCCTTCTTTTCGGCACCGACAGCACCAGCAGGCTTAACTTTAGGCGTGTAGACCTGCGCACGTGCTCGTTCATCAGCCTTGGCAAATGGAGCAGTTTGTGCTTGAAAGCCACTGGTAATCACACTACCAGCGTTAGGATTTTCTACCTGCATGTCTTTTGCATCAATTTCTTCCAAAAATCTTGACGGTGGATTATTTTGCATGCGTCCAAACATCATTCGCGAATACGCATTAGTCAAAAATAGTTCTTGGCGTGCGCGCGTAATGCCAACGTATGCCAGACGGCGTTCTTCTTCAAGTTGATCATCCTCAAGCAGTGCCCGCGACAATGGGAATAAACCATCTTCCATCCCGACTAAAAAGACAACTGGAAATTCCAGTCCCTTAGCCGCATGAAGCGTCATCAAGGCAACTTGATCATCATTATTTGCCAAATCATCTTGGTCACTCAATAAGGAAACTTCTGCTAAAAAGTCACTCAGCGGGCTGTTATCATCACTTTCTGCTTCATATTGGTCATCAAAGCGTTTGGTAACTGACAAAAATTCATCCAAGTTTTCTAACCGTGTTTCGGCTTCAATTGTATGCTCATTCTTGAGGGCTGCAGTATAACCAAAGTCCTGCAAAATCTTTTCTGTTAAGCCAGTTACGCTCTGGTTTTTAGCTAACTTAATGGCGTCACGCAGTTTGGCACCAAAGTCACTCAACTTAAGTGTTGCTCTAGTCGAAATTCCAGACATTCCTAGGTGATCAAACGTGTCAAGCAGTGACAAGTTATTGTCTTGTGCTAGCGCCATAAACTTATCAATCGTTACCGCGCCAATTCCACGCTTAGGCGTATTAACAATCCGGTTAAAACTCATGGCATCACTTGGATTAGCCACCAATTTTAGATAAGCCATAATATCCATGATTTCCTTACGGTCATAAAACTTATGCCCACCCACGATTTGATAAGGCACATTAGACTTTACGAAGGACTCTTCAACTGTTCGTGACTGGGCATTTGTCCGATATAAAACAGCGAAGTCACGGTAAGAACGGTGCTTTTCTTTAACTTCTTCTTGAATTTTACTAATGATAAAGTGCGCCTCATCATCACCGCTTTGAGCCTTATAATAGGTAATCTTGGCTCCTTCACCTTGATCGGTCCACAAATTCTTGGCCTTACGATTGCGATTATTTTTAATCACGGCATTTGCGGCAGCCAAAATATGACCGGTCGAGCGGTAATTTTGTTCCAATTTAACAGTCTGCACGCCAGCATCCTGATAATCATGCTCGAAGTTCATGATATTTTCCATATTGGCACCGCGCCAACCATAAATTGACTGGTCAGCATCGCCAACCACACAGATATTCTGGTATTGCGCTGCTAATTCGTGACACAATTCATACTGGGCCTGATTGGTATCCTGATACTCGTCAACCAGTAAATAGCGGAATTTGTTTTGGTAATAATGCAATACAGTCGGATCTTGTTTAAACAAAACCAGCGTCTGCATAATTAAATCATCAAAGTCCATAATTTGATCATGCTTCAGCCGCCGCTGATATTCCGAATAAACCTTAGCAGCCATTTTTTCAAATGGTGAGCCCGCACTTGCCTTGTATGCACTAGGTGTTAATAAGTCGTTTTTAGCATTAGAAATTGCGGACAAAATTCCTCGCGGCTCATACATTTTAGGGTTAATGTTCAGCTCTTTTTCAATATGCTTGACCAAGGTTAACTGCTCAGACGAGTCAGCAATCGAAAAGTTGTGGCTATAACTAATTTTATCTGCATCACGGCGTAAAATGCGCACGCACAATGCGTGGAAAGTCGACATCCAAATATCATTAGCACTTGGCCCTAACAACTTCTGCTCACGCTCGCGCATCTCACTGGCAGCCTTATTGGTAAAAGTTATCGCTAAAATATTCCACGGCAATACACCCTTGACCTCAACTAGATAGGCAATCCGTCTGGTTAGCACAGAGGTCTTACCAGAGCCCGCACCAGCGACAACTAAGAGAGGTCCTTCGGTAATCTTAACAGCCTTTTTCTGCTGCGGATTTAATCCTGCTAAAATTGATTCTTCGCTCATTCTAATTCCCTTCACAAAAATTTTTTCATAACTAGTTTATTGTATCAAAAATAAGGGCACTAACTGGAAGTCCCCGCCTTTTAATTATCATATTGGTCAAGATTGTACTGCTTAATTAAGTTGATTAACTTATCCGCGTAATCAGGGTCGGTGGCGTAGCCATCTTCGACTAGTGCCTGCGCCTGCTTACGGTAGTCTTTGGCAGCCAGTACGTGCCAGTACTGCTTATTATTCCAGCTGGTACCCTTTTGGAAAAGTTCGGCATGGGCCCGAATTGATGCTTCATAGGAATCATATATTTGGAAGCGTGCCTTAACTACAATCCATTTGCCCTTAACATACTCTTTAGTTGTTAAAATCGCCGACGTATTGGGATTAGTCCCTTTAACACCAAACAGATTATTATATTTTTGCGATAAACTGCTTTGGCCATAGTCACTTTCAAGGCAAGCTTGGGCAATCGTAATGCTCGGCAAGAGGTCATAAGACTTGTCAACTTCCTTAGCAATCGGTCCAATTTGCTTAATAAAAGCCTTGTGCTGCCTGATGATTTTTTCGCGAGCTTCTTCGCGGGCAAGCTGCTCCTGCCTAATCTGTTCAGATTGAATCGCCTGTCTGCGGTAATACCGAAAGGCCACAAAGGCAATAATTAATAAAAATAAAATGATAAATGCTCGCAAGATGATTTGCCAACTAGATTGTGCCTTGTGTTTACGTCGTTTCGCCATAAAATTTTCCTTACTTAAAACATGATTACTTTAAGTATAACCTGTCTTGGTCGTAAATTTTGCAATGTAATTAATTTTTAAAATAAAAAGAGCTATTCCTTATAGAATAACTCTCTTAAACAAAAAATGGAGCCGTAGCTCCATTACTTAGTGCGGGCAAGAAGACTCGAACTTCCACGATCTAAAAACGATCACAAGATCCTTAGTCTTGCGCGTCTGCCATTCCGCCATGCCCGCGACACAAACAATACTATAACGCAAAATCGACTTTTGCACAAGAGTTTTTTGTGCCTTTTTTGAAAAAACTAATCAACCATCTGTTCCCGAACATAGCGCGCATATAATTTGTGCGTTGCCAAAAGTTCTCGGTGAGTGCCATGTCCTGTGACTTGACCGTGCTCAATAAAGTAAATTTGATCGGCACTGACAATTGTTGCTAACCTGTGGGCAATCACCAGCGTGGTTCTGCCAACCATTAGCTGGTCAAGCGCCTGCTGAACTTTGCCCTCGGATTCCGAATCAAGACTAGCAGTGGCTTCATCAAGCATTAAGATCTTCGGATCCCGCAAAAAGGCACGAGCAATTGCTAGCCGCTGCTTTTGTCCACCCGACAATTTAATCCCCCGTTCACCAATTTCGGTCTCCAGCTGATGCGGAAACTCACGGACAAATTGGTCGGCATATGCCAAGGACAACCCGCGCCATAAATCGTCATCGCTTAATTTTTGTTCCAAGCCATACTGCAAATTATCACGAATTGTCCCCGAAAAGATGGCGCTGTTCTGGGAAACATAACCAATCTGCGACCGCCAATTATGCAAATCAATTGCCGCAATGTCTTGCCCGCCAATCGTAATTTGCCCACTAGCAGGTTGATAAAAGCGCTCAAGAAGAGCAAAAATCGTTGATTTACCACCGCCGCTGGGACCGGCAAAGGCAACAACGGTATTCGGCTGCGCGCTAAAAGAAATTGACCGCAAGACCGGTTCTTCAGGATCATAACTAAACTGCAGATTACTGGCAACTAAAGTCTTACCCTCGACATCAACCTGCTCGCCAGTCTGACCCTTTTCTGGTTGTAATTTTAAAATTTCCTGAATCCGTTCCGTTGACCCCATCGCCTTTTGTACCTGTGAAAAGAAGGTCGCAAAGTTTGCAACTGGTGCAATCACATTAAACAAATAAAGAATAAAAGCTACTAAAGTCCCAGAAGTCAGTGTTCCTTGGCTCAGGCGCACAATTCCGTATGCTAAAATTCCAGCAAACACCGCCATCATAACGGTGGTCATAATGGGCTGCAAAATAGCTTCAACACGGGCATCTTTAATCCCAATGGCAAAAATACGGGCAATAAAATTTTTCCCGCGTTGCTCTTCAAAGTGTTCCCCGTTGCTGGCCTTAATTAGCCGTACCTCGGACAGCTTTTCGCTGACATCACCATTAAATTCGGCTGTCGCCGTCTGCAATTTCCGTCCAAGACGCGCCATCACGCGACCAATCGGAATCAAAATGGCAACCACTACCGGCACGCTGATAAACATCAATGCTGCCATGCGCCAATCCATCACAAACAAGATAATAATGGAAAACAGCAGCTGAATAGCACCAGTAATAAAATTAGGAAACTGCGAAGCAATCAAATCCTTAATAATTCCCGTGTCATTAACTAACCGCGAGCTGCTTTCACCGGCTTTATTCATATCAAAATAAGAAACCGGCAGCTGGAGCAAGTGCGTCCATAACTTTTCACGTAAATTTTTTACGGCACTTTCGCCAAAATAACGCAGAATATAGCTGCCGATAGTGCCCAAAATTAATTGCACCACAAAAATCGCCACTAAAATTAGCAGCATCTGCACGTTAAACTTGGTTAGACTGCTCGTATCCACTAATTGCTTAGTTAACAGGGGCAACAGTAGATTAGCGCCACTGGTAATCAAGCTGAAAACAAGGCCTAATGTAAACAGTGCTTTTTTCAGATTAAGTCCCTTTAACAGTTGGAAAAAATCTCGTAATTTAACTTGCTGCGCTTTATTTTTGCGTGATGACAATGCCATTTAATTACCGACTTTCGTTTAAATAAACAAAGAGTCTTTCACTGATGGAAAAACTCTTAATTATTATTTTTAATTATCTTTCATCATCTTCATTATGCCAAAAATCACGCCAAAAGTCGCGGTTGCATTCATGCCCATAATGATTAGCACACGAGCGGTCAGTCTGCTCCCAATCACGGCAATGATGACGCCAGCGGTGCATCCCGCGACAAAATCGCTCTCGCTCCTCTAGCGAACAATTGCGCTCACGCATCTGCGTCCGCCACTTAGCCATTGCCGCAATCCGCGTTGCTGGGTCAACAAACTTCTCAGCTTGCTCCTTGAAATCGGCATCCCAGCCAGCCGCAATTTTTTCTAAATATTGGCTAAACTTGGTTTGCTCCTCAGCTGTTAAGCCAGCAAAAAAATCAGCTTCAGGGTTTGCTTGGCGCTCGTCACCTAAATCAGCAACCCGCTCTTTACCGGCGGCGGTCAAATATACCCGTTTAACCCGTCTGTCATCAGGGTCAGTCTCTCGCTTAATCTCGCCTTTTAGTTCTAGCTTTTTTAATAACTCTGCTAATGATCCCGGCTTAAGTGCCAAGACCTCAGCCAAATAATTTTGCGTCAAACCATCTTCTAGATTTAAAACAGCCAAGACTCGTCTTTGCCCAGAAAATGGTTGTTTATTTTGGTACATAAAATAGCGGCTGGCGCGCATAATAAAGGTTAATTGTTTCATTAAGTTTTGATTTGTCGCACTCATTTTAACTCTCCCTTAGTAATTTTATTAGGTACCTAATCTTTATGCTTTGAATTATAGTTTGGTGCCTAACAGTCTGTCAAATAAAAAAAGTCACTATTCAGCTAAAGCTGCTGTTCAATGACTTATTTATTAACTAATTTTAAGTTGCCACCGCACTTGCCGCAGCGATAACGGTGAACATTAACTTGGCGAACTCGGGCATATTTTTGACCGCACTTTTGGCAAGCATAAAGATACTTGCGCTTTTGCTTTTTAGCTAGACCAATATCTGGGGCAAAACGCGACCCGCCAACCTTATTTAATAAGTACTTAAAGTCGCTGTCGTGGTGATGATACCCGCGCCCGCTCAAATGCAAAAAATAATGCGTCAACTCATGCTTAATAATGCCGATTAATTCTTGGCGATATTTCGGAGCCAAAAAGTGCGCGTTGATTTCAATTCGGTGATCTATTAGGTGGTAACGCCCGCCAGTAGTCGTCATGCGGTAATTAATTTTTACTTGATGCATAAAAGGCTGGTCAAAATCCTCTAAGGCAATTTTTTCGACCAACCTTTGCAATTCTTCTTCAGTCATTATTACCTGAAAAAGCGCGCATACATAGCTGCTTGGTGCTTAGTTTTAATCCGGACTTTCAGTGCTGTCACCAGTTTACGCTTGAGCGGTTTAGCCCCTTCCATCCACGTTCCCGTAAAGACATGAATGGTCTTACTCTTAGCTGAAGGATTGCACAAAATGCTATCAGGATAAACATGAATTCCAGTTTTTAAGACTTGTTCCTGATTGTTGGCAACAGCACCATACTTTTCTTTTAGAATATCGGCAACCGACACAGTGTTAACACCTGCAAGCTGATTTTGACTATTAAAAGTAAAATTGCGGTTGTCATAGTAAGCCAACATCTCCTTTAATAGCGGGTGCTTAGGCTCAGCGCCAAACACAGCAGTAAACGGATTAGCCCGATTCTCAAAGCCCACAAAGGCTTGATTATTCAGTAAAGAAGTTAAATCATCCAACACTAAAACATCGGTGTCTAAATAAATGCCGCCCATTTCGTAAACAGCCTTGGCACGAATATAGTCGGACACAAAGGCCCATTTTTTAGCCTTGTAAGCCTGCTCAACGTACTTGTTTTCATGGATGTCAAAATTCTGCTCGTTCCATTCAATAATTTGATAGCCTTGCAGGTGCTTTTGCCATGTTCGCATACACCGCTGAATATTCTTGGGCTTAGGATTGCCGCCAACCCACACATAATGAATAATTTTAGGAATCATCTTTAACCTCGTTTAAGAAACTTTCTAATTAATTGCACAATATCTTGATTAAAGTCAAGCCGCATCATAAACATTAAAGCAATGTAGAGCACAAACATGATAATTGACTTAATTGCCATATCTAAAAACGCTGACGAAATTAGCTGTGGTAATAACATCCCTGCCACTAACACGATCGCTGCAATGACAAAATATTTAGGCACTTCTTTAAAAGAATATCGAAAGTCATAGCCATCACGCACAATCCACAACCGTAAAATTAGCACAACAAATTCGGTAATTAAAATTGCGACCATTGCTCCAGTAGCACCATAAAATCGATCTAAAAAGAAGCTCAGCACAACTTCCAAAACCGCGCCAACAATTACCGGCAGCGCGTAATCCCGATCGCGATGATTGGCCAAGGCAAACTGATTGGCAAAGACCCCACCTGTTGGAATCATTACAATTGTTAACGTAAAGAAGAACATTAGCGGAGCCATCGGCGTAAACTTAGCACCGAAAAAGAACGGCACAAATTCCCGTGTATTTGCCATGATAATCACCGCAAACATGGTTCCGAGCCAAACAGTGGCCTCAAGCGATTTTTTCAAGACAATCCGCTGTTCTGCCTTACCTTCACTCGCCATCTTCGGCATAATTACCAGCGAAATACTGGTGATAACTCCCAGAACCATATTGGAAATTCGCTGCGAGTTATCATAAAACGCCACCTGCGTTGAATTTTGAAAGATTCCTAAAATTGGTTTATCCAATGACGTATAAATTTGGGTGGCAATCTGCGGAATTAACAGCGTAATGATGGCTTTAATTGTAGTTTGATACTTATAAAAATGCTTGACTGGCCCACCAACGAAGCGGTGAATATCAAACCAAAAGACAAATGAGCCTAACATTGTCGACACTGACATAATCAACATGTACTTCCACAAGTCACCAGTAGTCTTAACCCAAAGTAAAATTAAAATTACCGACACTAACTTGACCGCCGTGTTTTTTAAAACAACACGACCAAATGCGGCAAGCCCTTGAAAGAACCATGAAATATCCACTTGAGCTGAAATTAAATACGGTACCATTAACAGTAGATAATTCCAATATTTAATATGAAACAAACTGGCAACCGCAACTACCAGAACAATTGTCACGACCCCCGCTAACGCCTGAAAGTACCATAGTCCCCAAAAGGCATCGGTCAGCTCCTCTTTAGTACCAAACGCGCGTGTTTGCGCAATTGTCCGCATCCCAATATACGAAATTGACAATGTACAAAAAATCATCAAAAACTGCATGATATTATTTACATTGCTATAGATGCCATAGGTTTTTGGCCCTAAAATTCGGGATAAATAGGGCACCGTAATTAGCGGTACTAACACAAGGAAAATTTGGTAAACCGCATTATATAAAATATTTAGAAATGTTTTTTTCACAATTTTTCCTCTAATAATTTTGCGTCATGAAGTCAAAAATTTGCTCGCAAGCTGATTGCGTAGATGCTTGACTAGTTAACAAGCGCCAATACTGCCGCTTATTCTTGTAATCATCCTTGCCCTGTGCTACCTGCTTGAGCGCTTTAAGCAACTCATCTTGAAGCTTAACGCATTGCCCCGGCACAACTTCTTCATACGGTCCCATGAGCAAGCCACGCGTTTGTTCGTATTGCTCAAGATAATTAGTAATAAAAATCTCGGGCTTGTCCAAAGTCAGATAATCAAAATAAATCGACGAAAAATCCGTTAGCAGAAAGTCGGTCGCGCCAAGTAATTCATACAAATCATAATCATTTTCAACTAAATAATCATTATTTAAAAAGGCAATATTAGAAAACTGGCTGCTTAACTGGTTAAAAAGCCGCATTTCATAGGGATGCAGCTTGACAATTAAATATTGGTGCTGCTTTTTGAGTGTTTCATTTAACGTTGCTCCATCAAAGTCAGCTAACGCTAAAAAATTTCCCGTCTTAATTTGGTCAAGGACATTTTGATCATCTAGCTCATAGCGAAACGTTGGCATGTAAATTCCAACTTGTGCTTGCCTATCAGTAACATTAAACAAGTCATGCACTAACTGCTGCTTACTAATTACCGGATGACTCAAGGCATCCAGCCGCGGAAAACCAAGCTTACGATATTGCGCGGCATTAATGCCAACACAGGCACTCATCAAGGTTTCATATAAATCCGAGCTTGAACAAACGACATCCGCCGTTTTACGCCATAATTTAGAATTGCGCCGATTGTCCCTAGCCTTAGTATTATTAGCCATGATCCCCATTCGCTTCAAGGGAATGCCATGCCAAAATTGAATATTAACCTGACTTTTGCGAATTTTAAAGGGTTGGTGCGTCGTCAAAACGAACTTGGCCGCACCGATTTCCCGCCAAGTTGTAAAGGATAAGTGCGACGTTGGCCACGGTTCGACCAACGTGACCGGGTAATCGGGATGATGTGCCCGCACATATTTGGCAAACAAATAACCGTTAGAACCGGAACGACCTGCACCGTTGAGAACAACAATTTTTTTGTTATTTATTTTGGTAAAACGCGCAAAAAACCTCATTACCTGCAAGTAAAGCCGAAACAAAAAACTTTTCATAATCCATCTTTCCTAAATAGTCTCTCTTAAGCCTACAAAAAAAGCTCGAGCGAACTCAAGCTTTTTTACGTTATTTTTTAAAAATTTATAGTTTCGGCAACTATGACAGCCTCTTACCTATCTGATTGCCAATCACTGATAAAGTAAAGCAAACAATAAAATAAAGTACTGCTAAAGCCGCAAACATCGGCAAAATATAGTTGGCATTTTGACCATAAATAACTTGCGCGTGCTGCATCAACTCTGGCACCACAATAATTGTGGCTAGCGACGTATCCTTAATTAAAGATACAAACTGACTAATAATCGTCGGTATCATGTTTTTGTATGCCTGCGGTAAAACTACATGCCACAAGGCCTGAACAAAGCTCATCCCCGTTGAGCGTGCCCCTTCCATCTGACCGGGGTCAACCGACTTAATACCCGAACGCACAATTTCCGCAATCATTGCCGATTCAAAAACGGTCATCGCAATAATTGCCGCGGGAATTGTTTCTGGCCGCAAACCAAAGTTTGGTAAACCAAAATAGGTAAAGAAAATAATTAACAAGAGCGGTACATTACGGATAATATCAATAATAAAACCCACAATTTTCGAAACAAATTTAATCTTTGAATATCGAATAATTCCTAATACTGAACCCAAAATAAAGCTCAAAATCACTGAAATCACTGAAATATAAATTGTTACCCAGAGTCCCATAAATAAGAAACGAATATTGAGCCATGAAAAAGCGTTAAGCCAATTTTGCATTGTTCTGCACCCCCTAGGCCAATTTCTTTTCTAAATGCTGCATATAATAACTCAGCGGCAACGTAATAATCAGGTACAAAACACCAACTACCAGATAGCTATTAATTGTATCAAAAGTTGTTGATGCAATTGAGTTTGCCTGATACATGAGATCGAACCCAGCTACAAAAGCTAGAACCGACGAGTTCTTTACCAAGTTGACAAACTGATTGCCGAGCGGCGGAATAACAATCTTAAAGGCTTGAGGCAAAATAATGTAGCGCATTGCCTGCCAGTAAGTCATTCCCGTTGAGCGTGCGCCTTCCATTTGCCCGCCTGCTACCGATTGAATACCTGAACGAACCGTTTCCGCAATAAAGGCTGAAGTGTACAGAGTTAAGCCAATTGTCCCAGCAGTAAAACCGTTAATTTTGACAACATACATTGGAATTACAAGGTAAAAGAACATTGTAATAACTAACAAGGGAATGTTACGAAAAATTTCGACATAAGTTCGGCCAACTACTCGCAAGGTCTTATTGGGTACAATTTCCATAATAGCAAAGAGAGTACCAATAATTAGGCTGAAGAATAAGGCGATCACACTCGACAATACGGTCCAACCTAGGCCAACTAGTAGCTGATTACTAAAGTGAGAGAAAATATTAATCATTTGCGATACAACTCCTTATACTTAAATCCTGGTACATCACCAAACCATTTTTTAATCAAGCGGTTGTATTCGCCATCATGCTGCATTTCCAAAACCGCTTTGTCAACAGCTTCAGTAAATCCAGTCTGTCCCTTATTAACGGCAACCCCGTAAGGTTCAACCGTAAACGTACCACCACGAACCTGGAAGCCCGGATTTTGTACAGCAAGACCAAATAAAATCCCGTTATCAGTTGTCAAAGCATCGCCTTGGTGGGACTTGAGCGCATTCATCGCCTGAGCATAATCTTGCAATTCAATTACGCGAGCCTTTGGTGCCACCTTTTTAACGTTAGCTACCGAGTTAGCGCCAACTACCCCAATGACCGTCTTGCCGTTGAGATCTTTAACACTGTGAATTGATGAATTTTTCGGTACTAATAATGATTGACCAGCGTCAAAATAAGACTTAGAAAAAGAAATTACCTTTTCCCGTTCTGGCGTAATCGACATTGTCGCAATGACCGCATCCACATTGCCGTTTTTCAGCAGCGGAACCCGTGATTGTGAGGTGGTCGTTGTAAATTCAGCTTTTCCCGTTGGTCCTAAAATGTGCCGCGTAATTGCCTTAGCCATATCAACGTCAAAGCCCTTTTGCTGGCCATCTTTGACATCAATCAGGCCAAACAGCTTAACGTCACCCTTGACACCCCAACTAATTGTATTAGTACGCTTAACATTATCTAGCACTGATTGATCACTTAAGCTGCGACCACAACCAGTTAATAAGAGCAGGCCAGCTAACAGAGAAAACAACCAAAACTTCTTTTTCATGATTGTCCCTCCTTAGTGCGAAATAATTTTACTTAAAAATTGTTGTGCCCTTTCCGTCTTAGGCTGCTTGAAGAAACTTTCACTTGCATCATCTTCAACAATTCTACCTTGGTCCATAAAGATTACGCGGTTGGCAACTTCCTTGGCAAAGCCCATCTCGTGAGTAACAATTAAGGAAGTCATTCCACTTTCCGTTGTAACTCGCTTCATAACTTGCAAAACGTCGTCGATCATCTCTGGGTCAAGTGCAGAAGTTGGTTCATCATACAAAATTAATTTTGGCCGCATCGCCAAAGTTCGAGCAATTGCCACCCGTTGCTTTTGCCCACCGGAAATTTGTGAAGGCATATTATGAGCCCACTTCTCCAAGCCGACCATTTCCAATAGTCTCATTGCTTGTTCTTTATTCTCTTTTTCTGGCATGTGACTGACAATTCGCGGTGCCAGCATAATGTTTTCTAGCACATCTTTATTCTTGTATAAATTAAAGTGCTGGAAAACCATCCCGACATCCCGCCGTAAAATATTTAAGTCAGTTTTAGGATCAGACAGATCATGATTATTCACAATGAGCTGTCCTTCTTGAATAGATTCAAGGCCGTTGACCGTTCGTACCAATGTACTCTTACCGGAGCCAGAAGGCCCAATGAGGACCACCGTTTCGCCCTTGTCAATCTTCAAATTAATGTCGTGCAGTGCATGAAAATGGCCATAAAACTTTTGCACATCATGGAATTCTATCATCGACATTGTTATCGCCTCTTTCATTATCATTGCAATAAAATTTAATTTATAACTAGATACATTCTACTATACCAATTAGTTTTTTAGAAAAATAACGCCTTATTTTAAGTAAAAAATTAAATATTTAATATTAATTTAATTTTTATACAAAAAAAGACCACCAGCAAATTTTCTAAAATAATTTAGAAAAGATGTGATGATCTTTTGATTATATCAACTAAGCCTTAATATCATGACTAGGTGTTCTGACACCAAAATTAAAGGCAATAATAATGCCGATAATTGTCAAGACTAATGTAAAGTACAAACCATAATGCACACCATTAGTAAAGGCAGCGGCATGACTACTACCTTGATAAGCAGCTTGTCCTAAACTTAAGAAGCTAGTTGACAGCGCTGTTGCCAAAGCACCAACAATCTGTTGCATTGTGTTCAAAATAGTACTACCATCGGCTGATTCTGGTCCTTGCAATGCGTTCAACGCATGAGTTTGTGCAGGTGACATTGCTAAAGGACAACCAATCATCAGGACAATGTGGGCAGCAACTACGTATGCTAAAGATGACTTATCATTTGAGAAAATCAACATTACGATTCCGATTAGTGCAATGATAAAACCAGCAACTGCAGGCTTCTTAGCACCAAACGAATCATATAGCCGGCCAGCAAAAGCTGACACAATTGCGTTAATCATGCCTCCTGGAAGCATGATCATTCCAGTTAATGCAACCGGCAATGACAGACCTCGTTGCAAGTATTGTGGCAAAAGGTACATTGCTGACAAGATAATGGCAAAATCAAGCATGACGCTGATTGCGCCGAGGGCAAAAGACCGCTTATTAAATACATGCAAATTCAAAACTGGTACTGGTAAATTTAATTGTCTTCTGGCATACAAAACCAAAACAACAATTCCAATTGCCAACAATCCTAAAACAATTGGTGAGCCCCAGCCTAAATCGCTTGCCAAGCTAACACCCATTACTAAGGCAGAAAAGCCGACAACTGATTCAATTACCGATAAGAGATCAACGTGCGGCTTGGTAATTTGACCCACGTTTTTCAAAGCAAAAATTGCTAAAACTACAGCAATTACTAAAAACGGAACAAATAACCAGAAAACATAGTTCCAAGTAAATGCGCCTAAAATAATTCCCGTTAACGTCGGACCAATGGCTGGTGCCAGCATAATGACTAATGCACACACACCCATAGCTGCACCCAACTTTTGCGGTGGAAAAATTAACATTGCCACAGTAAACATTAATGGCAATATCAAACCAGTACCAATTCCTTGAATCATTCTACCTGTTAGTAAAATTACAAAATTCTGTGCCGTCGCGGAAATTACCGCACCAATAATAAAAGCTGCTAGGCCGAAAATAACAATCTGCCTCGTTGTAAACCATTTAGTTAAAATACTAGAAAACGGTAAAATAATCCCAATTACTAGCATATATCCTGTAACTAAGAGTTGTACTTGACTCGCGCCAACGCCGAATGCCTGCATTAATTGCGGCAAAGCAATATTGAGTGATGTTTCAGATAGCATCCCCACAAATGCTCCAATTAACATGCTTGACATTACCAGCCATGGCCTGTGGACTTTAACAATTGCGTCCATTTTCTTCATTAAAAAACTCCTCCTAATCGCCCACTTCTTGAGCGGCTTGATTAGGATAACAAAAAGAAAAATTTCTCGTAAGTTTGTTAGCCCTTTCAATTTTAAAAAGTTGGTTTAAACTATTATTTAAGGAGAACTTTTAATGACAAAAACAGAAAATTATAACTTAATCTTGCAGCAAGCACAAAGCCTGCTGGAAAATGAACATGACTTAATTGCCAACATGAGTAACATTAGCGCCTTGCTGTTTAGTAGTCTGCCCCATGTTAGCTATGTTGGCTTTTACCGCTATCAAAATGGCGAACTCATCTTAGGGCCATTCCAAGGTCCAGTTGCTTGCATGCACATTGCTTTGGGCAAGGGCGTTTGTGGCACCGCAGCTGCAACTCGGCAAACACAAATTGTGCCTGATGTTCACAAATTTTCGGGGCATATTGCCTGCGACGCCGCGACTAATTCCGAAATCGTCGTCCCAATGGTTAAAAACGACCAATTAATTGCCGTCTTAGATTTAGATAGCAATGATTTCTCAACCTTTGACGAAGTTGACGCGGAGTTTTTAGAAAAGATTGCGAAGTTAGTAATGAAGTGAAATTTTTCAATATTAAATAAAATATCCTTGTAGGAATAATTCTTACAAGGATATTTTGTTATTTAAAAATTATTATTAGCAATGTTATAAATGAAGCCAAAAGAGAGTACATTACCAAGTAAAGCCATGCTTTTTTTACAGACATTCCCTTATCAAGTAATCTGTAATGAAGTTGTTTACGATCACCAATATAAATCGGCTGTTTGTCCTTTATTCTAGAAAAAATGACAAAAATATTATCAAATATTGGTAATGACAAGCAAACAATTGGAACTAATATGGTTGAAATTGAAGCTTGCTTCAGCATCCCATCTAAAGATATGACTGCAAGTATATAACCCAAAAATGATGAACCACAATCACCCATAAATATAGAAGCCGGATATTTATTGTATATAAAATATCCTAAACAACATCCAGCAAGCGCTATACAGTAATATGAATCCAGATAAAAACCTTTGATCATTAAAATAATAAAAAATGTAATCGCCGAAATAAAAACTATTGTTGCAGCTAGACCATCTATTCCATCACTAAAGTTTATTACAGTCATAATGCCAAATATCCAAATAATAGTTAGAAAGAAACTAACAATTGGACTAAAACTAATTCTAAGCCTGCTAAAAGGCAAAACTATTGAATGTATACCTATACCACTTAAATAAGTTAATCCAGCAACTAAAAGTTGAAGACTACCTTTTTTAAAAGCAGATAAATCTTGGCATTTTGTTTTTTTATAATCATCATATAAGCCTATCAAGATAATGATACCAGATAATAAAACCAAATTAATATTTTTAGTACTATGAGAAACTAGCAATACAGAAATACTAAATGAGGTATAAATATTTAGCCCTGCAAGTAAAGGTGTCGGATTGTCATGCTTTTTTCTACCTATTGGGAAATCAAAGAAATTTAATTTTTTAGCTATAATTATGGAAACTGGGATTGTCAGAACTACAACAAAGAAAGATAAAATAAAAATATTCAAGTAAGTCAATTTATTGTTCCTTCATTATTTGATAATAATTTTTACAGTGAAGTATAACAAAAAAACTCCAAAAATATTTTAATTGTTACAAATACGAACGTGCAAATATGAACTTTATTTTCGAGCTTTAATTATATATTTTATAATACATTTATTAATGAACTATTTAATTCGGAGAAGCTTATGACTATTGGCAAACTACTTAAAAAATATCGTACACAACAACATAAGACACAGGAAAAATGGGTTGGCGACATTATTAGTCGTTCATATTACACAAGAATTGAAAAGGATCTTCATCATCTTTCTGCGGAAGACCTAATAAAATTACTTCATTACAATAATATTTCTGTCATAAATTTTTTTAGTGAATTAAATAAGAATGACCAACAAGGTTATAACCAAGAGCAAATGTTTAATGAGCTTATCAATAATGCATATTATTCAAATTCCAAAAAAGAATTAGAAAAAATAAAACTGGATATCAAAAAAAGTAGCATCACTAATAAAGATAGACAAATTGCAATTACTGAAGCTTTCATTGCTTTATTAGATAACAACTTAAGCAACTTAAATGATCATACAAAGCAATTTATAAAAAATTTGTTATTAGATTTAAGTGTTTTGGACAAAAAATACATAAAATTATATCGTAATTTTATGTTGCTTTATGATATTGATCAAAATATTATAATTGCGCATAAACTAATTAAGCAGTTTAAAAATAATAAAGATATCGAAATTAAAAAATCACTTTTAGTTGTTATTGCAAATATTCTTTTTCTATGTATTCAAAATAACGAATATAATGAAACAGATTTTTTTGTAAAATCTGCAGAAGTAATTCCAACAAGTCCTGAAGTTTTCTTCTACAAAAATTGCATTTCGCTACTTAAAAATATGATTGCTTATCACTATCAGCCACAAAATTGTTTTTTAGAAAATTGTCGTTGGATTATTAAAGTAATTGAAATTAATGGTATGCCTGAATACAGCAATGAACTATCTAAATTTTTTAACCAAAACATTTAAGTTTTATGATTTTTCTACTTTTGATGAAGTTAACTGTTAATTAACAAAAAATCCCCTGTCATTACGACAGAGGATTTTTTATGACGCCTAAAGTAACCAACTTTAGGACTTACGAGGTTTAACCCTATTTAAAAGTTTTTTCATTATTATACGATGAAAGATAGCATTATCAATATTAATATCTTTTGTTATTCCTTACCTACTTCTATACGGCCTTGTCAATTCATGCTTTGCAGAATACTCACTAACTCTAATAATTTTGTTACCCTTAAATTCAATTAGTGAAACACCATCAAAGGCATATTCTTTTTCGTCTTTAGCATGGAAGAACCACGTTACAACAAACTTATTTTTATTTGTGATTTCACTGTCGTCAATGCGCCATTCCAAGGCAGTCTGCTTAAGTAAGCTGGCAGCTAACCAAACAATCAGCTCATGCAAGCCCTGATATGTGGCACCATACCATTCACGATAAAATATCTCTGGACTAAAGCATTTTGGTACTTGAGTAAAATCTCGTTTAACCCAAGAGGCAAAGTAATCTTTAATAATTTTGCTCTTTATAAATCTGCTTCTGTCATTATTTCTTACCCAATCTTCGTTCACAGAATTTTACAATTTCCACAATTACAATCATGCAAACGCCAGCTAGCAAAACAATCAGCCACTGCACACCGTTTAATTCAGTCACATCAAAGAACTTGGTCATGAATGGCAGTTCTACCGCTGCCATTACTACGGCAGAGATTAATATTGCCCCGTTGAACCACTTATTAGCAAATGTTTGTTTTGTAAAGATTGATCGGTGAATATACTTGGAGTTGAAGGCATGGAACAATTGGATTAGTCCTAAGGTCAAAAAGGCCATCGTTAAGGCATCCCCGTGCTGCAAGCTGCCATTACCAAGATGCGGACCAAAGTTAAGTCCTAATTGGTAAGTTGTCAGCACCAGAATCCCTTCTAAAATACCCTGATAAATAATGGAGCTGGCTACCCCGCCACTAAAGAACGTTGATTTTTTACCTCGCGGGCGCCTGCTCATAATGCCTTTTTCAACTGGTTCAAGTCCCAATGCAATTGCTGGCAGCGTGTCAGTTACCAAATTAATCCACAATAATTGCACAGGAGCTAAAATATCCCAGCCTAACATTGTCATCATAAAGACGGTTAAAACTTCGCCGACATTACAACTCATGAGGTACAAAATTGCCTTCTGAATATTGCTAAAGACTTTCCGGCCCTGCTTAACCGCTTCAACGATTGTGGCAAAGTTATCATCAGCCAAAATCATGTCACTGGCACCCTTAGAAACCTCTGTACCAGTAATTCCCATGCCAATTCCAATATCAGCTTGCTTCAAACTTGGCGCATCATTTACCCCGTCACCGGTCATTGCCACAATTTTTCCTTGTGATTGCCAAGCCTTGACAATGCGCACCTTATGTTCAGGTGAAACTCGAGCATAAACGCTGTAGTCCCCAACATGTTCATGCAAATAATCGTCGCTTAACTCATCAAGTTGGGCTCCCGTAATCACTTGTTTGTCTTGACCCGGCTGAATGATACCAAGCCGCTGGGCAATTGCTTGTGCAGTTACTTGGAAATCGCCTGTAATCATAATCGTCCGAATACCAGCCTGTTTAGCTTCCTTAATTGCTGCCTTAGCTTCCGGCCTTTCTGGGTCAATCATCCCAACTAAGCCGGCAAAGACAAGTTCTTGTTCAACATTATTTGTTGATGGCTCATCATATGGCTGTGCAACTTTTTTATAAGCTAGTCCAAGCACGCGCAAGGCTTGTTCGGCCATTGTCTGATTGGCAGCTAAAATTGCTTGTTTTTGAGCAGCAGTAATGGGAACAACTTGCCCGTTTTCTTCAATCTTAGTTACCCGCTGCAATAATTGGTCTGGTGCACCCTTTACAGTCACTAAGAAATGATCGCCAGCTTGATTAACAGTACTCATTAGTTTTCGTTCAGAATCAAATGGTACTTCCTGAACGCGGCGATGCTGTGTTAATAACTCTTGAACGTTGATTTGGTGATCCAGCGCATACTGCACTAATGCCGTTTCTGTCGGATCGCCCAACAACTTCCGTTCATCTGACATTTTAGTATCATTTGCCAGCAGCATTGCTAGTAAGGCAGGATTATTGGCGGTAATTGCTTGGTTAGCCTGATGAGTTTGCCCAGCATAATAAACGCGTTCAACCGTCATTTTATTCTGCGTCAGTGTTCCCGTTTTATCAGAACAAATTACGTCAGTGGCGCCTAAAGTTTCAACTGCAGGTAATTTACGCACAATTGACTTGTGCTTAGCCATCACCTGTGTGCCCAATGCCAAAATAATGGTAACAATCGCTGGCAACCCTTCTGGAATCGCCGCTACTGCTAGTGACACAGCCACGAGAAACATGTCAATTGCCAATTTATCGGTTGGCTCCGTGCCTTGCTTGGTAAAAAAGCCAACTGCAAACACAATAGCGCAGATGACTAAAATCATAATTGTTAGGGTTTTGCCTAGCTGGTTTAAATTTTGTTTTAGCGGCGTGTCGGTTTCATCAGTGTTATTGAGCAGCGTCGCGATTTTACCAACCTCGGTATTCATCCCCGTTTGGGTGACAATTCCCTCAGCACGACCATAAGTAACATTTGTATTGGCAAAAGCCATGTTATCTTGGTCAGCAAGAGCAACTTGCGCTTCTTCTAATTGTCCCTCTTGCTTATCAACAGGTACCGACTCACCAGTTAAGGCTGACTCCTCCACCTTTAAACTGTTAACACTTGTTAGGCGCAGATCAGCGGGTACAACATCACCTGCCTCCAGCAGAACAACATCGCCGGGAACCAATTCAGTACTAGGAATTTCTTCGACTTGACCATTACGCCGAACATGCGCGCTTGGCGTGGCCATCTTTTTCAACGCGTTAATTGCTTCTTCTGAACGTGCCTCTTGAACAACACCCAAAATCGCATTTAACAAAACGACAATCATGATAATTGCCGCATCAGTCCACTCTTGAGCGACAAAGCCCGATAATAGCGCCGCAATAATCAATACGATAATCATAAAATCCTTGAATTGAGCTAAAAAACGCTGCCAGAGACTGACCTTCTTTTTACCGGCTAGACTGTTAGCACCGTATTTTTCTCGGCATTGCTTTACCTGACTTGCAGTCAATCCTTGAGAAAGCGATGTGTCTAACTCATGCGCTACTTCTTGGGCCGGCTGTCTGTAATAATCTTGGGCCATTGTTACCTCCTAATAAAAAAGAGACTTATATGCATACCGCACACAAGTCTCACTAATTAAGATAAGTCCAGAAAGTTTTTCTTTCGGCTGTTGGGCTTATCGCAAGTAATTGCTGTTACTCCCTTATGATTATGTTCATTATAAATAATTCAGCTTGTTTTAACAAGAAAAACCAATTAAAAACTGGTATTAAATTGCAAAAATTGACCAGCCAACTCCCAATAAAGTACCCGGCAAGGTAACTAGCTCCCCCTTTCTTTAACACAAATTCTGCTGCATGGCTTGCGCATCATCTCCTTAAAATCAGGATTTACCACCGCGTTCAAGATATCTGAATGTTAGTCTTTATTACACATAATAATAGCTCTTATAATACCATCAAATTGCTAAATATGTATTACATTTTTAAAAAAACAAAGAGCCTAGTTTCAATTGAAACTAGGCTCTTTAGTTATAGAGATACTTTTAAATTATTTACTTTAAACCAGTCCATTTCCATTCAGTAACTTCTGGCATATCTTTACCATTATCACGAATGTATTGGTGGTGCTTAGCAAGCAAGTTATCCATCTTATTAACAAAGCCAGCATTCTTACCGGCTAACCGCGGAACACTTAAAACAGCATCCTTAGCTAAGTGGAAACGATCAAGTTCGTTCACTACCCGCATATCAAATGGCGTAGTAATGTCGCCTTCTTCTTCGTAGCAGTGAATATGAATATTGTCACGTTTACGACCAAACCAGATTGATTGCATCATTGCCTTGAAACCATGCCATGCAAAGATTACAGGAACATCACTTGGGAACAAGCGATCAAATTCTTCATCTGAAATTGCATCTGGATTATCCTTGGTGTTCATTAACTTCATAATGTCAATAATGTTAATGTAACGCATCTTCAAATCTGGGAATTCCTTGTGCAAAATATCAATTGCGGCAAGTGATTCCATTGTTGGTTCAGTTTCTGTTGAAGCAAAGACAACATCAGGTTTAGCATTTTGATCAGTTGAAGCCCAATCAATATACGACAAACCATGTTGAGCAATTTTAGTTGCTTCATCAATTGAGAACCATTGTGGACGCGGTTGCTTGGAAGTTACCAAAATGTTGATACATTCACGATCACTAAAGGCCTTTTGTGAAATTGCTAATAGTGAGTTTGTGTCTGAAGGCAGGTATTCATGAACTAAGTCTGGACGATTCTTTTCGTACATGTGAGTCAAAATACCCGGGTCTTGGTGTGTGTAACCATTATGATCTTGTTGAAATACTGTTGAAGTAGCAACAAAGTTTAATGATGGGTAATCCTTGCGCCAATATTGTTCCTTAGCCTTACGCAACCACTTCATATGCTGGGTTAACATTGAATCAACAACACGACCAAAGGCTTCGTATGTGGCAAAGAAACCATGACGACCAGTTAGAACGTAGCCTTCAAGCCAACCTTCATCTTGGTGTTCTGATAATTGTGAGTCAATAATTCGACCACTTGGTGCCAAGTTTTCATCATTTGGATCATGAATTGGCTCTTCCCATTGCCGCTTTTGGTCATCAAGCAGCTTGAACATTCTGTTGGATTTAGTTTCATCTGGACCAAAGCCACGGAATGAATCTGGGTTAAGATCAGCAACTTCACTCAAGTATTTTGCCCATTCAGCCATGTCTTGAGCTTCAACTGAACCTGGCTTGTCAAACTTCAAAGCATACTTGCGGTAGTCAGGCAAAGCCAAACGCTTAGGATTCTTCCCACCATTAGTAATTGGGTTCATGGCCATTCTTTGGTCACCATGAACCATGTCCTTTTTAACAAGTTCAGTTGGTGCACCATTTTCATCGAATAATTCTTCTGGCTTATAGCTCTTAAGCCAGTCAACCAACATATCCTTATGTGTCATGTCATCTTGAGCAACAGGAATTGGAATTTGGTGAGCTCTAAAGGAGTTTTCGATTGGGTTACCATCAAGATCAAACTTTGGACCAGTCCAACCCTTAGGTACACGGAAGATAATCATTGGCCAATGTGGCAAAGTAGCATCATTATTTTCACGAGCATGCTTTTGAATTGCTTTGATTTCTTCAATCACAGTATCCATCAACTTAGCCATTTCTTCGTGAACTTGCATATGATCCTTATAACCATCAAATTCGCCGCCATCATAAGCAGAAATAATGTATGGGTGCCAGCCCATGCCTTCAAAGTACTTCGTTAGTTCTTCGTCGGTCATTCTGGAAACAATGGTTGGGTTAGAAATCTTAAACCCGTTAATTTGTAAAATTGGTAATACAGCACCATCTTTAATTGGATTAATAAACTTGTCACTAAACCAACTAGTTGCAAGTGGGCCAGTTTCTGACTCACCATCACCAACTTCAACAGCAGCAATTACATCAGGATTATCTAAAATTGCACCAGTACCGTGAGAGATAGAATAACCTAACTCTCCACCTTCATGTAATGAACCAGGAGTTTCAGGAGCAGCGTGCGAAGCTGAACCACCAGGAAAACTGAAGCGCTTAAATAATTTAGCCATTCCTTCTTCATTTTGAGGAATGTTCGGGAAGCGTTCGCTGTATGAGCCGTCAAGGTAGGCATTTGAAACCATTACTTGACCACCGTGACCTGAACCTTCGATATAGAACATATCCAAGTTGTACTTCTTAATTACCCGGTTTAAGTGAGCATAAATGAAGTTTTGTGGTGAAATTGTGCCCCAGTGACCAATTGGCTTCGGCTTAACATCGCTAGCCTTCAATTCACGCTTTAATAATGGATTGCTCATTAAGAAAAGCTGTCCAACAGATAAATAATTGGCTGCGCGCCAATATGCATCAACACTCTTTAAAAATTCTTTTGAATCGTAATCAACTGCCATTTTATTTCTCCTTTAGCAATTACTTACTTAATTACTCTTTACACAATATATTATAGCAAGTTTTTTCAAAAATTCAACCATTTTTAAAATTGGTTCGTCCCAATTTTAAAAATCAGCATTTAAAAATTTAAGCAGTTGCTACATCAAAGTTATTAGGGGTTTTTGATTTTCTTCATCAGTGTTTGAATACATAAATACCGATAAATGCTGATAAAAATTCTGACTTTTTAATTAAAATATTTATAATAATCACTAAAGATGATAACTTTATTTTTGGAGGAAGCAGAATGACACAGGAGCAACGATTACATGAAATTAAACAAATGCTCGAGCGGCAGAACCATTTAATTACCCGCGACTTAGCCAAACACTTTAATATTTCATTTGATACCGCTAGACGTGACGTGATTCAGTTAGTTTCCACTGGTCAAGCAATCAGAGTTCATGGCGGCCTAATTAGTAATACCGATGATGAAGGCCTACCGTTTTTAACGCGAACTCAGATTGACTCACCAATTAAAACTAAAATGGCCCAAATGGCGCAGCACTTTATCCATTCCAAGCAATGCGATTTTATTGGGCCATCAACTACGCTTAAAAAACTATGTCAGCTAATCAGTGGTACTAATTTACAAATCGTTACCAATTCAATTGATAATTCACTTGAACTGATGCGATCTGAGTTTCCAGAAATTTTACTTTTAGGCGGTAAAGTTAATAAAGAGCATCGCTTTAATTACTCCGTTTCAGCACTTGATTCATTAAAAAGAATCAGTTTCAATAACGCTTTCGTTGGTACGGCTAACGTTAAAAGCGATGGCATTTACTTGCCTAAAATTAATGATGCCGAGTTAATCAAAGTAGCGACCTCGCGCGCTAAAAGAATTATCGTTGTTGCCGAAAAGCACAAGTTTAACAATTCGAAAGTTGCCCCTTACATGGCTGTTCCTCTGGACCAGATTGATGTGCTCATTACCGATGAGCCATTATCTGACCAACTTAAACAAAATTTTGCGCCAACAACGCGAATCATTTCCGTTTTAAAGAAGCAAATTGATGCATAATTTCCTTCTTTAAACAAAATGTATCCTAACAAAAAGAGCAAGCTTAGGCTTGCTCTTTTGCTATTTATTCAAATTAACAAATGTATTAAAACGCATGTACTGATAATGAACGCGCATCGTTGAAAATTCAAACGGAGTACCATCATCGAGAAAGAAAATCCCTTCCATTACTCCAACCGGCTCAGTTGGTTTCAACTGCAACTGCTTCTGGTCATCCGTACTCGATGGGTCAACTGTAATATTCAAAAAGGCCTTGGTGACCACCTTATTCTGAGTATCTTCCAAATAATTAAACAGTGAGTTTTGCAAATGCTGCGGCTTCAGCTCTGGCACAATTTTGATTGGCAAATAACCAGTCTCAATTAAAAATGGTTGGTCATCCATTAACCGCAACCGCCGAAATTCATACACAAAATCATTTTTGTTTAAAAACAAGTCCTGCCCAATACTTTCGGGAACTTTAATAACATGAAAATCAAGCAACTTAATTTTCTGCGTTTTACCTGGTACTTTCAAACTATCAGTTAACCCCAAATTAGAGCCTTCATAGCGAAATAAGGACTGATTTTTTAAATAAAGGGGATTAATGAAGGTGCCACTGCCCCGTTTTTTAAAGACAATTCCTTGCTGCGACAACAATTCCATTGCCCGCTTCATTGATGAGCGGCTAACTTGGTAGTGCTCGGCTAAACTGCGCTCATCAGGCAGCCGCATCCCATCATACTTATTATTTAAAATATTCTGCTTAATATCATGCATCACAGTCCGATAAACAAAATCTGCCATTTACTGCCTCACTAGTTTGCTTGCTTAATTGCCTGAATAATCCAATCAGAAAATACTTTTTGATCTATCTTAACGCCCACTTGGGCATTAGCTGGTTTGTCAAAGAAATTGTCAAAGTCCATGATTGATGCCCCATAAGCATGCGGACTTTTGGTATCAACCACAACGTAAGCTGGTTTAAAAGTGTACATCTTAGGATTGAGCAGCATCCCTGCAGCTAGCGCATCATAAATCTCGCGACCGTCAGATTCTGTTTCATCATGGAGATTAGTCAAAATATGGTACAACATGTCGCCAGTCTTACCTAAAACCTTGATTTTTTGTAAAGTATCTTGCGTGATAAAAGCTTGATGACCCAATTCTAGTGGTGCTACCTTAATTGGCACGCCGCTAGAAAAGACAATCTGTGCAGCTTCAGGATCACCTGCAACGTTATATTCACTATATGGTCCCCAGTTGCCGCGGCCAATTGCACCACCCATAATTACTAATTCTTCAATTTTAGCAAGGTCATCTGGATATTGTCTAAAGTAGAGAGCAAAATCTGTCGCTGGACCAATTTGCATTAAAGTTACCTTGGTACTACTTTTAGCAACCACTTCATGAATAGCTGACGCAGCTAACCCAGGAAGCAATAACGAGTCGTCAGCTTCAGGAAAATCATAGCCAGCCATCCCAGACTTGCCGTGAACACCTGAAGCATCAATCGCTGCCCGTAGCAATGGCCTTGTTGCTCCAGCAACAACTGGTACCTTAGTTTGTAAAAAAGTTTCTAATTTTAACGCATTTTGTAAAGTCTTTTCCAGTGTCACATTGCCCCAAGTTGCTGCAATCAGCCTGACGTCTAATTCTTGAGCAAATAACGCAATTGTAATTGCAACTGCATCATCAATTCCGGGATCTGTACTGATAATCAAAGGTTTTTTCGTCATTAAATTTCCTCTTTTAAAAAGTTTATATGTCAATCATACCAAATCTTAGCCCTAGTTGCTTCTTTAAAAAACAAAAAATGAACTACTAATAGTCACCTCTATCAGTAATTCATCTTGGAATTTTATTTTTTCCGATCCTCAATCTCACCATTGCGATGCGCAATAATGACTTCATCACACATATCAAGGAATAAGCCATGCTCGACAACACCCACGGTGTGATCAAGATAATCAGCAAGACCGTGTGGAACTGGTATCCGGTCCATGTCTAAGTCAATAATATAATTACCATAGTGAGTTACAAAGCGCTCACCATCAGCCATTCGCCATTTAGGGTTTAACCCTTCAGCAGTAAAGCGGCGGAAATTTTGCTCACAAGAAATTGGTAAAACTTCGACAGGCAATGCAAAGCCACTCAGGTGTTCTACAACTTTTGACTCATCAACAATCCACATTACTTTTTTCGAATTAATGGCAACATTCTTTTCTAGAGTTAAGGCACCGCCGCCACCCTTAATACCATCAAAATTGGCTGCAAAACGATCGGCGCCATCAATTGTTAAGTCAAGCTGGTCAATCTCGGCGAGTTCGTTAACCTTAAAGCCCCAGCTCTCCATTTGCTTCTTACTTCTACTGGAAGTAGTAGCAATTGCGGCTAACTGCAGACCCTCTTCTTGCTTGCGTTTACCCAAAGCATCAATCAGAAAAGCTACTGTTGAACCAGTGCCAATTCCCAATTTCATCCCCGACTTAACAAGGCTAGCAGCTTTAATCCCAGCTTTTTGCTTTAATTTATCCTGTTCTTCTTTATCCATCGTCATACTTTCTCTTATTAAATTAATGTCATCTCATAAATCAACCCTATTATAGCAAAAATTAATGTATTTGAAGCTAAGAATAACATTACTTAAAAGGCTACTTTACGCTAGTATCTGCTCAATTGCTTGCGCCACGCCAGCGTGCTCACAATCGACCGTAATCTGATCGGCTGCCTGCTTAACTGCTGGTGTCGCATTGCCCATTGCGATACCAAGACCAGCATATTCAATCATTGAGATATCATTAGCTTCATCGCCAATTGCCATGACATTAGCTGCATCTAAGTTTAGATACTTGCATAAAGCATCAAGACCTGCGGCCTTGTCTAAGCCTTTAGCAACTCCTTCGTAATAAAACGGTTCAGTTTTGGTTAATGAAACTTCATCCTGAACGGCTTGGAATAATGGACTAGTCATTGCCTTGTTTAAAAGTTCAGGCTTGTCTAAATACATTACTTTATAAATTGGAATATCGGCCATTTCTTCTTTGGTACGATAAGAAATTTCCATTTTAACCACGTGTGAATTATAAACAGTATAGTGCCCAATATCGCGATTAGCAGTGTAAATTCTTTCTGCATCAACAGCTTGAAAATGAAGGTGCAATTGGCGCGCAATCTGTTCCAAACTTAAATAATCACTGTATGGTAAATGACGGTCAAAAATCACCTGACCACTAGTAGTCTCAACTACTGCACCATTTAGACTAACAATAAACTGGTCATCGCAATTAGCCAAACCTAATTCTGTTAGGTACTGCTGCGTTCCCGAAAGCGAGCGTCCTGTACAAATAACTACTTTGATTCCTTTCTTCTTAGCAGCTTGAATTGCAGCCTTAACTTGCGGCACTATTTCCTTCTTGGCATTAACCAATGTATTATCAACATCGATTGCTATTAATTTAATCTTTGACATCTAGACTTAATCTCTTTCTTTTTACTTAAGAATACCGCAGAGTCAGCACCATTCCAAGATAAGTTAAGCAGTTTAGTTGCAAGTTACCACAATAATTTTAACCAATAAAAAAGCTTGAATCTACTGTATTTTCTCAGTTTAAATTCAAGCTTTTTATTTTAGTATTAATTATTCTGGATCAATTTCTGGTGCCTGATTAATTTCTGCAGACATCATCCAAATCCGCTTTTCAACCTCTGAATGACAGGTCGTAAACATATCATTAGTTGAATAGTCGCCTTCTTCGTCGCTGACTTCCAAGCCCTTTTGATAGTCCTGCTCTAATTGGCGATAACCGGCAATAATCTTGGCATAACGCTCATCAATTGTTTGGTTCCAGTTTGGTTCTTCATCCTTGATCTTAGTCATTTTAGCAATATCGCTAAGAGTTGAAACTGGTGAACCATCTAAGGTAATTAACCGTTCTGCTACTAAATCTTGTTGATCGGCCAATTCATCCATTACCTTATCAAGATATGGGTGCAACTTCAAAAAGCGCTCACCACGCATATACCAATGATGTTGGTGCACAATCATATGCATCTGCGTCAAGTCTGCTACTAATTGGTTTAAAACTTTCTTTGTCTTAGGATATTTCATAATAAAATTCCTCCTATTCAAACACTTTTGTTTACATTTGTATCATACCAAAAACCTACTTATAATACTAAAAACTTGTTTGTGAAAAAAGTAAGACTTTATGCTGTTTATAATCAAAAAAGCAATCAGCTAAATAAAACTGATTGCTTTAACTATATTTAAACATTAATACCTTGCAAACAAAACTTTATTATCTAGTGTATTAATGTTAATAACTGTCACTTCATTCAATAAGCGATTATGAATATCTTTGTTAGCCAAAATTTTATCAAAATAGACAGATAGACTTTCTTCATTATCATAACTATTAACCAACAAATTTGCTAATGGATGTTTGGCAGATAAGCCAACTATCAATACCTGTCCATTAGTATCAAGGAGAATAAAATTATTTAAACTTCTTAAATAACCTATTGGTGCTTGAGGATTAAGTTTACCTAATATCAATAGACCACCTTCTGCAAATAATTTATCAATCGTAGCTCTTAAATCATCAGAGTAAGGCATTATTTTTTCGTCAAATTTATAATAATTCCATGCTTTCAAATTTGCGAATTCAGGAACAAAAATATTTTGAGGCAAAATTTCACGGTTACTGTAATATTGAATATCTTTAGTCTTCTCATTGTTATTAATCAGATAGTTATCATTATTAAGATTATATATTTTTCTTAGCAACAATATAAAATATGATAAATAATAATTGAAGCCTACGGTATTCATATTAATCAGTATTCGCTTAACTGCACAAAATTGAGCTTCCAGTTTATACCGATCTGTACTATTTGTTATTAAATCTTCATAAGCTTTAAAAATTTGAAATAAGCGCGGATTAGTATACGCCGATGTTGTACTATCTGAATGCTTATAATAATTATAAAGTGCCTGATGAACATACGATATTTTTCTACATCTGCTCATAATCGGAATTAGAATATCTAAATCTTCATACACCATTTTAGGAAACTTATTTATCTGCCAAATTTCTCTGCGATATAACTTATTCCATGAATAAGAATTACTCTGTCCCTCTGTAATGTATGCAGCTATATCGATCAAGCCATCATCACATTTCATTGACCTAATATCAGCTTCGGTTTTTTCTTCAACAAAAATTTTATGTACATCACATACAGAAATATCGCTTTGGTATTTCGTAATACTGGCAAATAATTCTGAAATATAGTTAGCTTCTACCCAATCATCAGCATCAGCAAAGCCAATATATCTTCCTTTAGCAATGCTAATACCATTATTTCTTGCAATCCCCTGACCAAGATTTTTTGTTTTACTGAAATAAATATATCAGGATATGTATCCCTAAATTGTTGAATAATATCAGCAGTACCGTCTGTACTACCATCATCAACAACTATTACTTCGTACTTACCCGTAAACGTTTGACTAGCCAAAGATTGTAAACAACGCGCTAAATACTTCTCCTCATTAAAGACAGCAACAATAATTGAAACATCTATCATTATTTTATTCTTTCCACAATTATACTTTCGACTTATCCTCTATCATGCCAATATCTATAACTAAAAAGCAACTAGTCATAACCAACTAGTTGCTTTGTTTCAAATTAACTTTTAACCTTGTGCTGCAGCTTCTTTTTCTTGCTTCAGTAAAACATTGTCATAGTGCTTGATAAATGGATACCAAACTAAGAATGCTGCAATTGCACAAACAATTGACAACACTGCACCTTGCCAACTAGCCGTCGCAATAAGTCCGCTCAAACCAATTGGGGTTGGCCATGGCTGTTGCGCAATAATTTTTGGTACTAAGTGAGTTACAATTCCCAAATATGCAATAAGTCCTGAAACCAATGGAGCCCCAACGAACGGAATTAATAAGTTGGCATTATAAACAATTGGCAAACCAAAGATCAACGGTTCATTAATATTAAAAATTGCAGGAACAATTTCTACTTTACCGATTTCCTTTAATTGTGCCGAACGAGCACGTAATAATAGCCAAATAGCAACACCAAAGGTTGCGCCAGACCCACCAATATTGATAAATGCATTTACTGGATCCCCAGCAAAAACATGATAGGCACCTTTTACATTCTCTGCCAAATTTGCCAAAACAATTGGTGTATAGAAGGAACTAATAATAGTTGCACCATGAATCCCAAACCACCATAAGAAGTGAATTAGGAAAATAATAATTAAAAATCCCCACCAAGTATCCGCAATATTACTAATAAACGAAAATGGAATAAATAAGATCTTAAATAGATCCGTTCCAGCCATAACTAAGGCTACATTGATTGCAGCAACGACTACTGCAATACAAGCAGCCGGAATTAAGGCACTAAACGAGTTCGATACCCCAGACGGAACTGAAGCTGGCATTTTAATCTGCCAATTATGTTTAATAGTATAACGATAAATTTGGACAGTTAGCCAAGCAAGAACTAATCCGATAAAAATACCAACGGCACCAATTCGATAAATACCAGATGTAGAAGCTTCATAACCACCAGCAACCATCTTTGTTTTGGTAAAGGTAGTTAAGAATTGAACTGTACCATTTTGCCAAACAAGTTCTGGAACCGTAATAAAGAAGGCCATTAAGAACATCATTAAGCCATTGACTGGAATTAAATTAATGTGTTCCTCATCACGATATATCTTGGTATATGAATAAGCAAAAGTTCCTGAAAAAACTAATGCCAAAATCCCCATCGTAGCGTTATAAACAGCCTGATATAAATTGTCAAAACGACCAATCGTACTATTATAAAAGCTGGTAAATCCAGGATTTCTAATTACAGTTGGTAAAACTGTCAAAATCAGAAAAAACGCACCGACAATTGAAAACGAAATTACACTATAACCAGCATCCATGATTGCCCGCACAAATCTTGTGCTGGCAAACTTACCGACTATTTTGGTAATTTTATCCTTCATTGGCTTTTTTCCTTCTTCAGCCATAAAGTTTTCCTCCTAACAGTAAAGCCTTTATCTGGCCTTAATTATTCTTTTTAAATGTTGCGATTACCTTGGCATATCGATCTTTTCCTTTAATGATGTTTTTAATTCGTACTTCACAACAACAAGCAAGGACTATCCCAACTAGTAAAATGGTAAGAATTAGTACCTTACTGCTTTGATCAGAAACAAACGGGAAAAAATACTTTCCTATTGGAAGCTCTAACAAAACAATCAGCAAGACATTTACAATGATTTGAATCCAAAAATAGACTCTGGTTATCGGCACATCTAAGTCATGATTATGCATCTTACTTAACTGCTCAATAGCCGCTATTGCCACAAAAATTGTCATTATTGCGGCAGTGATAATTCCAACTAGCTTTTTATATGGTAATGAAAAAATCAGCCAAAATATGTTTGTAAACAAATATGCAGTGACCGAATATCTTAACATTAGATACCGACTAAAATAAAGATATTTCAAATTATCTTCATATTTTTTACGAGCTATTTCATCCTTTTCATTGGCCATCCTATCTAAACCTCTAACCGTTAATCAAGTCTTCGGCTTGCTTAAGGACTTTTTCACCATTCATCATGCCATAAGCTTGCATATCAATTACAGCAACAGGAACATCCTTGCCATCTTTGCCCTTGCCTTTAACCTTGCCTTTCATGTCATCTTCCATATAACGAACTTGCGGCCCTAACAATAAGCAATCAATGGTTTCTTGGTCTAAATGCTGAGGTGCTTCTGATGCTGGACATGCAAAAATTTTTGCATCAATGCCCTGCTTTTTTGCTGCTTCCTGCATCTTAGTTACCAACAATGATGTACTCATTCCTGCTGCACAATTCAGCATAATAGTTTGTTCTGCCATAATATTTCCCCCTAAAATGTATCCTATAGATATTGTTCTATGCAATATATTATAAAACGTTTTCAAAAAAGTGCAAATAAATATTAATTTTTTATTTATCTTAAAAGATAATCTTGAAAACATAAACCTTTATTATACAATGCTACTTGTAAGCGTTATTAACTGATTAAAATTATTAAGTGAGGTTTCTTATGTATTCAGCAAAAATGCCAGATGACTTTTTATGGGGTGGCGCAGTTGCCGCTCACCAATTAGAAGGTGCTTGGAATGAGGATAATAAAGGTGTATCGATGGCCGATGTCATGACTGTCGGCTCTGCGACTAAGCCTAGAGAAATAACCGACGGTGTTATTCCAGGTAAGAATTATCCTAACCACAGCGCAATTGATTTTTACCATCATTATGATGAAGATATTAAGTTGATGGCTGAAATGGGCTTTAAGGCCTTTAGAACTTCAATTGCTTGGACACGGATTTTCCCTAATGGTGATGATCAGGAACCAAACGAAGCAGGACTAAGGTTTTACGACAAGTTATTCGACACTTGCCACAAATACGGCGTTGAACCGGTTGTTACCTTATCCCACTTTGAAATGCCATTCCATTTGGCTAAAAAGTATAACGGCTTCACTAATCGAAAAGTAATCGACTTCTTCTTACGTTTTGCAACAGTTTGCTTCAAACGTTATCAAGATAAAGTTAAATATTGGATGACTTTTAACGAAATCGATAATCAATCAGACTATGGCAATGACTTTTCAATGGCCACTAATTCAGGTATCTTATTTAAAAAAGGCATGTCAGATCAAGAAAAAGAAGCTGCAATGTTCCAAGCAGCTCATTATGAATTAGTTGCTTCAGCCTTAGCCGTAAATGTTGGTCACAAAATTAATCCTAACTTTCAGATCGGCTGCATGATTAATTACTCACCAGTTAGACCATTAACACCATCTTCTGATGATGTATTATTAGCCGATAAGTTTGAACAAAGACGTGATTGGTTCTCAGATGTTCATGCTTTTGGTGAATATCCTAAGGAAGTTGAAGCTTACATTGAGCGCCATGGCTATCGTCCTGATATTACTGATGAAGATCGGGTTATTTTAAAAGAAGGTACAGTTGACTATATTGGCTTTAGCTACTACCAAACCACAACTGTTTCTGCTAAAAAGGTTAAGCCTGATGAATTAAGCGATCTTGCTCAAGCAATTGACGTTAACCCAACACTAGAACGCAGTGATTGGGGTTGGGAAATTGACCCAGAAGGTTTGCGAATTGCCTTAAATCACTTAACAGACCGCTATCATCTCCCACTATTTATTGTAGAAAATGGTCTTGGAGCTTATGACAAGATTGAAGCAGACGGCTCAATCCATGATGACTACCGTGTTAACTACTTGCGTAAACATATTTCTGAAATGGAAAAGGCTGTTGCTCTTGATGGCGTAGACTTAATGGGCTACTTACCTTGGGGACCAATTGACTTGGTATCTGCCGGAACAGGTCAGATGGATAAGCGTTATGGCTTTATCTACGTTGACAAAAATGATGCAGGTGAAGGAACTCTAAAGCGGTCACGCAAGGATTCATTCTACTGGTACCAAAAAGTAATTAAGTCAAACGGTCAAGACTTAGATTAATAATTTAAATAAATAAAAAAAGGATTTCCGCATTAATACGGAAATCCTTTTTCATACTATTAATTTTTACCACATACCTAAGACTTTCATCCATAATGTGCCAATCACACCGAAGATTACCAAGTAAACGAGACCAATAATAAAGTTGTTCTTCCACCATTCAGCTTGTGTAACATAACCTGTAGTTGCCAATATTGATGCTGACGGATTAGCATAGTGTGTCGACGAGTTATTAATTATTGTTGTAAAAGCTAATAACATTGCCGCCAGAGGTAGTGGTGCACCAGTCGCAACAGCAACCGATAGAAATGGTAAATATAAAGCGGTCACATGAGCTGTTCCACTGGCAAAGAAGTAGTGTGTATAAAACATTACTAAAACTAAAATTACTAAGACAACACCCCAACTAATTCCGTGTAAGCTTGTTTGGATAGCGTTGGAAAACCAAGCAATAAAGCCAAATGAAATTAATTTTCCTGCCATAAAGACTAAGATTGACAGCCAGACCAGAATATTCCAAGCACCTGCCTGGTTAAAAATGTCTTGAGCTGTTAAAACACCTGTTAATAACAATAACGTAACTGCTAAAAAGGCAACAAAAGTAGCATCTAATTGTGGAGCCTTGATAATGCCCGATAAGATCCATAATAGGATTGCTAAAGTAAAGACAGCAGCCATAATTTTTTCAGGAACTGTTACCTTGCCCATTTTTGCCAAATTATTTTTGGCCCATTGCTTAGCATTAGGTGTTTCCTTAATTTCTGGTGGATATATCTTATATAGCAGCCACGGAACAATAATTGCTGAAATTGCAACCGGAACAATTGCAGCAATAAACCAACTAGCCCAGGTCATCTGATAGCCCTTTTGTGCTGCCATTTGTTGTGCTACAACATTTGCCGCAGCACCTGTCAAGAACAGTGCTGTTGATAAAATATTGGCATGAAAAGCAACTAAGTCAATATAAGAACCAATTTTCTTACGTGATGGATCATTAGGCTTAGAATCATAACTTGCTGAAATTGACTCTGTTAAAGGCCACACAACACCGCCAGTTCTCGCACTATTAGACGGGATCAAAGCCCCCAGAATTAATTCTAGACCCGTAATTGCATAACCTATTCCTAGTGACTTTTTACCAAAACGCTCAATCATCCAATATGCAATTCGATTACCCAAACCAGTCTTAGTAATCCCGTAAGCCATAATAAAAGCCATTGCAATTAGCCAGGCTGCCGAATTACTAAAAGCACTCAATATGCCAGTAGTTACAACCCCAGTTTTAGGATTAACAACATTATTAATTGGAGCCAAACCAACTAACACCATGACTACTAAACCAGTTAAAGTCGTACCACCTATTGGCAAAGGTTTAGTAATACAGCCAACAATTGTTGCCACAAAAATCGCAAACATTTCCCAAGCTTGCGGTGTTAATCCGGTCGGCCGCCAAGGCGTAATACACCACAAAATAATTCCAATTATCAATGGCCAAACAAACCCTTGATAATGTACTTTTTCTAAAGTTTTCATAATTCCTCTCTTCCAATTTTACAAAAAATTAATTTCAGTAGCTAAACTCAATCACTATTTATTACAAACATTAAAATTAACTTTCTTCAAAAATATTAAAAAAGCATCTAAAATTATAATTTTACACAACACATTATATGAAATTTAAGTAATACTTACAATAGTAAAAATATATCCTCATAATTATAAAAATCTATAATTTTAATAATTATTAGACGCTATATATTAATTGTAATTCGTAAAATTTGGAAACCAGAATCTTATGTTGCTTCATTAGAAATTATAATCAAAAAAGACTAGCTTCGAAAAAGTATCGCAAGCTAGTCCTAAATTAAGCATTAAAATTATAAAATTCAAATTAAACTTGAATTTTTTATTTATTTACATAAAATCTATCCGTAATTGGAATATTCTTCTCTCTACCACCTATATAATTGTAAGGATCATAGCGCATCTTAGCTAAGACATACCAAGCACTTGAAGAAATAGCAATGTGCGTATCAACACCATTCCACAATTTGCCATTTCCATAACCTGTGCCAGAATTAGAAGCATAAGGTAAGCCAGCAGTTCCTTTAAATTTATTACTTGAAATAAACATCTTATCCATTTCGTTAATTAAATTATCGGCTTTTTGCTGCATACCGGCTATATTGAAGGCTACAGCCATTTCACCTGTTCCTTCAATCCAAATAGTATCGCGATCAACATCAAATGAATAACCAGATACTTTATTCTTATTAGCTGTCGCAGTTTGCGAAGTATACATCATGTCAGCTTTAAGAAGTGCAGCTTTAGGATAATCCTGTAACATCCCATACCCCCAAGAAATCATATCTAGAGCGTACATATATTTACCATTATCATTAGTTGTCTTAAGTAATCCAGTTTCAGGATTATAACGATTATTTTTAAGATATTTCAAAATATTCTGGTGGAAACTATCATATCCTTTAACAGCTATGAATGCATCCAAGATACCTTCAGTATTTTTATCAATTCGATGGTTATCTTGATCTGTACCACCCCAAAGACCACCATCATTATCCTGTAATGAACGAATCCAAGTTGCCAAGGCATTAGATAGCTTCTCATATTTGTTGCTGCCAGTCTTAGCTTGATAATTATTTAGCGCAATTAGCAACCATGCATTGTCACCTAACCACCGATTAGGCTTATTATCTACAGGTACGCCATTACGATCGCGAAACTGAGCAAACCCCTTATATTGACCATCAAATTCCGTTGCCAAATGATTATTAAAGAAATTAAAGATCTTTTCCGCCCTGTCATAATCGCCATTAGCAGTAAAAACAATAGCTGAAAGTGCATTATCATATAAAGACACTTGATTACTATCTTCAGCACTTTCAATTAAGCCATTCTTCAACTGCATTCGACTAAGCCAATCATAAATGGAAGCCTCTTGTGTTCCCGGCTTAAGAGCTGACGTACCAATAGCTGGTACAATACTAGAATTATTAGTAGTTGAATTCGGTACAGCAGTAGTTTCTGTTGGCTTTATAGTATTAGGATTTGCAACAGGCTTGCTACTCATTATTTGATCAGATTTCACTAAACGAGCGTTTTGCTTCAAAACACAAGTACCATTAGCTAAGACATAATATTTCTTTCGCCGCAACGTCAAAGTGGCATAGACATTTCGTTTACTACCTTTTTTAATTTTCTTGCCAGTAGTTTTGCCTAAAGTTGTATACACCTTAGCATTTTTGGTTAAAATAATTTGTTGTTTACTTTTAATTACTTTGGCAGTTGCTTTTTTAATATAACGTCCTTTTTTCAAATAATAATAATGTTGTCGCTTAATTACAGCCGGACTTACCTGATAATAAGTACCTCGACGAATTTTTTTATTCGTTTTCTTACCATTCTTAGTATAAATTCTAGCCGTAGTTTTAACCTTGATTAAAACTTTTTGCTTAACTGCTGCAGCCTTAACTTGAGAAATCCCATTTACTCGATTAGGAAACACTACTGTATTAGCACCAGCTCCTAACAATAATAGTCCCGCCAAACTGACAACTAGCCTATGTTTATTCATATTAACCTCATTAAATAAATTCTATACTATTCGGAATGTTTTAGTTATCACATCATTGACATTTGATCCAACAAATATTTGAAAACTACCTTCTTCTAGAATCTTTTGACCATGATTATCAAAGAAGCCAAAATCTGTAGCCGGAATACTAAAAGTAACTTTTTTATTTGCTTGGGTAGGCAAAGTAACTTTCTTGAAAGCAACTAGTCTCTTTACCGGTTGAACAATGCTTGCCACGTTATCATGAAAATAAACTTGAACTGTTTCCTTTTGTTCCCACGGACTATCATTTACCAACTCAACACTTAAATGTAAACTATCACTTTTGCTTATAGAACTATGTTCTAATTGCACATCTCGATACTGAATATCCGCATAGCCTAGACCATAACCAAATGGAAATAGCGGTTCATTAGGAGCGTCGATATACCGTGAAACAAATCGACCAGTATGTTGAGAGCCCTTCTGCGGCCGACCTGTACTCAACTGGGAATAATACAGTGGCTCTTGACCCTCAGTAATTGGAAAGGTCATTGATAACTTACCCGAAGGTGATACTTTACCTAAAAGTACATCAGCAATCGCATTACCACCCTCAGTTCCAGGAAACCATGACTCAACTATGGCATCAACATCTTGAACGATATCTGTTAGTACTAAAGGTCGACCACTAATAATTACTAAAACAATCTTTTTACCTAAATTATGAATGTCCTTAATCAAATTTATTTGATTTTGCGGCAAGTGTAAATTCGTCTTTGAACCCGCTTCTCCGGATTCAAAGGTATTTTCACCTACAGCCAAAACAACTATATCAGCTTTCTTAGCCACAGCTATGGCTGCTTGATGATGCTGCTTTTCAATTTCATCATCAGAAACAATCTGATCAATTTGAGCTGAATCAAGAAATCCTAAGCCAGCTAACATCTTTTTATCACGAGTAATATCTGTCCCTTGGGCATATGATAAATTATTACCTAATGCAGTACTTAAAGCCGATCTAATGGTAATGCAATCATTTGGATCTCCATGAACTGCCCACATTCCAATTAGTGACTTTTCATTACTATAAGGGCCAATTAATGCAACCTTTTCTGTAGAAGATAATGGTAAAACATGCTGTTCATTTTTAAGCAGAACAATTGCCTCATCAGCTACTTCACGCGCTAATTTTCGATTAGCTGGATTTAAATTATACTTAGCTTCTTCTTTCTTTGAAGCGCCAAAAAACGGATTTTCAAATAAGCCCATATCATTTTTTAACTGCAGAATTCGCATACAAGCGTCATCAATTTTGTTGATACTTAATTTACCGTTCTCAACTAGCTCTTGTAGTCCATTAGCATAAACCGGCGACTTCATATCAATATCAATTCCAGCATTAAGTGCTTTATACGCTGCATCTTCATTATCTGCTGCAAAACCATGTTTGATTAACTCATAAACAGAAGCATAGTCGCTAATAATAACGCCATTAAATCCCCACTGCTTTTTAAGTATGTCAGTTAATAACCATTTATTAGCAGTAGCTGGTACACCATTCAACGTATTTAGTGATGCCATTACCATCTTACAGCCAGACTCAACCGCTGCTCGATACGGTGGTAAATAATTTTGAAACAAATTACTGATTGACATATCTGCCAAGTTATATTCCCGACCAGACTCAACAGCTCCATACGCGGCATAATGCTTAACACAAGCTGCCTGACCTTTTTTAGAAGAAAGCTGCTCTTGCAGGCCTTCTACTATCGCCTTGGCAAAACACGAATTTAGATACGGATCTTCTCCTGGCGACTCCAACGTTCTGCCCCACCTAGGATCATGAGTAACATCTACCATCGGTGCAAAGCATACTTGATTACCACTTACAGCAGCCTCATTAGCAGCTACCATAAATGCTTGTTTAATTAATTTTGGATTCCAAGTGGCTCCTAAACCTATTGGAACCGGAAAAATTGTCTTAAACCCATAAATAACATCAGCCATAAACAAAACAGGAATATGATGAGGCTGCTTAGCCATCTGCTGCTTCTGCAGTTTTTGCGTTTCAGCTGCCCCCGTAACATTCATTATTGAGCCACTTAAATCAACCAGCTTATCTGGTATACCAAGCTTTTGAATTGGACCAAACGAAATATCCTTTGACTGGAAAAATTCACCAGATAATTGGATTAATTGCCCGACTTTTTCTGTTAACGATAAATCATTTAATAAACTATTTAAATCCTCTTGCTTCATTCAATAAATTCCTTTTAACCCTTTTGTTCTTCTTGAACAGCAATTTTATCTGCATGTTTAAACCATGGGTACCACAGCAACGGTGACAATACTAATTGAATAAATAGTTGCAATACAATAATTGAGGCACTGCCTTCAACCGCAGCAAAAACCCCTAATGGTAAGCCAAATGTCGTTTGTACGCCAGAAAAGCGAGCAACAATTCCTAATTTAATTGCTAAGTAAGAAATAATAATCGCAATTGTGTTATTAGTAATAAACGGGACAGCAAAGTTAAAGTTTAAAACCAATGGGGTACCAAAAACAGTAGGCTCGGTAATTCCAAATAATGATGGAATTAGCGCTAATTTACCTAATTCTTTGTATCGCTTACTCTTACCTATAAAAACCATTAATAAAACTAACCCTAAAGCCGTACCACTCCAAGTCACAACATTGAAAAATGCCATACCAATAATATTTGGTAGCGGCTTACCAGCCTTTAATGCTACCAAGTTTTGCATATCCAATGCCATCCAAATTGGCATTACAATTGGATTAATTACGTTAGTACCGTGTATCCCAAAGAACCATAAGATTTGCATTAATAGTGATACCAAGATCATTGCCCAAATTGAACCACCAATATTTTGCAACGGTGTTTGAATAATGGAAAAGATCATCTGGTGAAAACTACCCCAACTAGTTAAAGCAAAAAGATAATTAATCAGTAAAGCAACAATACCATCAACAACAGCTGGAATTAAGTTAGCAAACGAGGCCGAAACCATTGGTGGCACACCCGCTGGCATTTTGATTGTCCAATTATGCTGCTTCATAAATACATATGATTTAGCAACTAAAACACCAACAATAATTGCTGAAAAAACTCCTTGTGATGATAGCCAAGTTGTTGGAATTGCAGTAATTACTGCACCCTTATCCTTAATTTGACCAAGTGGAACTAAAATCAAAAAGACCATTAATGAAATAATCCCAGCGGCGCTGCCATCATCGCCTTTAATGAAGTATGGCACTAAATGTTTGGCAATTAAAAATGCTATATAAAGAGCCATCCCATTAATTGTAACTGCGCTAACTGCATTAAGTGCATTAGTTACCCCAGTCAAATGATATTTAGCAGACCAAACACTACCCAAAACTGCAAACGAACCTAAGATAATTGGTCCTAAGATTTCAAGCATTGCTGCCATAATCGTTTGTAAATATTTGTTAGCACCCACTTTATTTAAAAAAGGTGTAATCTTATCGAAAAACTTTGTCATCTTTTCTTTCATGGCATTCTTTTCCTCCTATTAATTAATTTCCCTACGTATTTTATTGTAAGCCTTTTCAATTATAATAAAATGTATATAATTATCATAAGCATGTAATTTTTTGACTTATTAAAGGATCAGTTATGGAACAAACTAGACACGAAATCATTAAATTCAAACGTGGATTACCATTTAAAGTATTTACCTTTCATGGTAAAAATTCCGATAAAAAAATACCCCTACATTGGCATGAACAAATTGAGCTGCTCTTTTGCATTAGCGGGTATCTTAACGTCAGTATTTCTAATCATCAATTTTTAATGGGCAAAAACGATATCATTTATATCCGTTCTAATCAGTTACATTCAACCTTCAGTCCCTCACCCAACCACGTTTTATGCATCCAAATTCCGATAAAGTGGCTACATTATAATTTAGGAGAAGACTTTGCATCAAAATGGGACATTGCCATTAACACTGTGCAAAACGACCTTGGATCAGACCAAATACTCATCCAAAAGTTATTACACATTACCTCATTACTGGAATCTAAAAACAGCGATCTAAGTACCATTCTTAAAATTAAAGGAGAAATTTTTTTATTATTGGATTCCTTAATTAAATATATTACTAAATTAGATAAAGCCGACTCTTCAACTACAAATACCGAATTAAAGATAAAAATGCTTAATTACGTTAAAAATAACTTTCAGACTCCAATTTCTTTAAAAAGTATTAGTAAGCATTTTGGTTATTCAAGTGAATACTGCTCTCGAATTTTTAAGCGTTTAATTGGTATTAACTTTAAAGAGCTGCTCACCTCATATCGCTTAAGCAATGCCTACGATGAACTACTAAACTCCAATAAAAACTTAGATGTTATTGCTAGTGAATCTGGTTTTATTAATTATCGGACTATGTACAATGCTTTCTTAAAAAATTATAAAATGACACCTTCTCAACTAAAGCTCCTATATCAAAACAAATAGACTCAGTTAACCAAAATAAAAAGACAGATTTCAAAATATCTATCTTTTTAATTATATATAGTAAATTTATAAAATAACTGTCTTACCAAACAAAAAAAGACCTGCTAGGCCTCTTTTGTATCAAGATTATTCACTATCTTTTTCTAACGCATTAGCTTTGTACAACTTTTCATACAAATCTACCATTTCTCCTGCCAAATCTCTAAAAGTAATGGCATTCATCAAGTGGTCTTGTGAATGGACAACTAGCAAAGTAACATGTGTATGCTTGCCTTGTGCTTCCTTAGTTAACATATCTGTTTGTGAATTATGCGCCTGAAGTAAGGAATCATCAGCTTCCTTTAACTTCGATCTGGCAGTGTCAATGTCGCCTTTTTTAGCAGCGCGAATTGCTTCAAATGCTAAACTTTTGGCATTACCACCATTAGCAATCAAGCCCATCGCTGCCATTAACGTTGCTTGTTCCTGGTCTTCTGGGGTTTCTTCTTTAGCAGTATTTTTTTCTTCAGCCATCTTATTAGTCTCCTAAAATGTATTAAATATTAAGTTTTATGTTTTAATTATAGCGCTTGCAAAAAATAAGTAAACTGTTCATTAACAACATGTATCATTATTCACAAGCAAGCTATTTAATCCATTATACCCTTTAAGAAGATTGCTAAAGTTTAAATTCTTTATAAAATATATTTTAGTCTTAAGCTAATACTGAACCAATCAGCATTACAATACCGCCAACGATGAATACGATACTAAAGACTAGCTCCATCCAGTAAGACCACAGCAAAAATGACGAAGTCTCTTTGCTAGCATGAGTTTTATTAAAACCAATATTTTTATGCATTGCAAAAGCTTCCCAAACACCAGCACAAAGTAACAATGCACCAAAAACGATTCCGATCAACATATTATTCATAAATATCGCCTTCAACTTTTATTAAAAATATTTTTATACATACATTATAGGTACATTTATCAAAAAGGCAATATATTTTTGATGAAAATACTACTCTTTTAACAAGCGTTTAGCCAAGGCAAAATTACCCACTGTTGCCGAACCATTACCAGCAATTGCCGGCATTACAATATACTTATCTAAGTCTGGCACACTAACATAACCATTTAGCATTTGAGCAAAATGGCAGCGGACTTTTTGCAAAAATGCTTCGCTAGTTACCCCGCCACCAAAGACTACCTTATCTGGTCGTAAGATTAACGTCACCTGCAAAACCGCTTGCGCCACGTAATAACTCATAATGTCCCATACGGGATCGGTTAATGGCACATCCTTGCCTTTTTTATTTAAGCGCGCTTCAAATGTTGGCCCAGAAACAAGCCCCTCAAGACAATCATGATGATATGGGCACACACCCTTAAACTCTAAATCATCAGGATGACGCTTAAGTAAAACGTGACCCATTTCAGGGTGTCCTAAAGAACCAACTAGTTTGCCATCAATAATCGCACCACCGCCAACGCCAGTGCCAATCGTGTAATAAACCAGCGAATCAATATCTTCATTAGATAATAGCGACATGACATATTCTCCATATGCGGAGCCGTTAACATCGGTTGTGAAAAAGATTGGTACATCTATTTGCTCTTTTATGAAGCCGACGAAATCTGTATTCTGCCAGCCCTTTTTGGGAGTGGTTGTAATATAACCATAATTAGCTGCCGTTTGCCGAATTTCAACCGGCCCAAAAGATGCAATACTAATAGCTGCTATGTCAAATTGTTTAAAATAATCGGCTGCTTTTTGCAATGTCTCTTGCGGCGTTGTCGTTGGAAACGAAATTGAATCTTTAACCTGATAATTTTCATTACCTACTGCACAGACAAATTTTGTTCCGCCACCTTCAATTGAGCCAAATAACATTTTTACCTCCTTGATACTTAATATTTTAATAACTTCATTATTTTAACTATTTAAGTTTAACTCAATCAAGTTCAAAAATAAAAGTTACATTCAAAAAATCTCGAAGTTTTACCTTCGAGATTTAGAAAATAAATTTATCGCTCTTTAAAAATCTTCATCATTAGTATCAGGTTTAGCAGCCTGATAGCGATATACACCTACCTTACCTGCATCGACAATTGAATTAACCAGTTCAGATACTGCCATCTGTTCACGATTAATAAATAATTGTAACAACATTGGAATGTTTACACCGGTGACTATCTCCATTTGTGGATATTTTTGAGTTAACCTAACTAAGGTATTAAATGGCGTGCCACCTTTTAGATCTGTTAAACAAATAACTGTATCATCTAGTAAACTGATTTTTTCATCAAGCTCTGCTTGCAATTTATCCAGCGACTCACCCATTGCAAATTTAACAGTCTCACAATTCTTTTGTTCACCACAAATCATCTCGGCTGATTTAAGTAATTCTTGAGCAGAATTACCATGGGTACAAATTAATACTTCGACCATTTTCGCCTCCAATTAGTATGGTAAGGCGCGATAATAACGACGAATATCCATTGGGTGACGATTAATATGCTCAATATGAACATCAATCCGATTATTGATTGCATGGAAAACAAATGGTGACAAGGTACCACGATACTTTTCAGAAATTCCAGGCAAATCATAGTCTTTGGAATCAATAATTGTATAATTGCCACAGATTTGCGGTAAGAATTTTGCAACTCTTTCACTTAAAGGACGTTGTGTATCTTCACCAACATAAACTGTAACTGGAGTATCACGGTCAACAATTTCAAACATCCCATGGAAAAATTCTGCTGCTTCTACTGCACGAGTTCTAATCCAATGTTGCTCTTCCCAGTAGCACATCGCATAAGAATAAGTGGCACCCCATTGATTACCAGCACCAACAAAGTAATGAATTGCATCATCATGGTGCTTTTCAGCAAAGTCTTTAGCAAAGTCATCAGCGCCTTCTTGCACATCAGCAATATCTTGAGCAAAGTTTTCATCCATTTCTTGATAAAATTCATCATAATCTGGAAATTCGCCATTGAGATACATCAAGCGGTCGCCAACCATGAAGAATTTTAATTGTTCATTTTCTGGATAAGAAATGCAATAGGTTAACATTGATGCCAATTTTGCCTTGGGGTCATCCATAAAACCTAAGACAATTGCACCTACTTCATTTAATTTTTTAACAGCATCAACCATTTCCTTGGTGTTACCAGTAACTGAAGAAATAATTACTAGAGTTTTATCAGTGATTCTCTTGTTACCCGTCACGATATACTCAGCAGCGTTTTGATAAAAAGTTTCCAGAGCTGTCTTTTCCTTCATATGAATAACAGCTTGCATAGCAGAAGCATAGGTTCCACCTATTCCTAACCAACAAATATTAGAAATGCCTTTTTGATATAATGGATCAATTACTTCATTAATCTGTGGTCTTAATTTTAAAGCACCATTCATACTGTCTACTAATTCTTGTTTGTTAAATTTACGCATTTTTATTCTCTCTTTCATTAATAATTATTTTTACACTAAACTCCAAGTACGCCCCAGACGGTTAGCAATACGCCAATAACGGTTGCCCCTAAAAGTTGCCACAGGACATTGACTTTCTTCTTGTTCAACACATAAAAGATATATAGAACAACTAATGATAAAAGTCCTGGAAGAATACCATCTAAGATGCTTTGAAGTGACGTAGCTGTTTTACCAGTACCAAATTTAGCTACTACCTTTACAACAACCATATTCTGCGTCATGGCACCAATAACCATAACTCCCAAGATCCCTGCCGCATCCTTAAACTTATCCATCAGTCCAGAAGCTTGAATTTTATTTAAGTAGCTAGTACCCATATTGTAGCCAGCCTTTACACCGAAGTATCTAACGATATAAGCGGGAACATTATAGATTAGTAAAAATAGTATTGGCCCTAAAATATTGCCCTTCAAGGACAATGAAGCTGCTATCCCAATTGCTAATACTCTCAAGGTTCCCAAGAATAAGGAATCGCCGATACCAGATAGAGGCCCCATCAGTGCAGTTTTGATTGCACTAATTGTTGAAACATCAAAATCCTTTTCTTTTGAATTTTCTTCTTCCATTGATGCCACAACGCCACCAATAAATGGTACAAATTGTGGCGTACAATTAAAGAATTCCATCTGTCGTTCCAGCGATTCAGCGTATTCCTTTTGATCATCGCCATACAATTTCTTCATTAATGGCGCCATCATATAGGCAAAGGCCAAGTGCATTTGACGCTCATAGTTCCAACCAAATTCCATGGTAAGTGAACGCCACATAATCTGTCTTAAATCTTTATCAGTTACCTTTTTTTCATTAGAAGTCATCGTCATCATCAATATCCTCCTCTACAGATCCATTAGCACTAACAGCTGGTTTATTCTTATCGTTATGCAGTTTTACAACAACTATGATTAAGCCGAACAATGCAACCCCTAGTACTGGAACCTTTAGATAAGCCGATAATAAAAATCCAAGGAAGAAATATGGTAGTACAGTATCGTTAATAATCATTTGTAATAGAATTGCAAATCCAATAGCAGGCAACATGTTAGCTGCAACTTGAAGGCCATCAATTACATTTTGTGGAATCATTCCTAGTAATGTCTTCATCCCTGCATTACCAACGAAGTACCCTAAGAAACACAATATTCCCCGACGAGTACATTCAATTAAACCAATTCCCCATAATGATGCCGTAATTCCTCCCGGCTTACCTTGCTTAGCATATCTATCACCAATATGTGCAATCGCTGGGAAAATGACACTTGTTAAATTACCAATCGCTAACGAAAGCATGGCAATTGGCATCGCAATTGCGATTGCGGCACCAACACCTTTACCCAAAGAAATCGCAAAGGCTGTTCCTAAAACACCACCAACAATAACATCAGGCGGCAGATAGGCACCAACTGAAATCGCGCCCATAAAGACTAGTTCCAAAGATGCACCAATGATTATTCCCTGTGTCAAATTTCCTAAAACAAGACCAACTAATGGACCCAAAATGATAGGTCTGTTTAGCATGTTAGACCCGATAACAAAGTCCAGTGGTCCCATAAACCCTATCAGGCCTATTAATAAAGATGTTCCCACATTACTCATGTTTATTTCTCCCATCTATTTTAAAAACGGATTTAAAAACCGCAATGCTTTTCGTTCAGTTTCCGCAGGATTTAAAAAATACTTGGATTGACCAAATTCAAAAGTAAAATATCCTTGATAGCCATAATAATTAAATACATTGAAGTCTTCTCCGGGATTACGCTCACCTTCACCCCAGCAGCGATGCCCTACAGGATTACCATCAACGAAATGACAATGAATTATTTTTTCGCCCAATGATTCAAAATATTGTGCAATAGTCTCATAATTTCTAGCCATGGCACCTAAATCCAAGTTGACGCCAACATTATCCTTATTTACATCTTTTAGATAATGCTTTAAATCAACAATCGAATTCACTAGATGCGATTCATCTGGTTGTAACGCTTCAATGGCAATTTTAACTTCACGATCCTTCGCATAGTCAGCAACCTTCTTTAGCATTGCAACTGATCTGTCCCAAGCTTCTGCAGGGTTTTCATCATAAAAATCCCAGCCAGAGTTAAGAGCAACTAGATGTACATTTAACTCTACTGCACTATCAATTAGATTTTTAAAATAGCCAAATGAACCTTTGCGCAATCTTTCATCCTTGGCCGCTAAGTTATACGGATTAGGATTACTCTGCTGCGGTGTCAAACAAATAATTTGTAAATGATGGGCTGCTACTTTTCTTTTTAATTCTTTAACATCTTGGTGACCATCTTTTTCAATCCAAAAATGTTGCGGACTAGTCCATAATTCAATATTCGTTAACCCATCTTGACTAACTGAGTCTAAAAAATAGTCCAACGAAAAGTTGCGATAGTAGTAATTCATCGCCGATAATCGGGTTTTACTAATTTTATTGTTCATAAGTCATTCCTATTCAATATCCTTGAAGAAAACTTTTTTATCATTAGGAACTTGTCTGATTTCAATTTCACAACCCTTCTCAATAAGTTCATTTAATTTACTTTCATCGTCTGGAGTAAGATTAACTGCCTTACTGATTTGTTTTGTTCCATCAGCTGGCTTAGTACCACCCAAATTAATTTGTTTTATTTTGGGATATGCTGTCGCTAACGCATATGCATCCGCTACTGACTCAACAACAATAAACAATTTATACTTATCCGTAACGCCACTTTGCAGGGCCTTGATAGAGTTCTCAATATTCTTAATTACAAGCTTGACACCCTGTGGTTTAGCTAATTTCATCGCTGTCTTACGAATATCATTGTTTGGCACATCATCATTCGCAATCAAAATGCAGTTAACACCTAGCTCTTGTGTCCATGAAAAGGCAACTTGACCATGTAATAACCGATGATCTACTCGCATAAGTCTAATCAAAGTAATTCCTCCTTTAAAATTATTAAATTCGCACTTCAAACATATATAAGCAATTTTCGTGCCAAGTTTCTGTCAAAAAAAGCGCAATCATGATTATGATTGCGCTTTTAATAAATCATTTTGTACTTTTTAGATATAATTTGACACTATTTTATTTGAAAAGTTACTGTCAAAAATCATCATCTTTTGTATAGTCTAATTGATTATTCTTAGTCTTAAAAATCAATTCATAGATATACTCGACTTCCACAAGTGGAATCTTAATATTATAAACTTGCTCAAGTAAACGTAATGCCTTCTTGATATAGTTAAAGTTGTCCTGACTATTCTTATCTATCTTAAAATCTATCGGCTCAATTTCTAAAACCTGATTGCGAATTATTCTTTCAATCATACAGCTGATATGTACATACAATGCCATAATTGTTTGGTTAGGCAACCTTGTATCCAGATACTCATCTATTTTCTTGATACACAGGTCAATATTTTTAATTACTTCTTTTGTATCTAATATTGTTAGCGAATTAATCACCCGCTCAATACTGAAGTTTTTCAAAATCAAATCATTAAATCTGTATAAATCATCTACACTCAAGCTATCTTTTAACGTACCTTGCAGTAAACTGATTTTGGAGCCATTAACTAATTGATCTAAAGAAATAAATGGGACGCTGCTATATTTAGGATCAATCGTCCCAATCACAACTAAAACATTATATTTTCTTTTAATTGCACTTTCCTGATCCTCAATTTTTAGCCATTCATACGAACATGCCATAATCTTAATATCAACGTCTTTTGGCAAACTTTCCTGAATCATTTCCTTTATCTTATTTGCCGTCCCCACACCAGTTGAGCAACAAACAATAATCACATTTTGCTTAACCATCTTGGGATAAACAATTCGATAATCATTATGAATTACTTTGTCCATCTTCTGTACAATCGTGTCAATTGGCCGACGCTCTTTAACATAACTTGCCACAAACAGTGCTAATTGAGTAGAAACATTATTAAAAATAACCACAGGAAAGTTCAAATCTTTTTTGAGTAATTCTGGAATTTTTTCCAACGAACCCATGTCTGCCATTAAGATTAAGCCATTAGTTACGTGTCGAACATGAATATAATTCGACACCTTTTGGGCAATATCTTCTGTTTGAATATCTATCGGCATATCAAAAGCATCCAAAAGCGGTTCACCAGCAATCTTGTTAACTGTGTCCGCGATACTACTAGCAGTTGAATAGCCATGCGCCAGCAAAATACAATGTATCAAGCCAGAATTTTTCTTGCGCTGTACGCCACTAAGATAGATTGTCAGAAAAAGATTATCGATTTCATCAGTATGCAAATTTAGCATTTTACTTACAACATTAATAACTGTTTGAACAACCTGAGCAGTATAATTACTTTCATTCATTTTAGTAATTATCTCGGTTGCAAGTTGTCCCTCATGTGGTGAAACAGACCAGCAACTTTCTTGTCTAAAATAAAAATAATAAGAAATAGCAACAATAAGATTGCCATTAAAGTCATTGCGCAAGTCGTCCTGCAGGTACCCTATTTCACTATTAAGTGATTTTTTAATAAAATCCAAAGGCAATTCGCCAATATCTAAAATATCTTTTTTAAAAACTAAGTAATCACATAAGGCATTGACTTTAGAAAAAGCCTTAACTTGAAAAGAGGAAAAATCCTCCTGCTCATACATGGAAAAAATATTTTCAAAAGTTTGCTTAATATAGTTAATGCTTTGGCGGTTATTCACAAAATCGGTTAACTTACTTTCCGGGTTAATGACAATATCGCTCTGCGTTTGCGACATCCCCTGCTTATCCAAATTAACCTCAGAAAGTAAAATATCTTGCGGAAGATCCCCAAGTTTAACTTGCACTGTGCCAGCTGAGTCAGCTTCGCCCAAAGCACTGGCAACAGACAGTAAAACGGCATTTTTCAATTGGCCAATGTTACTTTTGAAATCCATGTTCATCAGCGTCGCAAAGACTTGATTATTAATTTGTAAACTTCGCCCAATTTTCTTGGCATGTTGGATATAAAAGTAAATTATCAACGAACGGATTTCGTTAGAAGTCCTTTCCTTCAACGGTGGCATTGTAATCTGAACTGGAATCCGGCGAATAAAGGTCGATAAAAAGCTGCTCTGAATATCTTCGGTAGTCGCACAAATTAAGCGCACATTTACCTGTCTTTTTTCCGCGGCTTCACCTAATGAGGAGACTGTTCCTGTATCAAGATAAGAAAATAGTTTTTCTTGACCCTTAGGATCTAGTCTGTGAACCTCATCTAAAAACAGCATGCCATTATCGGCCTCATCAAACAATCCTTTATGGGCTTCGTCGGCACCAGTGAATGCTCCCTTGGCATAACCAAATAATGTACTGGTCAATAATTCTGGATTATCCGCGTATTCTGCACAGTTAAAACTGACAAATTTTCCTTGTGCGGCAATGTATCCCTTTTCTACACAATAATCAAAAAACTTTCGCGCAATGTAGCTTTTACCCGTTCCTGTTTGACCATTAATTAAAATTGGCAATCTCCCAGGATAAGATGCTGCTGCCTTCAGCTTTCTAATCTGGCTATAAAGTGACTGGTCATGACCAATCACACTTTTAAAAGTATCAGAACCAGAAAGACCCTGCTTCAATTCCGCAATACTTGCATACTCCTGCTTCAACGGCTGATCGCTGTCTTGCCCGACATTAGAACGATCTACAAAAATCACAGGCCGAGTGTTAATTTTAATAATCTGATTTTCTTTTACCAATTGATTAAGATAATGGCTGACCGTATTTCTTTTAACATTTAATTTATTTGCCAAGTCACTAGTTGATAAAAAAGGTCCTTCAGATTGATTATTTTCCTTAATTAAAGATAATATTTTCGCTTTAATATTCATACCACTTGCTCCGTAAATTCATTTCACAATTATGTTAGCGGTTTTACAAAAACTGTTCAAGGCGAAATCAGTTATTTTAATTTAAAATCTGCTATTTATCACTTTATCAGTGGTATTTCAACTCAAACTAAAGTAGAATGTTATGTGATAAAAAAGGAGAGTCTGAATGTCTAAACTTGAAAAACCCGTCGTAATTGGGATTACCGGCGGCTCGGGCAGTGGAAAAACAACGATTGCCCACAAAATTGTTGACCAAATGCAGGAAAATGAACACGTCCTAATTATGACGCAGGATTCATACTACAAGGATAATACCGGTATTCCGATGAGCGAACGGATGAAGATTAATTATGACCATCCCGATGCATTCGATATTCCCTTGCTTAAGGCACAAATCAACGACTTACTTAACTACAAGCCAATTGAAATGCCAGTTTACGACTTTAAAGAACACACAAGAAGCAGTGAAACTATTCATATTGAACCTGCTGACATTATTATTCTTGAAGGAATTTTGGTTTTAGGAAGCGAAGAAATTCGGGACTTAATGGACATCAAGGTCTACGTTGATACCGACGATGACATCCGCTTCATCAGACGACTTGAACGCGACATTAATGAACGTGGCCGTTCAATTGACTCCGTAATTAGCCAATACTTAAGCACAGTTAAGCCAATGTACCACCAATTCATTGAACCAACCAAGCGTTACGCTGATATCATTGTTCCCGAAGGCGGCGCAAATGACGTTGCGATTGACATGTTAACCACTAAAGTCCACGCAATTTTACGAAAAGAAGTAACTAATTAAAAAGGCCGAGGAATTATCCTCGACCTTTTTGTCTACTTAAAATTATTCCACTTTCGGCCTTAATGTGCGATCAAACAGGTTAGTAATTAATTTGACCAACACTCCGTCAAACAAAACTGACGAGATGATGCTGACAAAAAACATGACAATCTGCACCTTAACCGCAAATTTATACCAACCATACATTAAATAACACGGTATAAAAAAGCCAAAGCTAGCAAAAAATGCACCTGTCAAAACGCTATGCCAAGAAAATCTTTGGTAACGAGATTTTTTCGGAAAAAAGCCAATTTCATTCGTTAATCCCTGCATTAATCCAGAAACCACAGTAGTGACACCCCACTGGCCGCCACAAGCCATTTCTACGATTGAAGCCAGCAATTCACCCACTAATCCCGAGCCAGTTGTCGGAACAAAATACATCGCAAGCGGTGCCGCCATTAACCATAACCCTGCAAAAAAGGCGTCGGTTGCCGGAGCGTACCCCGTTGGCAGCAGCAACATTTTAACCAAATTATAGAGCCCATTGGTACCATAGGTATAAAAGATACCCATCAAAATCCCAATTAGGGCGACTAAAATAATAGCTTTGATATTCCATTTTGATGATCTTGTAAACATGATTGGCCTCGATTTATGCAAGGCGCGGCTTTAACGTGCGATCAAATAGATTAGCGATTAATTTGACCAGTACACCTTCAAAGACAAGCGCTGAAATCATATTGGTAATAAACATAACAATTTGGACCGTCATATTAAATTTACCCCAACCATAAAGAATATATGACGGAATAAAAATTCCTAGTCCGGCAAAGAAAGCACCAATCATGACACTCTTCCAAGAAAAGTTTTGATAACGTGCGGTTTTCGGGAAAAAGCCGATTTCATTCGTTGCTCCTTGAATCAAGCCCGAAATAACAGTTATGGCACCCCATTGACCACCAATTGCCATTTCTACAATTGAAGCTAAAACTTCACCAATTGTGCCAGAGCCAATTGTCGGGACAAAGTACATTGCAAGTGGTGCCGCCATTAACCATAAGCCCGAAAAGACGGTGTCCGTTACTGGTGCAAAGCCAGTAGGGACAAGTGCCATTTTAATAATGTTGTAGGCCCAATTAAAGCCGTAAGTATAAATTACTCCCATAATAATTCCAATCAATGCGACCAAAATTACCGACTTAACATTCCATTTTGATGATCTTGTGAACATAAAAATACTCCTAACTAACTTTTTAAGTCAGAAGGAGTACAAATTAAATGCTTGTTCAAACACTTCCCTAACGCAGGCATTGTCCTGTTCAGGTTCCGAGGGTAATTCTCAGCTATTGGCACCCCTAGTGACTAACTTTTAATTAAAAATAGTATACCACAATGATAATGATAGTAAAGCAATCCCCGATTTTCACTAATCTTCAAAAAAGAAATTATTATTGATTACTTATTCTTATCATTTTGCTTATTATTTGACTTGCGAACCCATCTAGCAATCGTGCTATTTCCTTCACCTCGCATAATTGCGTTGAAGTTACGGCTAAAGGCAATTAAGAAAATCATGCAATTGAATGCAAAAATTACCACTGCAATTGTTACGACAACTGTATTTTTACAATAGACCAAAATTGGGATTAACAAAAAAATACTGATTACTTCAACCCAAACGCTATAAATTTGGTGACCAGCATGATAAACGCGAGCGACAAATTCCCGTGCTGCCCAAAATAAGACGAGTAGCCCAATTATGATAATGAACGAATTTAGCTTCATTTTAATTTTGATGACTTTCGAATTTAAACTTGGTCCATGGCCGCAAATATTTTAGTAACGGCAATTCTTCTGGCTTAATCGCAGCAATCTTATTTTTCCGTTCGTCACTATGCGGTTGAAGTACGACTTGTAATTCATTTTTATAAATACCAAAGCCGTCATTGCCAATCAAAATATCGCCCACCTCAAATTGTATTTGATTATCATGAGCTGGGTTAGCCTCTGCTCGGTGCCACACACGCGGCATGGTTGAGCGAGCAACTAAAGCGTTGCTATCGCCACGCCGAAAATGCTTGTCTTCGAGCAAGATTTTTTGCTCTAATGGACTAATTCCCGGTAGCATTTCAACATCAAAAGATAATTCATATCTATCTAGCTCACTTAAACGGCGCAGCTCATCCTCACTAGCATAAGAATTACCAATAATTACATCGTCAATTAAGTTAGTCATAAATAACGACTTAGCCTGAACTTCAATTGGTAAGTGACGGTCAGCTTCTCTAGTTGGCAAGCCATCATTTACATCCCAAGGTCCGTGTGTACCACATTGACTGGAAACAAAAGCAGCAGTGTGAATGCCATGCTTCTTAAAGTTTTTACTACATTCTTCAAAGAAGTTATCTTCAAGCCCACAGCCAACTTGCGGATAAAAGTTGTGGCAGCCATAAATAAATGGTTCATTAGCTTGGTAGCTCAAGACATTATCCAAGTACCCAGTATTATTGCTCATGTTTAATTCAATAATCATGTGTTCCGGATTAAATGTTAATTCTGCCTCTGTTCTGCCGTCAAACCCTTCATCAAGTCTAATTGCAGTAGCTCCTAATTCTTTAAAAAACGACAAATCGGTATATGAAATCCCCAATTGCTTAAAGATACTTGGTGAGACATCCAAGGTTGTAGCAAAGCCATGCTTGTTACCAAACTGAATAATATGTTGGAACTTTTTCTTAGTGGCTGCAACATTCTTAGCTTCCAACATACTCATAAAAATCCGAGTGAAGCCGTATTTTTCACCAAGTAGTAAATATTGTTCGTCCTGTTTTTCATCACTATGATCGGGATAAATTGATAACCCAATGTGGCGCATTGTCATAAAAAATCTCCTTATTATCAAATTACGCATTAAGCAAAAAACACTTCAACCAAACTAGCTGAAGTGTTTTTAATTATTTTTCTAATTCTTCACTAACTAAGTCAAGCAGCTTACCTGCAGCAAGCGGAGTATACATTGTCCGTGGAATCAACAAGAAGTTAATATGATGGTCTTTAGCCTCATCTTCAACAGCTTGCTTACGGAAAACGGCTTGTGGTGCCAATAAAACAATGTCATATTGATCAGCACTCAGCTCATCAGCAATGCCTTCCGTTCCTACAGCTTTAACTTCGACATCAATGCCACGTTTTTTACCTTCTTTTACAAGGCCATTAGCAATTAATGACGAACTCATTCCACCACTACATGATAATAAAATCTTCATTAGGTTTCCTCCTAAATTTCAATTATGCTTTTGCTGCTGCCTCAGCTTTCTCTGCGGCAGCAGTTTCAGCTTCAACCTTGACTTGGTGTCTATCCCACATCTTGAAGAATGGGAAATAGATTACCATTGAAACAAAAATGTTAATAATAGTAACCACAATTGCCCGCCAGTCATAACCAGTAGCAAAAAATGCTCCGATTGGCCCAGGCAGTACCCATGGCACAATTGCCGTGGTCTTATTTAGCAAACCAGTTACGGTTGCTGCCCAAGTAATTACACCATCAGCCATTGGCGCTAAAATAAATGGAGCAGCAAAGTATGGGTTCAACACAATTGGCAAACCAAAGATAATTGGTTCATTAATGTTAAAAATACTTGGTACTAATACAACTGCACCCATTGCCTTACCAGTATCTGATTTAGACAAGAATGCAAGCAAAATACATAAAGCTAAAATTGAACCAGAGCCACCAATATAAACAAAGAATTGTAAGAATTGCTCAGTCATAAAGTGTGGCACTGTAGCAGCAGTTGCACCGTGAGTAATTGCGGCCATATTAGCATTTAAGTGTGCGTACCAGTATGGAACAACTGGAGTTGAAGTAATCGCACCGTGAATCCCAAACATCCAGAACAGTGAGTTGAAGAAGATTGGTACTAATACGGAAATCAGATTATCTTTACCAAACTGTGATAATGGTTGCAATAAGTTAAGTAATCCTTGGTTAAGATCAAAATGTAAACCAACTTTGATAAACCAAGCAATAATAATCAAAACAGCTGCCGGAATTAATGATGTAAATGCACTAGAAACTGCTGGTGGCATTGCATCTGGCATCTTAATAACTAAATTCTTTTCTTTGAAGAAATGAATTACCCAAACACAGACACAGGCAGATAACATAGCTGTAAATAGCCCATACGAGCCAAAGTTAGTCGTTGGGAAAACAGTTCCCGCAGCTAATCCTGTAGTTTTAGCTGCTTGTGGGGTAATTGTTTCGGGTGTAATAGCCAACATCAAATAAACCATTACCGCAATTGTACTACTAGAGTTGCGATCAAGCTTATATGATTTTGCTAAGTGGGCAGCGATTGAATAACAAGAATACAATCCCATTAACCCGATTGAAAATGTTACTGGAATTTGAAATGCGGCCAAGTTTTGCTTAATAAACGGAATTGGCAGTTGCGCAATCAATGTAAAAATAGAACTGGCAATTGAAACGGGAATAATAACTGTCATACCATTGGCAATAGCCTGCATGTAACGGTTACCGGCTATTTTAGCCATTCCGTTAGCTATTTTTTCTGAATTAAATTTCATGTGTACCTCCTTCTAAAGTAAATACATTTATTTGAAATTATTTTGTCTTATCTTCAAGCCCAATTAATTTTTTATTCAAATTGACAATATATTGGGCTAAATCACGAATTAATTCTGCCGCCATCATTTGATCTTCAGCGTGTACTAATAAGATACTAAATGGCAGTTTCTTCTGATCTGCTTCGGAGCTGATCAACTTTAAATGCACGTTTTGCGCGGTCTTCAAGCATTCATTTGCTTGTTTAAAATCGGCTTCGCAGTTGTCAAAATTCCCTTTGTCAGCATCATCAATTACCTTCATCAGTAATGATCGTGCTTCCCCAGTATTGCTAATCATTTCAAAAGCAATCTGCTCAATTCCATCCATTGGCCTCACCTTCTTTCGTTATTTATTTCAATTTTACTACTAACTATATATATAAAACAGCACAGCTGTTATTATTATTCACAATATGAGCATCTATTTGTGGATAGCTTTGCATGACTTGCTGAAGTAGTCGCTGCCTAAATTGTGCATTATTAACTAAGACTGAGCCGGATAAGGCTAGCTGCGTTGGTATAGGTTCTTTATAACGGTTTAGTAAGCCGATTACTTCAGCAGCTAATGCATCCGCCTGCTCATCAAGTGCTTGCTTAGCCAAAGAGTCAGTTTCAGCCAAGTGAGCAATTTCTTTAGCAAAAGCAGCAATTTGTTCACGGGTTGAGTCGTAGCATTTTTTCACTAATGCCGGCATTGTAGTTACCGCTGCTAACCGCATTAATAATTGCCCTAAAGAAGTGGTCCGACCCTCATCATATTTACGCAGTGCGAGTTTAATCGCTGTTATTGCAATTTGATAACCACTACCAACATCATCAAGCAAGTTGCCCCAACCGCCAAACCGATAAGTTTGATTTTGATTAGTGCCATAGACAATTGAACCAGTTCCGGCTATTACCAGCGTGCCATCCTGACCGTGCAAGCCATTAATTAATGCCAGCTTGGCATCACTAACTAGCTGAACTTTAAGCTGCAATTTTGACTCTAGTTCTGCTGTTACCGCCGCCGCATTGCCGCTGGTTTCCAGTCCGGCAATACCGATTAAAATTTTGGTGCAGTCTTCTTTGCCAAGTGCTGAAGTCAATTCATTAATTACTTGAACCAAGTTGCTAATTGTTGCTTGCGCGTCTAAAAAGATATTCCCAACGCCAGCTGTCGCTTCTTTCAAGCACTTACCTTGGCTATCAAATCCGCGGGCAACGATATGAGTGCCGCCGCTATCAATCCCAATTCGATATTTCATTATTATGCCTCATTGCTATTTAAAAAGTTTTTGATTTTTTGCCCTAAAGCAGAATTTAAAAGATTTTTTGCCGCTATGTCTTGCTGGCCGCGATCAACTAATGTCTGATAAATAGCAGCCAAGTCATGTCTATCAGCCAAAGTTACTAATTCAAACTGCTGGCTTAACTGCTGGTATCGCGTTTGAATTAGTCCCCACAACTTTTGGTTATTTGCGGTAAAACTATCACCATCAAGTGCCGAATATATCAAACTGACAATGTCACCGTATTTGCCAACTAAATAATGATCGCCGACAAAATCCTTTTTTTGCCCATCAATGAGCGGCGAATTACGCTTGTTAGTCAACAAAATAATCGCAGTCTGACGCTCAAAATCCACTAGGGTCAACGTGCCAGTCCAACCGGTATGACCAATTGTATTAGCAGTCGGAGCATTAGAAAAAATCCGCGCATAGCCGACATCAGCTTGACGCCGCCAACCCAAGCCAAAGGTAGGATCAGTCGACTTCGGCTTAGCAAACTCGGCCAAAGTATCAAGATCAAATAGTTGCTTTTGACCATAACCGCCATGATTGAGTACCAACTGCGCTAAAACTGCCAAATCCATCGCATTACTAAATAGGCCAGCATGACCACTAACGCCCTTCATTGTGTAATAGGCCTTAGAGTCATGTACTTCTCCTTGAATTGTTGTTGTGCGAACGTGATTAAAATCTGCTGTTCCAGCAAAAGTATTACCATCAAGTTCAGTCGCAGCAGTTTCTGTACGCTGAAAGCCATGTTGCAAGGGATTAAAAGTAATATGTTTAAGTCCCAATGGTTGATAAATATTCGCCCTCACGTAGTCATCCTCTCGTTGACCCGTAATTTTTTCGATAATCAAGCCCAAGAGCATGTAATCAACGTCCGAATAAATTGTCTTTGTTCCCGGTTGATAACTTAGCGGGGTCGCGATAATTTTAGCTAAAATCTCGTCACGATTCTGCGTATAAATTTTATCAGCCAATTCATTATAATTATCAAAATATTGGGGATCAGCAGGAAAGCCAGCTTGATGCTCCAAAATATCTTGAATTGTTAAGTCATCCTTACCCTTAATCTTATCTTGCGGCTGATCTTTAAATTCAGGAAAAATATCAGCAACTCTACTTTTAATCGCCAACTTTTTCTCATAGACCAACTTTTGCAACGCCAAATTAGTAGCCCACATTTTAGTATTAGAAGCAATGTCATAGAGAGTTTCATCAGTTACCTTGGGCGTAGTTGTCAGCCTTTTACCATCTGGCGAATAGCTATTAACCCGGCCATAAGCAGACTGTTTAATGATTTGACCATTATGAACCACAACCAATTGTGCTGACGGAAAGCCAAATTTAATTTGGTTATTAATCAGATTATCAATTAATTTAAAGCCATCATTATCACGATTTTCCGTATCCTTGGCATGATTTTGCAAAACTGGAAACGGAATTTTAAGATGTACTTTGCCCTCATTAAAAATACCAGTGAGCTGCAGTTTGTTTCGACCATTAACGGTCAACTTGCCTAAATCCAATGCCAGCCAAACTTTAACAGGTAATTGGGCAAGGTTAATTTCCTGTCCATTAATAAATAATGTCAAATCTGCTGGCTTCTCCAGTAAGATGTCCAGCTCGCCCTGCCCTTGATATGAAGTAAAATATTGCATTTGGTTGTTAAGCAGTGCCGTTGTCACATTAGCCACTGGCACTTTCTCTGGATAAATTGAGTTGACTTGAAAAGCTCCTTGCGGCTCATCTTCAAGCTGCTTAAATGTTACTTGTTCAACCATTACACTACTTCCTAGCATTCTTAAATTGTTCAATCACCCACTGGTAAGCCTGCGGCGCTACCTTTGCCCAGTAAGTCCAATTGTGGTCATCAATATTATCCTGAACAAACTTGGTCTCGACTTGAGTTTGCGTTAATTTGTTAACAAAAGAAGCAACATCAGCAATTGGCACCACTGTATCTTTAGCTGTGGACTCGACATAGAAGCTGACATCCTGATCTTTTTTGAGATAACTTATTGGAAAGACTTGTTCATAAAATTGTTCAGACCAAGCTTCCTTATCACTTTGCCATGCATGCAACGTCTTTCTAAATTTATTATCTAATGGCAAATGCTGCCAAACAGCCGGCGAAATTAAAACTGCAGTGGACCAGTAATCTGCATACTTCAACGCCAAACGAGCCGCACCATAGCCGCCCATCGAGATACCACCGATTGCATGTTGCGACCGCTCTTGTACAATATGATAGTTCCGCTCAATCAGTGGTACTAGGTCTTGCATGACCGCGTCTTCCATCTGCATCCCGCCATTTTGCCCATTGATATAGAAAGAATTAAAGCCATCAACAAAAACAACAATCAACTTTTGTCCTGTTTGTTTAACCAAATCATCAAGCATTTGTTGGGAGTCAAATCGTTCTAATAAATTACGATGATTACCGCCTAACCCATGTAGTAAATATAATACAGGGTATTTCCCTGACTTCTCATTATAGCCGCTAGGCAAGTAAACATCGTAATTCCAGTCCAATCTTAAACTAGGAGAATAAAGCATTTCCGTTTCAATTTGACTATTATCAATCATATTATTTAACTCTCATTTTACTTAGTAATCGCTTACAAAATAATTATATTATATTTAAAATACTGTTACAACATTTTTTGAAAAAATTTGTAAAAATATTTCACTCAATAACCAAAAAAGCCATTACTCCGGGCTTCGTAGCTCGAACATAATGGCTATTCTTTTTAGTTGTTTGTTAAATTTTTTAATCCGGGTAAGCTAATCATAATTAAGAAGCTGATAACGTACAAGCTTGATAAAAAGCCCATTACAACCGTTAAATTATAGTAGTCCATTAAAATGCCAATGACGACTGATGAAAAGCCACCGACGGCACGGCCGATATTAACAATAATATTATTAGCGCTCGATCTAATTTCCGTTGGGTACAGGCGACTAATCACTGCACCGTAACCACCGAACATCCCGTTGGAAAAGAAGCCAACAATCGCGCCAATGATTAGCAGTGTAATCATGTTAGTCGCTAAACTCAATGTGTAAACCATAATTGCTGACCCAATTAGGAAAATCGCAAATGCACAGCGCGGACCAAAATGATCGAAGATGGTACCGAAGGTCATCATCCCAATACTCATACCAACAATAGTTGCAATCATCCACAGACTTGAATTTGCAACGTTTAGATTTAATTGCTTTTGTACAATCGTCGGCAGCCAGTTCATCAGACCAAAGTAGCCCGCAATTTGTACCGTCATCATAATCATTAAACCCAAACTTTGCCAAGCCAGCCGTGGTGTCGCAAACATCCTATGAGCAACGTTAGCTAGCAGTGAGCCTTTTTCTTTTGCCTTAGCTGTTAAAAATTGTTGACTTTCGTGCAGGTGTTTTCTAATGAAAACTGTGAGCACAACTGGCACAATTCCAACCAAAAATAACATATGCCAACCAGCCGTTGGAATAATCCAAGCCGCAATTAAAGCCGCAAAAATCGCTCCCACCTGACCGCCAACTGCTGCAATTGAGGTCATTTTACCAATTTTCTTTTTAGGAAAAGCCTCGGCAATTAATGCAATCCCAACTCCGTATTCACCACCGGCACCAATTCCGGCCAAGAAACGGAGGACATAAATCAAATAAATGTTATTGGCGAAGGCCATGCAGGCGGTGGCCACTGCAAAAATAATCACAGTGTGGCTAAAGGTTTTCACCCGGCCGATTTTATCGCCCAAAATACCAAACGCGACGCCGCCAAACAACATTCCCAAGTTTGTAATCGATGAAATTAAGCCCGCAGCACCACCAGATAGGTGCAAATCGGCAATCATCGAACTCATTGCAAACGATAAAAAAAGTACATCCATGTTTTCTAGCATAAAGCCCGATGAAGTTGACGCGATAGTCCACTTTTGGTCTGTAGTTAGTGCATGACTGTACTCATTAGTTGTATCCATATTTAATTCCTCCGAAACAAGCGCTCTCTGTCGCCTAATTATTTCTTTGGAAGACTATTTTACTCGCTTGCGAATTTTTTGCAATAAAAATATTAAACTTTTTTAAAATTGGCTAAAACTTGCCAACTTTTCGTTAGTTAAATCGCGAATAATTGCCACCGTCATCTCAACGGCTGCCTTGAAATCTTGGTAAGCACTGAAGCAATATGGTGAATGCTCATAGCGAACCGGAATGCCAATTACAATTGTTGGTGCCCCATTTTCATAGTAAATTGCGGCGCCATCTTGACCGCCACCGGTTCTAACTGAACGTGTATATGGAATATGGTTCTTATCGGCAATGTCGCAGGCATATTGTTGAAACTTTGGATTTGGCAAAAATGATGTATCCATATCACGCATCATCGGCCCGTGCTTTAAGGCAGTTTGCGACAGCCATGCGGGAGTAAAAGTATCATCAGCTGGGCAAGACTCCAAGACAATACCCAAATCCGGCTTAACAGTGCGCGCAGTAACATACGCACCACGCAAGCCAACTTCTTCTTGACTTGACAATGCAGCAACAACATTAAACGGCGTTTCTTCGCCGTCTAATGTTTCCAAAACATCGGCCATCGCTGCAGCACCGAAGCGGTCATCGAAGTCCTTGCCAAAGAACAAGCCCGACTTTTCGTTATATTCGCACTTAACGTCAACAAAAATTGGACAACCAGTGTCAATCTTATAATCGTTTAACGTTTCTTCACGTGAGCTCGAACCAACATCGATTGACATATCGGCAACATCAGGTACGTTATTACGCTCAGCCTGAGTCATAAAATGTGGTGGCTTAGTTGCCACAACGCCAGGGATATATTCGCCATCGCGATTTCTAACCCGCACTCGCAAAGCCGGAATATTGTACTTAACCCAGCCGCCAAGCGGAACAAACTTAATCATCCCGTTAGGTCTGACTGCCTGAGTAATGAACCCGACTGAATCAGAATGTGCATCAAGTTGAATAACAGGCCGCCCCGCTTGATTCTCTTTCTTAGAAGCATAAACATTCAACATTCCGTCAACCTTAGTGTTGGCAAAATCTTTGACGGTTTCGGTAAACAGTTTAACAAATTCGCCTTCAAAGCCTGAAGTTGAATTTGCATCTGAAAAGGCCTTCAACATTTTTATTTCTTGTTCTTTTTTCATTTTGCTTAACCTTTCATACGAAAAATATTTATTTCTATTGTAGCAAAAATAACTACTTAATAATTAAAAAACTAAGCTAATTTTCAGATAAAAAGCACATCTTTTAATTTAAGTAAAATATTAATGCCTAAATCAGTTGTAAACCGCGTAAAAAGTGTAAATCGAGCTACTTTTTATGCGAAAGAATGATATAATCAAATTTATTAGGAATCTTGAATTAGTTGAAGTGAAGGGTAGATAAATGCCAAAAAGCGACAATATTAACAGAATTATTGATCATAAATTATTTACTGAAGATGATATTCATCAAATGTGTGTCCGCCTGGGCAAGCAATTGACTGAAGATTATGCCGGTAAAAAGCCACTAGTTGTTGGTGCACTTAAAGGTGCGATTTTCTTTTTAACTGATTTGGTCCGCGAAATGGACGTTGAAGAAGAAATCGATTTTATGGACGTTTCCAGTTATGGCGATGGTCTTGTTTCTTCAGGTAAAGTTAACTTAATCACTGATTTGACTACCGATGTTAAGGATCGCGATGTCTTAATCGTTGAAGATATTGTCGACACAGGTCTTACTTTGAAATACATGAAGGACATACTTAAAAAGCGCGGCGCCAAGAGTGTTAAATGCTGCGTGCTCCTTAACAAGGAAGCCAACCGCACAACCGATGTTGAAATCGAATATTATGGTTCAAAAGTTGGTAATGAATTTGTCGTTGGTTATGGCCTAGACTTTATGAATTCTTTCCGCAATATCAACTATATTGGCGTCTTAAAGCCCGAAATAATTAAACTGGCCAATAATAAATAATTAATTTAATAAAAAAGCGTTACTTCAATCGGAGTAACGCTTTTTTGTCTAATTTTGTTCTTCCTTTTCGGCTGCTTTTTCTTTGACTACTGGCTTAACGATAAACCAGCGCATAAAGCCTTGTTCAATACTATCCAGCTTAAACGAAAAACCTTCAAGTTCAACGGCTTCACCCTTTTTTAAATCCGGATAATGTTCCATCATATAGCCACCGATAGTAATAATGTCACTATTTTGAAAACTCTTTAAGTCTGCTCTGAAATAACGCTCAAAGTCGTACAGCGTGGTTTTCCCAGAAACATGAGTATTGCCTTCCTTGTCCTTGATAATGTAATCATCGGAAACATCGTCGATTTCATCCTTAACTGTACCGAATAATTCTTCATAAATATCTTTATCCGTTACAATCCCACTTGTTCCGCCATATTCATCAACGACCAAGACAATTGGGGTGTGCTTTTTAATCATTAAATGTAAAATATCCTGAATCGGCATCGATTCAGGCACCGTAATCATTGTCCGAATAATCCGCGTTACTGGCACATGGGCGTCAAGCTGACTCTGCTGTACCACATCAAACGCATAAATATAACCAACAATATCATCTTTATTATTATCACGAACAACAGGCAAGCGACTCGATCCTTCTTCAAGGTACATTTGCAGAGCTTGAGCAATTGTATCGGTTGAATCAATCACAATTAACCGCGTCCGGTCCGTCATAATATCCTTGGCAACCTTATCGTTTAATTCAAAGGCCCGTTTCATATAAGTTAGGTCATTTTTATCAAGTGACCCACCGTGAACTGCCTTACGCGATAATTTAATAATTTCCGATTGTGAATAAACCTGATTTTCCTCATCAGCAGGTTCAAACCCCAGCACCTTTAATAATTCGTTTGAGCTTGTGTTTAGTAACCAGACAAACGGATAAACCAAGGTATGAAAAGCCTGAAGTGGGGTCACCAGCTTCAGTAGCATTTTAACTGGCATATCAATCGCAATATTTTTGGGAACAATTTCCGTAATTACAACCTCTAAATACGTCAGGAAAATAACGCCTAGCAACGCACTTACTGATTTTACCAGCGAGGGATTCAGGTGAGCTAGGCTCAACAGATTTTCAAACAAAGTCGCAAATGTGTCAGCAGAAAACCAACCTAAAACAACCCCCACAAGCGTTGTTCCTACCTGTGTGGTTGATAAATATTCATTTAAATTGTGTACCATGTGCAGTGCGCGCTTTACCTTGCGGCGATTACCGGTATTATTCGTCAACATATCTTCCAGCTGACTTGATCGAGTTTGGACTAATGCAAACTCTGCAGCGACAAAAAACGCCGCAAAGACAAAAATCACCAAAGTCGCTATTAAGTAAGTAATTATTTGGGCTGTACTCAAAATTCGTCACCTTTTTGTTAAAAAAACTTCTACGTTCTATTTTAACATCAATAGCAATCTTTTAATCATCAAAATTAATCTTACTTAACCAATTTATAGATTTTTTCAAATGGTAGTCTTGGTGGATAATATTTAGGATCGTTGACTTCGGCTGAGTTATCCTTGTAGCCAATACCAATTGCCATTCCCACAAGCTCATCTGCTGGAATCTGGGCATATTTACGGACTAATTCGGGATAAGAAACCATCGAGTGCGCTGGTATAATTGACAAGCCTTCGTCAAGTGCCAGCAGCATAATGCTTTGAGCAAAAATCCCCAAGTCAAACACTGACCAAGCAGGTGAGGCCTTCGGAATCGTCAAAAATGCAATGTCCTGAGCGTTAAACATCGTATTATTGGCATTGGTAAATAGTTCCATTTTATTATTAAAAAAGTACGGTTGCGATGCACCCATTGTTGCTAAACTTTGACTCGGATAAGCATCCCAATTAAGAGATAAAATTGTCGCAAAATCTTCATGCGGTTTAATCCCATCCTTAACACTCTGCTCAAAGTCTTTCCTCAAATTACTAAGTGCATCACCGGTTACTATATATACCCGCCAAGGTTGCGAATTAAGTAGTGACGGCGATTGTTGTGCCTGTTTAATGATTCTGGCAAGCACCTTTTCGCTGACTTTTCTATTAGAAAACTTACGCGTTACACGTTCGCCACTATATACATCCTTAAATTTCATTAAAACCCAAATCCTAACATTTTAGCTTACTAAATATTATTTTTTCTATTAAAAATAGTATCGCCTAGATTATACCATCGCAAAGAAATTGCTTAATTCGATTTTAACTAAAACAATTAAGCACGATACTGCCTAACATATGAGTAAGGCACATAAATACAATATTAATAAATAATGCATAATATTGCAAAAATAATAACCAAAAAGTAAAAAATGTTTTCCAAACCAAACAGACGTTAAGTTATTATTTAGCTATTCAAAGCGGAATTATAGTACCTATTATTTGTTATCAACAATATTATTTTAATTATTTTAAAATTATATTATATACAAAAAAGCAGTTTGACTAATATTAATTAATCAAACTGTTTTATTTAAACTTTATACTGGCGCCGAAGCTCACGCTCCTGGTCACGCTTTTTAATAGTTTCGCGCTTGTCGTATTGCTTTTTACCCTGACCCACACCAATTAAGACTTTGGCAAAGCCATGCTTCAGATAAACTTTAAGCGGGACAATCGCTATTCCACGCTCTGATTGCTCTTTAGCTAATCGAGTTAATTCCTTTTTGTGCAGAAGTAACCGGCGACTACGGAGCGGTTCATGATTATAACGGTTGCCTTGCTTATACTCGCTAATATGCACGTTTTCTAAAAAGGCAGAACCATTAATTACCTGCACGTAGCCGTCACGCAAACTAACTCGCCGCGCACGCACAGACTTAATCTCTGTCCCGGTCAATGCAATTCCAGCTTCATACGTTTCTTTGATGAAATAATCATGATGTGCCTTTTTATTTTGCGCAATTAAATTTTCATTTTTTTCTTTCATCAGTTTTCAGTCCTAATGCCTATACTTGCTAAAATGCGGATGGTTGCCATTCTTGCGGAAACCATTCCGATTACCACCGTTACGGCCACCGCGATGACCATGATCGTTATGGAATCCGCGACTGCCGCGAGTGCGATTATTATTGCCACGATTATGATGCGGATGCTTCGGGGCATTAGGATCATAAACTTCAAAGTCCAACTGGTGTTGTTCAATATTGGCATTAATCAGAGTGACCTTAATTGGCATCCCGACACGATATTGTTTGTGCGTACCGCGACCAGTCAGTGTCAGGCTCTTTTCGTTAAAGCTGTAAAAATCATCGGTCAGGTTTGAAATGTGAATCAAGCCTTCAACCGTGTTTGGTAACTGAATAAACATCCCAAAACTTGTTACAGAGGATACAACTGCATCAAAATGTTGTCCAACCTGATCAGCCATAAACTCGGTCATCTTCAAATCATTGACTTCACGTTCAGTATCAACCGAAACCCGCTCCTGAGTTGAAGTTTGTTCAGCAACATCCGGCAAGTAACTGGCAAAATGCTGCTGTACATCTTGACCAGTACCCTGATCGCTATAAGCATGGATCATCCGGTGCACCATCAAGTCAGAATACCGTCTAATTGGTGAAGTAAAGTGGGTATAAAACTTAGCAGCTAGGCCGAAGTGACCTAATGCTTCTTCAGAATAATGAGCTTGCTTTAGACTGCGCAACATCATCATTTGCACAACTGCTTCTTCAGGTGTTCCCGTTGTCTTAGCGACTACCTTCTGCAAGTCAATTGGCTTGACGTGGTTCGGATCAGCCTTAATATTCAGACCGAACGCACTACAAAATTCAAAGAAGCTCTTAATCCGCTCACCGTCTGGCGTTTCATGAACCCGGTACAAAAATGGCACATGCTTTCTAAAAAAGTCTTCAGCAACAGTTTCGTTAGCAACTAGCATGAATGATTCAATCATTTTTTCTGCTGTACCACGGTTATGCAGGACAATATCGATTGGCTTACCTTGCTCATCGACAATAATTTTAGCTTCTGGCTCTTCAAAGTCAATCGCACCACGTTGGTGACGCTTTTTGTATAAAGCATTATGTAATTCCGCCATGTTTTGCAGCATTGGGCGTAATTTAACATACTTTTCTTCTAACTCATCAGTGTTATTAGGGTCTAACGTCTGATTAACCTTGTTATAAGTCAACCGGCCGTGTGATCGCATTACCGATGGATGGATGCGGTAATTTACCCGTTCACCTTCCGGCGTAAATTCCATTTCACACGATAAAACTAAGCGGTCTTGACCCTCATTAAGTGAACAAATACCATTTGATAGCCGGAACGGCAGCATTGGAATTACACGGTCAACTAAGTAAGTACTATTACCACGCGCAAATGCTTCTTCATCCAGTGGTGTTTTTTCTGTAACATAATGAGAAACATCGGCGATATGAACACCTAAATGATAGTTGCCATTAGGTAATTGCCATAAAACTACGGCATCGTCGAAGTCCTTGGAATCATCGCCGTCAATCGTAACTGCTGGCTGATCCGTTATATCTTCACGATTATTCCGCTCCTCTTCTTCTATATGATCTGGAATGGCATTAGCCTGCACCATCGCATCTTCTGGCCACTCAGTGCGCACATCATGGGCAGAAACGATCGACATAATATCAACACCGGGATCATTTTTATTACCGATAATTTCAATTACTACCCCAGCCATTGAGTCAGGATTGTCTTTGCTTGGATAATTGGCAATTGATACCTTAACCATGTCACCCATTTGAGGCTTTAGACCATTTTCACCAACATAAACACGATACTTGTGCAGCTTTTTATTGGTACTCAAAACATAGCCTAAAAAGTGGCTGATCTTAACTTGGGCATCAGTTAATGGGTGAAATTCACCAACCAAGGTATCAAGGCTGCGCTCAATAATTTTCTCAATTTGACCCTCTGGACCTTTGCCGTTCCACGGATTACCGCCAGCTGTAATCTTAACGCGTACCTTATCACCATCAACGGCATACGCAGTATAATCGCTAGCGATAAAAATATCATCGGCTTCTTCATCTTCAAGTTTGACAAAGCCAAAGCCCTTGTCATTAGCCCGAAATGACCCTTCAACAACCGTATTTTCCTGAGCTAATTGATAATGGCCGTTGCCGTCAGTAATAATTTTCTTTTCTTGTTCCAAAAAGGAAAGCGCTTTGACAATATCAGAAAAGCTGCCAAGACGATCACGCCGCAGCATTCTGTCAATTTGCTCTACTTGGTATTGTTTTTTGGGATTATGGCGAAAGATTTCTAAAACATTAGCTAAAATTTTTTCGTTTTGTGCCATGCACTAATCTCCATTCTTGATTAAAAATATAAAAAAAGTCCTCCCCAATATTTGATCGGGAGGAACTAAAACTTACTTTGAAGACAAATAAGCTAATACAATAGCAAAAGCGAAAAAGAGAACCAGCAAAACTGCTGTAACTTTTTCCATAAATGCTTCAAAACCACGTTTCTTCGTTTGACCACTAAAAACTGCGCCGCCGGATAAGGCATTCAATGCATCCTGTTGCTTTTGCGGCTGCATCATTGTTGCAATAACAATTAAAATTGAAACAATAATTAGTAGCGTCATAAATAAATTGTACAATGCGCTGCCTCCAATATACAGATCGATTACTTACAAAGTTTATCATAAAAGACGGCTTTTTTCGAGTATTTATTTTTCAAGTTCCGGTGCATCCGTCTTAAATTTCTTCTGTGTCGTCTTCTTATGATTGTGATACCACAAAGAAGTTTTGTTAACACTAAATAGCTTCTTCAGTGCCTTGTCCTTATTATAATCATAATCACTAGCTTTAACCTTTTTAAACCACTTAGGCTTATAAAAACGTAACAGATTGCCATCAATTACCCTATCAGACAAGGATAATTGCGTAGTTACCTTGTTAGAAATTGCCACTAACTGCATCTTTAGCTTTTTATCGGGCTTGGCAATTTCCGTTCCTGTCTTAGTATCATAATATGTACCGCCAACTTTTGCGTATTGCGGCGTGATAAAATCACCGTTACGCTGCGCTACAATCTGCGGTGCGCCTTTACTAAGTAGGTCATGACCAAATTGAATGGTACCCTTGTCGTTAATCCCCAATAAGTTAAGCAGGGTTGGCAAAACATCAATTTCGCCGCCATAAGTTTTCTTAATGCCACCCTTAAGCCCCTTCATATGGAACATCAGTGGCACCCGTTGAAACTTCAAATTATCAAAATCGGTGAATTCATCTTGATTTAACAATTGAGCACTGGCCTTATGGTGATTGCCGGAAATACCGTAATGGTCGCCATACATCATAATCAAAGTATTTTTATCAAGCCCCGTCTTCTTCAGCCATTGCATTAATTCACCAATTGCTTGATCGAGATAATGTGCGGTCTGGACATAACCATCAACGGTTTCATCTTCCGTGTCAGTCTTGTCAATCGACTGGTTTTTCTTGTCAATTTCATACGGATAGTGGTTAGTTACCGTAATCATTTTTAAATAAAACGGCTGCGGCAGACGCTCAATATACTTAATCGACTGGTTAAAAAAGATTTTGTCCTTCAAGCCATAACCGATATAATACTTAGGCTTGTTCTGATAATACGACAGCGGCATAAAGTATTGATACCCAAACTGCTTGTAGGCGTTGTTACGGTTCCAGAACGAACCAGCACCGCCATGCATTACGGCTGTTGTATAGCCGCCTTGCTGGTTTAAAATTGCCGGTGCACTCTCAAAGGTGTTCGACGTACCGTAACTCGACATTGCCGAGCCTGATTGTAAGCCATAAAGCGAATTTTCCAGCATCATTTCCGCATCCGATGTCTTACCCTGACCAACTTGGTTATAAAAATTAGCAAAACTCAATGTGTCTTTGGCGTGGTACAACTTGTTAAGGTTCGGCGTTACGGCCTTGCCTTTCCACTTGTAACCAATTAAAAATTGCTGGAAGCTCTCAAGGTGGATAACCAGCACGTTTTTACCCTTAGCTACACCGGTATATTGCGGATTAGGCTTAACATAATTAGCCTTGAGATATTTTTGCACAGAGCCAAGATCAGAAACATTCGCCTTAGCCATCTGCGCACTTGTTTGTGCAGTCTTAAAGCCGTCGTAAACAGCATACTCATTCATCCCTAAATACTTGACAATATAATTGTTATCAAACGTTCGGGTTAACAAGCCCGACCGATCCTTCTGCGCCATCAGTAAATTTAAACCAATCATCAAAACGGCCAAAGCTTCAACCAGCACGTTGAACTTAAATTTAAGTGGTCGCAAGTCATACTTAATAAGCTTGCTGCACAATAGAGCAACAATAATGGCAACATCAAGTAAAGCCAAGAAGTCAGTTGCACGGGTTATCCCAACGATACTTTTACCCAAATTATCCGCGGTCGATCCCGAAGTTTTAATAATCGATAAGGACAAAAAATTGGAAAACTCGCGATAGTATAAAATATTGGCAAATAGCCACAAACTTAATACCAAATCAATCGCAATCATAATCCAATACGATTTACGTCCCTTAAAAAATAAACCGATTCCTAAAAGCAATACTCCCGCCGGCAGCGGATTAAGTAGGAGCAAAAAGTTCTGCATTGAACCAACTGCACCCAAGTTAAATTTAGTTAAGTAAATTACGTATGTTTTTAGCCAAAAAGCTACTAAAACAATAATGAAAAAGCCTAGCTTGGTTTCTGTCAGCCACTGCAAAAAAGACTTGATCCTTGTCATTCTATTCTCCTCTCACCATGCTAATATATTACGCCAAAGCGCAATTAAACAAAGTGATTTTAGCAAAAATTAATTATTTGGCGGACTCAAGACTTTACGCGGTTTAAAAATCCAGCCAAAGATCCCCAGTATCATTCCAAAAAAGTACGTCACAAACCGCCATAAAAACATCCCTAAAACTAGGGTGCCATTGGATGAGATAAAGGTCGAAAACAACGTTTGAAAACTGTATTCTGCCCCACCAGACGCACCAGGAATCGGAATAATTGCCATAAACATGATAATCATAATATTCATTTGCGTTACACTGACCCAATCAGCTGGGACATTAAGCGCCACTAGCACCATGTAAGGGATTGAATAAAAACAGGCAAGCTGCAAAATCGTAAAAAGGGCGCTTAACAACAGCTTCTTTTTTTCTCTTTTTAATTTTTGACTTTCACAGTAAAAGGTATCGATTTTCGCCATCGTATTTTGCCGCCAAACTGCTACCCTTTTGGGATTAACTACCTTGGCCAGCAGATTCATTAGCCAGTTAGTCGTATTTTTTGTCCACTGGTAAGCAAACAAAACCGCTAATAACAAGACAATTGAACTGACATGGATTAAAAAACCAATTGCAATGAAAAACGCAAGACCACCAAATTTAGTGGCAACCATGTGAAAGCCACTAATAATCGTGACTACATAAGCAATAAAAACCACAATTTGATAAATAATAAACTTCATTAATAACAGTGAAGTTGCACGCCCGCCTTCTATTCCCATCTGCACCATTGCCGCCAGCTGTGACGGCTGACCGCCAGTAGACATTGGGGTAATGGCATTAAACAGGGCTTGAATTATCGGTATCCGTAAAAATGACCAACGTGAACGTTTGGGTTCGTTTTTTCGTTTTGCCAAAACCGCCAAAATACTGGCTTCAAAAACATAGGACAAAAGCATTAATCCAAAGACGGCGACTAAACCGCCAAGATTAATATTCCGTGCTGCTGCCCAGAGCTGAGCAACCGGTGTTTCTTTCAAGTCAACAAACAGAACACCGCCACTGATTAGTAGCACAACCAAAATGCCCCATAAATGCTTTTTGTTCATTAGCGAATCTGTCCTAACTTTTTACCAAGTTCATATTGTTCATGATAAAATTTATCCCAAATCTGGGCTAAGTGGTCTTCCGAATATTTTTGACTGGCCAAATTTGATAAATTACTGTACTTATTCAGCACCGACTGATCGCTTGCTGCAAGCTGCAGTTGAGCATTCATTTCCTCAAAATCACAGCCACTCATGTAATAGCCACTAATAATTGCCTGATATAGATCTAAATCACGCAGTAGCACTGGCGTACCGCAACTAAAGGCTTCTAGTACTGACATTGGAAATAACTCATCATAGGACGGTAAAACGAACAAATCGGCGATGTTGAGATAGTCCACTAATCTAGATCTGTCAATAATTCCCGTAAATTTAAGATTTTGTGGCGGATTATCAACCAGCTGCTTAAAATGCTCATAGCCATCTGTAATTTTGCCGAAGGAAAAGCCCCCGGCCCAAATGAACTGAATTTCGGGATTCGCCTGTGCCATTTTAGCAAAATCATCAACGCCCTTGCGCGCCTGCACTTGCCCATCGCCAAAAACGATAAATTTGTCTAGTGGAATCCCCACCTGATGCCGAAAAGCATTCTTTTTTTCTTGGCTCTCGGTATAAAATTCGCTTTTAGAAACGAAATTAGGAATGTATTTAACCCGATCACGCCTAATGCCATATTTAACCAGTTTATCAATAAAAATCGGATTTACGACAACTATCTGATCCATCCGCTTGTAAAAGTCGATAACATACTGATAAAAAACTTTTTTGGCAAAACCCGGCAATTTAATCGAGCCTTCCAGTGTTTCTGGCAAAAAGTGCACATAGCCGATTTTACGTCCCCGGCTGGGTGAAAAACTGTTAGCAAAATAAGTAGGATTAATCGTATGGTAATGCGTTAAGTCACTTGCCCCATACTTGTTGTTAGTCACATAAAATTCATCAACTAAATGCGTTCTTAACAACCTCATTAATTCGTTATAGGCCGAGCCAACACCCTGGCCCTTAACTGATGCAGCTTGTGAGAACATATTTATTCTAATCATTCAAATCCTCTTTGTGCTTTTCTTGATAATTGGCAATTACATCTTGATAAAACCGATAAACGCTGCTGCCAAAATGCTCTGCCGAAATTTGCTTGAGTTTATCAGTCAACTTAACCTGCGGAATTTGATAGTCTCCCTTTTGTAAATAAGTCAAGATCTCTGTTAGCATTTCACTAGGCCTTGTAAAGACTTGCCCCAGATCAGGATCATCAAAAACATGCTCCGTATAATCTGTATTATACACAACACACTTAGTACCAGCAGCCAAGGCTTCAATGTAAGTTAATCCCTGGGTTTCCGTATCACTGGCCGAAACGAAAACATCGGCCATTTGGTAATATGCCCCAACATCTTCATGAGGCACGTTTCCGGCAAAAATAACATAGCCTTCAAGCGTCAACCGTTCAACTTGTTCTTTTAACACGTCGACGTCGGGACCATCACCAGCAATTACCAACCGAGTTTTAGGAAACTCATCAACAATTTCCGGCATGGCATTTAAAATGCGGTCGATCTTTTTCTCACCAGCAATCCGGCTTAAAGTTAATAAAACAGGACTATCAGGTGCTATTCCTAATTCCTGCCGAACGTTACGCGTCGACTTCTGATTCATCTCATTAACGGCTACACCAGTCGGAATAACTCTCATTGGGATAGTTACGCCATAGCGATTTAATAACGCCTCTACGCGCTTACTAGGGGCAATCACACCGTCCATATTCTTGAGAAAGACATTAGTAAACTGTTTAACATGATATGGTCTAAGCAAATGGCCATTCAAAACGTAATGCAAATAGTCTTCATACATCGTATGGTAAGTATGGATTGCGGGAATCTTAAGCTGATGCGCAACATATTTACCAATCATGCCTAATGCAAATTCAGTTTGCGTGTGGACAACATCTAGTTTAACTTCACGTGCCACTTTAGTCGCTTCAAAAAAGCCGCGAAATGCAATTCGCCGATCAGTAAACGAAATAAAAGGAACGCTACTAAATCGAAAAACATTAGCTTCAACTGTTCCCTTTTCAACGTGCGGATCAGTTGTCGTAAAAATAAATACATTGTGTCCCTGCGCCTCAAGAGCATCTTTGAGTGTCTTAATCGATGTTGCAACACCACTAATTTGTGGGAAATATGTATCGGTAAAAATACCAATATTCATCTGACTACCTCCATATACTGGTATTATAAAGATTCCGCATTGCTTGTGCAATTTTTATAAGAAAAATTATTAATTGTAAAACAAAAGCAGCTCCTATATAGGAGCTGCTTATCATGATAGCGGTGATCGGGGTCGAACCGATACGTCCGAAAAGGACACCAGATTTTGAGTCTGACGCGTCTGCCAATTCCGCCACACCGCCATGATATCAAATTATTAAATAATAGTTCTAGTAATGAACCAAAAGGCGGGGATCGGATTTGAACCGACGATTAAGGTTTTGCAGACCTCTGCCTTACCACTTGGCTACACCGCCATCAGCTATTTATAATAGATTGGGATAGCTGGATTCGAACCAGCGCATAATAGAGTCAAAGTCTAGTGCCTTACCGCTTGGCTATATCCCAATACTAGGGCGGAATATGGGATTCGAACCCATGTATGCCGGATCCACAAACCGGTGTGTTAACCCCTTCACCAATTCCGCCATGAAGGTAAACAGGGATAGTAGGAATTGAACCCACACTAGCGGTTTTGGAGACCGATGTACTACCTTTATACGATATCCCTATTATGGAGGAGGGTGGATTCGAACCGCCGAACTCAGAGAGAGCGGTTTTACAGACCGCCGCGTTTAGCCACTTCGCTACTCCTCCAGGCTGATGGCGCGGGACGGAATCGAACCGCCGACACAAGGAGCTTCAATCCTTTGCTCTACCAACTGAGCTACCGAGCCATCTTACGGTCCATATCAGATTTGAACTGATGATCTTCTCCGTGACAGGGAGACGAGATAAACCACTGCTCCAATGGACCATATTGCGGGAGATGGATTTGAACCACCGACCTTCGGGTTATGAGCCCGACGAGCTACCTAACTGCTCCATCCCGCGATGTTATAAAGGAGGATGTGGGATTTGAACCCACGCACGAGAAACCCGTCTAACGGTTTTCAAAACCGTCCCCTTAAGCCACTTGGGTAATCCTCCATAATGTAAAAATAAAAGTACCAATATTTATTGTTGGTAATGACCCGTACGGGATTTGAACCCATGTTACCGCCGTGAAAGGGCGATGTCTTAACCACTTGACCAACGGGTCATATTTGTTTTCTTCTTAAAACATAAGACGCTTAATTATAATACCTAATATTAATTAAAATGTCAACTGTTTTATTTTAAATTTTTTAGCTATCAGGTAATACCTGAACCACAACGTTATTAATAATACAGGATTAGTAGCCATCTTGCAAGACTTTTAAATAAAAATATTTTATTTTTTACTTAGAAAGCGCATTAAGCCTAGTTTATCAATCTCTGTTATATCATTTTTTACTCAATTGCCTTCCACTCAACTTTAATTCGACTAGCAAAAAAATCAATCACAAAGCATAAAGGGCTACAGTCTCACCTCAAATTTCTTAATACCACTCAAGAAAAATCAAAATTTTTCTATGTCCTCTATTGATAACTATTCTACTAAACTTTTTCTTGATATTAAGGAACCTAATCTAATTCTTTTATTTATTAATCTTCTATTAGTTGCCGAGCTCACAATGTTCTTTAGCTTAGTCTACATCGGCCATTACATTCATTATTCAGCATTAAATACCTTTCAAACTGCATAAGCAACGGCATGATGCCAAAACCGTCACCATTCTTTTATGACTAATAGTTTCCTCACAAATTCATCACGATTTGACCACTGACTGTTCGCTAATTATACAAGCTAACAGCGTCTCTGCCAACTGTGTACCTAAAAAACGCAGGCTGATGACTACAAGATACATTGGCATTGATAAATTTCGGTGTACTAGCCGTCAACTGAACTTTATTTGTATTAATCGTGGGACACACGAAATTATTAAATAGCAAGCTTTTCAAAAATAAATCAGACAAATAAAAAAAGAATCTTGAATAAACAAGATTCTATGACGGAGACTGAGGGATTCGAACTCTCGCACCGGAATAACCCGATCTACACCCTTAGCAGGGGCGCCTCTTCAGCCACTTGAGTAAGTCTCCAATGGGCCTAAATGGACTTGAACCATCGACCTCACGCTTATCAGGCGTGCGCTCTAACCAGCTGAGCTATAGGCCCATTAAAGCGGGTAACGAGAATCGGACTCGCGACTAAAGCTTGGAAGGCTTTCGTTTTACCACTAAACCATACCCGCAACAAACAAATTATCAATAATGGCGCGGGACGGAATCGAACCGCCGACACAAGGAGCTTCAATCCTTTGCTCTACCAACTGAGCTACCGAGCCATCTTACGGTCCATATCAGATTTGAACTGATGATCTTCTCCGTGACAGGGAGACGAGATAAACCACTGCTCCAATGGACCATATTGCGGGAGATGGATTTGAACCACCGACCTTCGGGTTATGAGCCCGACGAGCTACCTAACTGCTCCATCCCGCGATATTATAAAGAATAAAAGTACAAAATCCAGTTTATGGACCTTGTAGGACTCGAACCTACGACAGGACGGTTATGAGCCGTCTGCTCTAACCAACTGAGCTAAAGGTCCAAGCTCTAGTATAGCGGCGGGGGGGATCGAACCCTCGACCTCCCGGGTATGAACCGGACGCTCTAGCCAGCTGAGCTACACCGCCAAAAAGCAATCACTAAATTATATATTAAGATTACAATCGGGAAGACAGGATTCGAACCTGCGACCCCCTGGTCCCAAACCAGGTGCTCTACCAAACTGAGCCACTTCCCGAGATAATGCGCCCTGAAGGATTTGAACCTTCAACCTTCTGATTCGTAGTCAGACACTCTATCCAGTTGCGCTAAGGGCGCGTCATTATATGCCGAGGACCGGAGTCGAACCGGTACGGTTGAAACCAACCGCGGGATTTTAAGTCCCGTGCGTCTGCCAATTCCGCCACCCCGGCAAGTAATGAAAGCGGAAGACGGGATTCGAACCCGCGACCCCCACCATGGCAAGGTGATGTTCTACCACTGAACTACTTCCGCGTAATATATAAATGCCGATTATACGATTTGAACGTACGACCCCCTGTTTACAAGACAGATGCTCTACCAACTGAGCTAAATCGGCAAGATGTAAATATGGTATATAATATTGGCAAATACGGGTGGTGGGACTTGAACCCACACGTCCTGAAACACTAGAACCTAAATCTAGCGCGTCTGCCAATTCCGCCACACCCGCAAAATGGGGCCATGAGTCGTGACGGGCTTGAACCGTCGACCCTCTGATTAAAAGTCAGATGCTCTACCGACTGAGCTAACGACTCGGTATGGAGGATACAGGGCTCGAACCTGTGACCTCCTGCTTGTAAGGCAGATGCTCTCCCAGCTGAGCTAATCCTCCAAAGCACGGCAGCGTCCTACCCTCGCAGGCAGTCTCCCACCAACTACTCTCGGCGTGAAGAAGCTTAACTGCTGTGTTCGACATGGTTACAGGTGTTTCCTTCTTGCTATTGCCACCGTACTTTTTCTTTTGAGTTCTTACACTCAAAACTAAATATAATCTCTTGAAAAAACTGTTCCGCAATCCCAGACTGCTCAAGCTCTGGTCAAGTCCTCGACTGATTAGTACTAGTCCGCTCCAAGTCTCACGACTCTTCCACTCCTAGCCTATCTACCTCTTAGTCTTAGAGGTGTCTTACTACTTTCGTATGGGAAATCTCATCTTGAGGGGGGCTTCGCACTTAGATGCTTTCAGCGCTTATCCCTGCCATACTTAGCTACCCAGCTATGCCTTTGGCAAGACAACTGGTACACCAGCGGTATGTCCATCCCGGTCCTCTCGTACTAAGGACAGCTCCTCTCAAATTTCCAACGCCCACGACGGATAGGGACCGAACTGTCTCACGACGTTCTGAACCCAGCTCGCGTGCCGCTTTAATGGGCGAACAGCCCAACCCTTGGGACCAACTTCAGCCCCAGGATGCGACGAGCCGACATCGAGGTGCCAAACCTCCCCGTCGATGTGAACTCTTGGGGGAGATAAGCCTGTTATCCCCAGGGTAGCTTTTATCCGTTGAGTGATGGCCCTTCCATGCGGTACCACCAGATCACTAAGCCCGACTTTCGTCCCTGCTCGAGTTGTCTCTCTCGCAGTCAAGCTCCCTTATACCTTTACACTCTGTGAATGATTTCCAACCATTCTGAGGGAACCTTTGGGCGCCTCCGTTACTCTTTAGGAGGCGACCGCCCCAGTCAAACTGCCCATCTGACACTGTCCTATATCTCGCTTAGAGATACTAGTTAGAGTAGCCATCAAACAAGGGTAGTATCCCAACATTGCCTCCAATAAGACTAGCGTCCTATCTTCTCTGGCTCCTACCTATCCTGTACATGTTTAACAGCTACCCAATATCAAATTGCAGTAAAGCTCCATGGGGTCTTTCCGTCCTGTCGCGGGTAACCCGCATCTTCACGGGTATTATAATTTCACCGAGTCTCTCGTTGAGACAGTGCCCAAATCATTACACCTTTCGTGCAGGTCGGAACTTACCCGACAAGGAATTTCGCTACCTTAGGACCGTTATAGTTACGGCCGCCGTTTACTGGGGCTTCAGTTCGAACCTTCGTCTTTCGACTAAGCTCTCTCCTTAACCTTCCAGCACCGGGCAGGTGTCAGCACCTATACGTCGTCTTACGACTTTGCAGATACCTGTGTTTTTGATAAACAGTTGTTTGGGCCTATTCACTGCGGCTGGCTCTTACACCAGCACCCCTTCTTCCGAAGTTACGGGGCGATTTTGCCGAGTTCCTTAACGAGAGTTCTCTCGCTCACCTTAGTGTTCTCCACTCGACTACCTGTGTCGGTTTGCGGTACGGGTACGTTATCTCTCACTAGAAGCTTTTCTTGGCAGTGTGACTACAGAACCTTCGCTACTTTATTTCGCTCCTCTTCACGACTTGTGATTATCGAAAGCAAGCATTTGACTCACTCTCTCACTTATCGCTTGAACATGGCTTCCAGCGCCATGCGTTCCTTGCCTCCTGCGTCCCTCCTTCGCTATTAACGATTTAACGCAGTACAGGAATCTCTACCTGTTGTCCATCGGCTACGCCTTTCGGCCTTACCTTAGGTCCCGACTTACCCTGGGCGGACGAGCCTGCCCCAGGAAACCTTAGTCTTTCGGCGGATAGGATTCTCACCTATCTTTCGCTACTCATACCGGCATTCTCACTTCTAAGCGCTCCAACTATCCTCTCGATTAGCCTTCACCGCACTTAGAACGCTCTCCTACCACGTGTATTACTACACATCCACAGTTTCGGTACTATGCTTAGCCCCGGTAAATTTTCGGCGCAGCGTCACTCGACTAGTGAGCTATTACGCACTCTTTTAATGATGGCTGCTTCTGAGCCAACATCCTAGTTGTCTACGCAACTCCACATCCTTTTCCACTTAGCATAGATTTTGGGACCTTAACTGGTGATCTGGGCTGTTTCCCTTTCGACTACGGATCTTATCACTCGCAGTCTGACTCCAGTGCTTTGATATCTGGAATTCGCAGTTTATCTGAATTCAGTAACCCCTGACGGGCCCTTCGTCCAAACAGAGCTCTACCTCCATTATCATCCTCGCACCAGGCTAGCCCTAAAGCTATTTCGGAGAGAACCAGCTATCTCCAAGTTCGTTTGGAATTTCACCGCTACCCACAGCTCATCCCCGCAATTTTTAACTTACGTGGGTTCGGTCCTCCAGTGCGTTTTACCGCACCTTCAACCTGGCCATGGGTAGGTCACTTGGTTTCGGGTCTACATCAACTAACTATCTCGCCCTCTTCAGACTTGCTTTCGCTGCGGCTCCGTCTTTTCTGACTTAACCTCGCTAGTTAACGTAACTCGCCGGTTCATTCTACAAAAGGCACGCCATCACCCTTTAATGGGCTCTGACTACTTGTAAGCACACGGTTTCAGGTTCTCTTTCACTCCCCTTCCGGGGTTCTTTTCACCTTTCCCTCACGGTACTGGTTCACTATCGGTCACAAATTAGTATTTAGCCTTGCGAGATGGTCCTCGCTGCTTCAACCGGAATTCCTCGTGTTCCGGCCTACTCAGGATCCTGCTCGGCGTGACTTCAATTTCGCTTACGGGGCTCTCACCCTCTCTGGCTTACCTTCCCAGATAATTCTGCTATCTCTGCCACTACCTTCTTGCAGTCCTACAACCCCGATTGATAAATCAACCGGTTTGGGCTCTTTCCTCTTCGCTCGCCGCTACTAGGGAAATCGATTTTTCTTTCTCTTCCTGCAGCTACTTAGATGTTTCAGTTCACTGCGTCTTGCCCTACCTGACTATGTATTCATCAGCTAGTAATATGATTGCTCATACTGGGTTCCCCCATTCGGATACCTCCGGATCTCTGCGTACTTACTGCTCCCCGAAGCATTTCGCCGTTCGTCGCGTCCTTCTTCGCCTTCTTGTGCCTAGGCATTCACCGTGCGCCCTTCTTTACTTGACCTTACTCTTAAGATCTACTCTCTCGGTCGCTCTTGCAATCTGTTTCTTATCTCTTTGATTGTCTCTCGGTTTTTTCTTGGATTATATTCAGTTTTCAATGTACTAACCATGAGTCTCTCGACTCAATGGAGGCTAACGGGATCGAACCGATGACCTCCTGCGTGCAAAGCAGGTGCTCTCCCATCTGAGCTAAGCCCCCAAATACTCTTCTGCGACAGTCAATAACCTGATGTCAATGGGCCTAAATGGACTTGAACCATCGACCTCACGCTTATCAGGCGTGCGCTCTAACCAACTGAGCTATAGGCCCGTCTCTTGCGTATCTGTTCTTTATTCTGCTGTGAGGTACTACCCTCAAAACTAAACAATGTTCTCGCTCCGTGTGCTTCCGTTGCTCCTAGGCTTCCTTTAGTATCCCTACTCTCCACCTATTCGCTCTTCCTTAGAAAGGAGGTGATCCAGCCGCAGGTTCTCCTACGGCTACCTTGTTACGACTTCACCCTAATCATCTGTCCTACCTTAGACGGCTGACTCCCCGAAGGGTTATCCTACCGGCTTTGGGTATTACAGACTCTCATGGTGTGACGGGCGGTGTGTACAAGGCCCGGGAACGTATTCACCGCGGCGTTCTGATCCGCGATTACTAGCGATTCCAGCTTCATGCACTCGAGTTGCAGAGTGCAATCCGAACTGAGATTAGCTTTAAGAGATTCGCTTGCCTTCACAGGTTCGCTCCTCGTTGTACTAACCATTGTAGCACGTGTGTAGCCCAGGTCATAAGGGGCATGATGACTTGACGTCGTCCCCACCTTCCTCCGGTTTGTCACCGGCAGTCTCATTAGAGTGCCCAACTTAATGCTGGCAACTAATAATAAGGGTTGCGCTCGTTGCGGGACTTAACCCAACATCTCACGACACGAGCTGACGACAGCCATGCACCACCTGTCTTAGTGTCTCCGAAGAGAACTTCATATCTCTATGAATTGCACTAGATGTCAAGACCTGGTAAGGTTCTTCGCGTTGCTTCGAATTAAACCACATGCTCCACCGCTTGTGCGGGCCCCCGTCAATTCCTTTGAGTTTTAACCTTGCGGTCGTACTCCCCAGGCGGAGTGCTTAATGCGTTAGCTGCAGCACTGAGAGGCGGAAACCTCCCAACACTTAGCACTCATCGTTTACGGCATGGACTACCAGGGTATCTAATCCTGTTCGCTACCCATGCTTTCGAACCTCAGCGTCAGTTACAGACCAGAGAGCCGCCTTCGCCACTGGTGTTCTTCCATATATCTACGCATTCCACCGCTACACATGGAGTTCCACTCTCCTCTTCTGCACTCAAGAAAGGCAGTTTCAGATGCAATTCCCCGGTTGAGCCGAGGGCTTTCACATCTGACTTGTCTTCCCGCCTGCGTTCGCTTTACGCCCAATAAATCCGGACAACGCTTGCCACCTACGTATTACCGCGGCTGCTGGCACGTAGTTAGCCGTGACTTTCTGGTTGATTACCGTCAAATAATTAGCAGTTACTCTAACTATCCTTCTTCACCAACAACAGAGCTTTACGATCCGAAAACCTTCTTCACTCACGCGGCGTTGCTCCATCAGACTTGCGTCCATTGTGGAAGATTCCCTACTGCTGCCTCCCGTAGGAGTTTGGGCCGTGTCTCAGTCCCAATGTGGCCGTTCAGTCTCTCAACTCGGCTATGCATCATCGCCTTGGTAAGCCGTTACCTTACCAACTAGCTAATGCACCGCGGGTCCATCCTCTAGTGACAGCTCAAAAGCCGCCTTTCATAGCTAGATCATGTGATCTTACTTCTTATTCGGTATTAGCATCTGTTTCCAAATGGTATCCCAATCTAGAGGGCAGGTTACCCACGTGTTCTCACCCATCCGCCGCTCGCGCTTTTAACATCCTACCCGAAAGTATTCAATTAAAATTGCTCGCTCGACTTGCATGTATTAGGCACGCCGCCAGCGTTCGTCCTGAGCCAGGATCAAACTCTCATTTTTAATGTTTGTTTGAATGTTTGCTCATTCGTTCCAAGATTTGCATCTCGGATTTATTTGCTTGCGAAATTGACTTCGCTTTTTTGTTTTGGGTTCTTACACCCGCACACTTTGCGAAAACATTGTTCAGTTTTCAAGGTACTACCCGCTGCTGTAAATAGCTTTACAACCGCGCTTGTTTAATTTTAGCAGATGTTCTTTCTTTTGTCAAGAACTTTTTTCTGCCCCACCACTGAAGAAGTTTTGCTTTCCCTCAGCAGCGTTTATTATCTTACTAAACCTAGCTCTTCTTGTCAAGACTTTGGTTTAGTTTTATTTCGCCGCCCGCTCTGACAAACTTTGACTTGTCTTGCCCGACGACAGTTATTAATATTACCAACTTGTTCCTGCTTTTGCAAGCTTTTTTTTCAATTTATTAAAATGACTTACTTCTGATTTCATGTTAAAGTTGTTATATCAACGTTTAGAGGGGAGTTTTTAAAATAAAAAAATTTGATATAGCAATCGTGGGGGCAGGTCCAATTGGTCTCTTCAGTGCGAATTTTGCTCACTTGCATGGACTAAAAACCGTCATTTTTGACTCATTAACGGAAGTTGGTGGGCAACCAAAACTGCTTTATCCGTTCAAAAAAATTTTTGACATCCCTGTTTTTGATGAAATTACGGGTAAAGAATTAGTTGAACGTTTAGCAAAAGAAACAAAGACAAAAGCAACTTTTGCACTAAACCACCGCGTTAGTGAGATTACGAAAGATGACGATTATTTCATTATTGACGATGAATTCGCCGTCAAAAGTATCATTATTGCCAGCGGTACTGGTTCGTTTACACCTAAAAAGTTCCCACTTAAAGTGGACAATGAGAGTGAAAAACATATTCACTACTATATAAGGGAGCCTGAAAAATTTGCCGATAAAACAGTTGGCATTTTTGGCGGCGGTGATTCGGCACTTGATTGGGCGCTCGAATTAGCCCAGCAGCCTAACACACACGTTAAGCTCGTCCACCGGCGAAACGAATTTCGCGGTTTAGAATCCAGCATTCAGCAACTTAAAAGTTTAAAAAATGTTGAAATTCTAACCCCTTACCTTCCTAAAGTCAGTTCGTTAGTGAATAATCAATTGCAAATTGGCCTAAAACAAATAGGTCAATCTGACATTATTCAACATTCATTTGATGAAATTGTGGTTGCTTATGGTTTTCGTGCCAACAATAATTTTGTTAAACAATGGGGCGTTGACATTGCCGGCGGGCAGATTAAGGTTGGACAAGAAATGAAAACTAATGTCCCTGGGATTTATGCTGTCGGTGATGCCGCTACATATCCCGGGCGCGTACCCGTGATTGGCCTTGGTTTTGGTGAAGCGCAAATTGCAATTACTTCAATTATGCGGTCACTTTTCCCAGAGAAAACTTTAACCATCCACTCAACCAGTATTTAGGAGACTTTATGGCGTTAATCAACTTTATCTTGCACATTGATCACCACCTAATCACAATCGTCAGTCAGTTTAGCGGTTGGACCTACCTCATCCTATTTGGCATTATTTTTATTGAAACCGGTCTGGTCATCTTTCCGTTTTTACCCGGGGATTCGCTTATTTTTGCAGCGAGTTCAATGGCCGTTAATCCGAAATATCAACTTGATATTTGGCTAGTGTACCTAACGGTTCTGCTAGCGGCGGTCCTAGGTGATGCATGCAATTATGAGCTTGGCGCCCGATCTATTAATGCCGGCAGCCATTATGCTTGGTTTAATAAGTTAATTAACCAAAAAAATCGCCTAGCAGCCGAAAAGTTTTTTGAACGTCACGGTCCAATCACCATTGTAATCGGACGTTTTATCCCGTTCATTAGGACCTTTGTTCCTTTCATTTCCGGCGGCAGCAAAATGCACTACGGTAAATTCGCGGCATACAACATTGTCGGCGGCATTCTCTGGTGCGGTGTGTTCACCACCATTGGCTTTTTCTTCGGCAACATCCCGTTTGTCAGGAACCATTTTTCAATTTTAATCCTAGCTATAATCTTGATTTCTGTCATTCCGATTTTAATTGTTGCATTAAAAAAACGCATCACACCAAAAAAGGAGTTCCACTAAGGGAACTCCTTTTTTAACGCTGTAATAATTTTTCAGCAAAGTATAATTCATAAATAATTCCACCAACCGCAAAACACGAGGCAAAAAAACCTTCTGTTAGCACATTGATAATCGGATCAGTTGCTGGGTCAAATAACCACGTATTACTACCCGCAAACAGCACATGGTGAAACAAAACGAAGAAACTGTCAAAGTTTGTCACGGCAAATGGCAAAATTGCAATCGGCAATAGTAAAAATAGTAGTGCCCAAACTTTATTTAGCTTTAGCACATTACCTTTTTGTCGCCGACCCCAAAAATAAATTGCCAGACAACACAAAAAGGCAACAATTGCCAAGATAAACAGCTTCTTTACTGCCGCAAAGTGCTGTGCTGCCATCGGCGAAGTTGGCAAGTCACGCATGTGCAATACATGCTTAAACGGCCAAACCAAATACCACATCAGTTGATTATAATTGTGCATTACTTGACCAATCGTCAGTTTCACCGTTTTGTTTGTTTTTTGGACAACAATAAACACCAAAAGCAGCGGCCAACTAGCAACAATTGCACCCACTACGCTACTCGTAATTGCAAATACGAAATGATAAATAATCGTCAGAATACTATTTTGCTTGTTCATAATTCAAATTGATCCAAACTGCCAACGACATAAGTTGGTTGCCGCTTATCCTTAATATCGCGCGGCTGCGTAATTCCAGTGGTTACTAATAATTGGTCAACTTGGCTATTAAAACCGGCCTTAATATCAGTATCATAATTATCGCCAACTAAAATCGCGCGCTCCTTGGAGCACTTCATTTTGGCCAGCGCCATCTCAACAATAATCGCTGACGGCTTACCAATATACAACGGTTCTTGACCACTAGAAACCGCAATCATCGCACACTGCGACCCATTTCCCGGCAATAATCCTTCATCGCTAGGTAAATTAACGTCAGCATTAGTTCCAATAAACGTTGCGCCACTTCTGATAGCGTCAGCAGCAATTTGAACCTTCCGGTACGTTAAATCGCGATCCATCCCCACAATGACATAGTCTGGGTGGCGCGGGTCTAATTCAAAATCTTTTTGCTGCAAAAATTCATGCCACAAGCCAATCTCACCAATTAAATAAAATTTCAATGGTGTCAATTGCAGATTCTGCCTTCTAAGATAGCTCACAGTCGCCATACAAGGCGTATAAACGTGTTCTATGTCCGTCTTAATCCCATGACCCGCCAACTTATCCACGACCATCTGCGGCGTTCTCGTGGTGTTATTGGTCAAGAATAAATAATCCTTGCCTACTTGCTCTAACCGATGAACAAAACGCACACCTGCAGCAATTGTATCCTTGCCGCGATAAATCGTACCATCAAGGTCAATCAAAAATAATTGATAATCTTTCACTTACTTGCTGCCCTTTCTCTTTTTAATTACAAAAGAGTGATGATTGCTGTGTTCTTTTTTAACCGCAACCGTTTCTTTTTTCTTAAAAGTGGTCTTATGCACTCGCCGCTTTTTAAATACGACTGTCTTCTTAAAACGCGCACCAGTTCGTCTGTGCCCAGATTGCCGGTAGTTACCGTTACCACGCCAATTTTTCTGACTGCTAGAGTGATAATGATGAACCGGACTGAGCAGCTGCAAAATAAAGTAACCTGTTCCCGGATTACAGTATTCCATCAAATAATCTGCAATCGTCTGCTCCTTGCGGTCAATCGCTGTCCGCATATTATCTTTATAAAAACCCTTTAGTCGTAAATGGTCACTGGAAACATCCCCCACCAAAAAGTCATATTGATCGAGAAACGGATCATACTTTTGCCGCAAAACCTCAACATCCAGTGCTTCTCTTTTGTTAACAAGTATTTGATAAAGCTGCTGGTTAATCTTAACTTGATCGCCAACTTGGCCAACAATAGCCAGTGGGTGGCGTAGCGGCTGATCTTCAGTAAACTTATTATTCCGTTCCGGCTTTTTTGAACTATCTGCTACTGTCTTATCCGTCATTTACTTCACTTCCTACCAATCGGGTATTTTTTGGCTAAATAACTGCCAACAACTTCCCGCAAAAATTGCGGAAATAAAAATTTATTATCGCCCACAATTGCTAATGTCGGAAAAAACGGCACTAGTACGTAGTGGTCCAGCACCGCGATCTCGTATTTTTTGAGCGGGTCAATCTGCTTGCCATTAACATAAACAACGCGGCTAATCGGGTCAAATTTAATCCCCTTATAATGCATTTGCCCAAAAATCTTCCCGCGAAAGCTCATCCCCTGCAACGGAAAATGATCGAGAAAATGCCGATTTTTTTCAATTTCCATGACTAACCGCCACAAATCGCTGCCTTTTAAGGTTGAGCGTACAACGTGCATTGAGTGCGGCAAACTCCTTTGTAAATCGTATTTTGTTAAAATGCCCTTTTTGAACGGATCTAAAAACAAGCCCGAACTGAGCATTGCTAGGTCTGTCCCAGCAAAATTAGCAATTGCATCAAGCGACACTTGAATAGTAGCCTCGCGATCATTCGCAAATTTTTTTGGTAAATCCGCAACTTGTTCCCGCATTAAAATATCACGGCCGCGGTCTTGATAACTTTGAATTACTTCTTCATCATCCGGCTCCGCCTTCATCAGACTTGTTGGTTCAACGTGGGGCACAATCTTTTGCACGTGGTGCTGATCATCAAGTTCCAACCGAATATTGCCAACATAGTTACCCCACTTGCCCGTCTGTGTCAGCCAGACGCCATTAACTTGTTCACCATGCTTTAATAAATCGTGGCTGTGACCGCCGACAATTAGATCAATCTGTGGATAATTTTCTGCCAAAAAGCGATCCATGTTCAAGCCAATGTGGGTTAACAGAATTAAGACATCGTACTGACCCTCAATTTCAGGCAAAACCGCATCCATTGTTTCCCTTAACATCTTAACATGCCAATGATTAGGCAGATAAGACAAAGGATAAGCCGCCGTCAAACCAATTAAGGCAATTCGCGTGCCCTTTTTAGTAGTTAGAATTTTATCTTGCACGCACCAATGCGGCAACGTCTCATCTTCCTCGCGCAAATTAGCCAAAATCACCGGAAATTTGGCGCGGTCAAACAGCCGCTCAACCACTGCATGAGAATTAGAAATGCCCTCATTATTGCCAATAGTAATTGCATCATAATTAAACGAGTTCATTAAATCAATATTGGCTTGACCATATGTTGCATCGGTTAGTGGCTGCGAACGATCCATAAAATCACCGGCATCAAACGTGAAAACTTGGTCAACCGATTGATCCTGCTGGGCAGCTTTTAAATACCGCCCAATTTTAGGAAAATGCTCAAAATGCGAGTGTAAATCATTGGTATGTAAAATGCGAAGTGTTTCCATTATGCTGCTCTTTTATCCAATCTGGTTAGATTTCAAAATCATCTGATAGGCATCCCGAATTTTGCCCTTTGGCTTATCCCATTCAACCCAACTCGGATTTTTCCAATCATCCTCGTTAGTTAAAGTTTCCAGATGATAATTCTTATTAATATATTCTTCATAAGTCATCAACGCTTTAGTACGTGGAATATTCAATTGCAAAATCCGGACATTCTTAATCATGCCATGATCAACAGCCAATTCTGCAATACCATTTTGATCAATATTTGAAATTTCAAAGTACTTGCTGCCGTCGTTTCTGGTAATTTCTTCAATTAAATCTAACTCTTCATATTGTTGATCCATTAACCTCGCCTCCATGAAATAAAAACTTTTGCTATATAGCAAAAAATGTGCAACCATGCTATTGTATTAAGCGATAGAGGTGTACACATGAAACGATATAGCCATCTAATTCTGGCTCTTTTTTTTAGCTTAATCTTTGTCATAACCAGCGGCTTTACCGTTGTCGGTCACAGAGGCGATCCGAGCAAATACCCTGAAGAAACAATTCAGAGTGACGACTCGGCCTTCAATTCTGGAGCCGATTACGTTGAACTCGACCTGCATCTGTCTTCAGACGGAGTTTTAGTTGTCTCACATGATGATGATTTATTTCGAGTTACTCATACACATGCAATTGTATCACAAAATACTTGGCAAACACTTAGCCAATTAACATATGATAACGGTGAACATGTACTTAGCTTGGACCAACTCTTTGAGCATTACCAAAAGCGGCCAAATACAAAATTTGTTTTAGAAACCAAGGTAGACCACTCCGTCGATCCATCTTACCAATTAGAAGATGAAATTGCGCAAACAATTAAAAAATACCACATGCAAAATCGCGTTATGATCCATTCTTTTTCGGCAGCTAGTCTGTTTCATCTGCGGTCACTAATGCCAGATGCATATTTGATTTTGCTTGTTGGCAGTCTCAAACGCATGAATTTCAGCAATTTGCCGCAAGTTAACGCAGTCAACGTGTCATCCGACGTTATTCAAGAGCATTCTTGGCTGATACACTGGCTGCACTTACTTAATAAGCAGGTGTATGTTTGGGCGGAAATGGATGAGTCACCTACTCTTTGGCACTGGCTAATTAATAAAAACGTTGACGGCGTGGTCACTAATTATCCGACTACCGGTTTTAAATATAAACTAGCCAAAGAAGGCACCAGTAAGTACGATATTCACCGCAGCGGCGTTTATTTTGGTAAAAGCAAAACGCCAATCATGATGAACCCATACGTCCGCATTAAGCAGCACAAGTACATTCATCCTGGACAAAAGCTCAACGTCATGTATGGCGTCCGCGCTCATAACCAACTGTATTATCAGGTTGCTGACCAAACTTTTATCTCAGCTGAATTTGTCAACCTCGACTTAACCGCTCGCGACATTGCACCTTATCAGGATAAGCAAATCATCGCTAAACCGCAAAAACAGGTGCCAATCTACCGCCTGCCTGATAATCAATCAAAGACTGATAAAACCTTGCCAGCTAATACACTCCTTAAGATTGCTAATTTTAACGGCAGTCCTAAAAGTCTATGGCTTTATACTAGATTAGGCTGGGTCAAGGCTCAAGATATTTTGTTTTACGGCTTTTTTGATCAACAAAGTTGGGAAAGCTACCGCCAATTACCGCGCATAAGTCGCTATCATAATATTGCGCTAACAGCTTACTTACCACAGATGGCGCCGCGAATTAAGACTACTCCAGAGCTGATTAAAGCCACCATACAAATAATTCACTAACAAAAAAGCGATTCACTAAACTGTGAATCGTTTTTCTATGCTTAAAGTTTTTCTATGCTTAAAATTATTGGTTGCTCGTACTTTGCTTCTTCAATAATTCGTATGGTAACTCAATCTGCGTATCCGTTACTTCCTCGTTGTTCATCAACTTGGTCAACATTCTCATCGCAACAGCACCCATGTCATATAATGGCTGACGAATTGCGGTTAACGCTGGTCGCACAACCGAAGCGATTTGAGTTGCACTTGCCGTAATAATTTCTAGGTCTTCCGGCACTTTCTTACCAGCATCAATCGCTGAGTTTAAAATACCAACGGCAGTAATATCGCGAGTAACAACTACGCCGTCAACACCGTCTTGAAGCAAACGTGAATACAAGTTATAGCCATCTGAATGGTCCTTAATATTCTCGTAAACCCGGCCTTCACCCAAGTGGTGTTCTGCCATAAATTCCTTGTAAGCTGGAATCCGACACTCAGCATTAACAACAGCATCGGCATCCCCAACAACCAAGGCTAAATTACGTTTGCCATCATTGTACAGTAAGTTCAATGCTTCGGTATCAGCTTTACGGTAATCAATCGTCACTGACGGAAATTCCTTGTGATTGTCCCTTGTTCCTGCTAAAACTACTGGCGTGTCGGTACGCTTAAATGCTTCAACTGCTTCTTTTGGTAAGCAATTTGACATGTAAATTACCCCATCAACCTGCTTATTTAGCAAACCTTGGATTGCTTGGTCTTCACGCATTAAGCGATTTTCAATACTTGTAATAATAATATTGTACTTGTATAGCAAAGCAATGTCATCAATCCCTTTTGATAATTCTGCAAAGTACAAGTTGGTTAAGTCCGGCACAATCAACCCAACAGTTGTTGTCCGTTTAGAAGCTAGGCCTTGAGCAACAGCATTTGGTTGATAATGCAGGCGATTAATAACCGCCATAACCCGTTCACGCGTGTCTTTACGCACATTTGTATTGCCATTAACAACCCGTGAGACTGTCGCCATTGAGACTTCAGCTTCGCGAGCAACGTCATAAATTGTAATATCTTGTTTACGCATCCTTCGTTCCTCCGTAAAAATTCTCAATATAGAATTTACCATGAATTGCAAAAAAGTGCAAACGTTTACAACTATTCTTTCATTTTTTCACACTTAGAACATGATATACTTTTCATGATTAAGATTTATTTTGAAAGGAACATTAAGATGAATTTAAATAAATTACAAGAATGGCTACAAAGCTCTGGTAATGATGTAGCTTACATTTCTAATCCAATTACTATTGCATATTTCACTGGCTACGAGATGGAACCCCATGAACGTATTTTTGCTCTACTTGCCTTTAAAGACAGCGATCCCTTCGTTTTCGTCCCCGCATTAAATGTCGAAGAAGCCAAAAATTCTGCTTGGGATGGCGACGTTTATGGTTACCTCGATTCAGAAGATCCTTGGGCAATTATTGCTGACAAAGTTAAAAACAGAACGAGTGAATATCACAAGTGGGCTCTAGAGAAAAATAATTTATCTGTTGCCCATTATCAATTAATCCATGAACAATTTTCAGATGCCGATTTTAGCGGGGACGTTTCCAACTTTATCGCTAAAATCCGGTTATACAAGACTCCTAGTGAAATTAAGGAATTGCAGGCTGCTGGTCGTGAAGCCGACTTTGCTTTTCAAATTGGATTTGATGCCATCAGAACTGGTGTAACTGAACGTTATATTGCTGGTCAAATTGACTACCAATTAAAATTACAAAAAGGTGTCATGCACGAAAGTTTTGAAACCATTGTGCAAGCTGGCGCTAATGCCGCCAATCCTCACCTTGGGCCATCAATGACCAAAATTAAGCCAAACGAATTAATCTTGTTTGACCTCGGAACAATGCACAACGGCTATGCTTCTGACTCAAGTCGAACTGTTGCTTACGGTGAACCTAGCGCAAAGGAACGGGAAATTTACGAAATCGATCGCGAGGCCCAACAAGCTGCAATTGATGCCGTTCGTCCCGGAATGACTGCTTCAGAACTTGACGGCGTTGCACGAGATATTATTACCAAGGCCGGTTATGGTGAATACTTTATCCACAGACTTGGCCACGGAATTGGTAAGGACGTGCACGAGTACCCATCAATTGTTCAAGGCAATGATTTAATCATTGAAGAAGGCATGTGCTTCTCAATTGAACCTGGTATTTACATCCCCGGTGTTGCTGGTGTAAGAATTGAAGATTGCGGCGTTGTTACTAAAGACGGCTACCAACCATTCACCCACACTGATAAGGAATTGAAAGTTTTACCACTTAAAGATTAATTATCAAATAAAAAGCACCAGGCAGAAAAATCTGTCTGGTGCTTTTTTATTAACATTATTTATTCTTGTGGATAAATTGGTGATTCAACATCAGTGTCGTTTTCGGCATCGTGCAAATCAGCAACTGTGTTTTCCGCATTGTCACTTTGAGCAACATTTTCATTCGAATCGTCAATCACAATATCATCGAAATCTTTTAATTCAGAATCATCTTCAACATTCTTAGGAAATGATGCTAATTGATTCTTAACAACTTCGGTACCGTTGTCATATTTCTTCTTCAAGTCTTGAACAGTATCGTTATTCTTAACTTTATTCTTTAAATCGTCAACTTGATCATCAGTGACAAACAATGATCCTGCAACAAATCCTGCGGCACAACCAACGATTGTACCAAATAAAAAACTTGTAAATTTTTTCATAAAAGTAACTCCTTTTACTTAATCTTCACCTTTACGACGCTTGCGCCGTGCAAACATTGCTGTTAAAGCAGAAGAAACAGCCCCATTACGCTTAAAATGAACACTGCTGAACCGCTTTGCCATTTTCCGCGAAGAAGCATTAACATCTGAGACACTTTCACCTAAATCTGCAGCTGCTTGAACAACTGGATCTAAGGTCTTCATCTTGACATTAACATCAGCTAGCAAGACATTGGTCTTGTCAAGCAAATCATTTGTTTGGTCGAGCAAGCCATCAACATCTTTGGCAACTTGCTGGATTGACTCATTCGCAATTTGAATTGTTTTCTTTGCTTCTTTAGTAGCCTTTGCGGCACGAACCAGCACCGGAATAGCGAAAAGTACTAAAATTAGTAATGCAACAGCAGCAATTAAGCCTGCTAGCGCACCATAGGAAATTTCCATCTTCTACCTCCAATTTTGCTTCTAAAAAAAGTCTAGCATGTAAACACTTTAATCTCAACCGATATGTAAATATTTTGTTATAGTTAATGTACATCCATGAAAGGTAAACCCAATGAATAATTTACTTAAAATAAATCGACAGTTTTTAAAATTAAACTGGGACAGTATCGGTGAACATTTGCTAACTGTAATCTGGCAGCTAGTCTTATCAACAGCAATCTTTTATATCATTGACTACTGCGGCAAAAGAATTATAAACCATTATTTAAAGCATAGTAAACGACCCCAAAATAAGCGTACTAGAACCGTAGCTGCTTTAATAAATAGTATTTTTAGCTATACCGTAATTTTCTTTTACTTATTTGGAGTTTTATCGATTTTGGGGATTCCAATTGGGACTCTTTTAGCAAGTGCCGGCATCTTTTCCCTAGCTTTAGGAATGGGCGCACAAGGCTTTGTCAGCGACTTAGTTAACGGCTTTTTCATTCTAAGTGAAGACCAATTTGACGTCGGCGATATTGTCCAAATTAATAATCAAACGGGTACTGTGGTTCAGTTGGGACTTAGAACCACGCGGCTCAAGGGCACTGACGGATCCATTATCTACATTCCTAACCGCAATATTTCAATTGTGCAAAATCTGGCTCACGGCGGCATTGGCCTTGATATTACCTTGCAATTAAATGTCCAAAATGACTTTAACAAGGTTCGCGCGCTGATTAAACAGGCAAATAATCAGGTCGGGCTTGCTAAAAAGACGTTAGTGCAAGGACCTAAGATTATCGGCATCACTAGCCAAACTGCAAAAACCGTCAACTATGTGATCCACTTCCAAGTTAAACCCGGCAGAGAAAAAGACGTGCAGGATATTTACTTAGCGGCTTATCTCAAGATTTTACAAGACAACAAGATCACTTTAGCAGGATAGAAAAAGGTTAACTCACTTACATTGAGTTAACCTTTTTTAATTAATTAAATTGTGCCAACCATTCCGGCCATGCTGCAAGCAACTTAACAATTGCCCGGCCGCGATGCGACAGGCTATTTTTTTCATCCAAAGTCATTTGCGCAAAAGTTTTACCCGTTTCTGGTACATAAAATAGCGGATCATAGCCAAAGCCATCTTCGCCGCGGGGTGCTGCCAGAATCTGCCCAGCACATTGACCATCAACTACAAGATCATGGTCAAACTGACCTGGCATTGAAGCAACAATCGTTGTATTAAACTTGGCTGTTCTTTTTTCTTGTGGAACACCGCCAAGCTCTGCCAATAATTTTGCATTATTCTGGGCATCATTATGACCTTCACCAGCATAACGCGCAGAATGCACTCCTGGGGCGCCGTCAAGCGCATCAACCATTAACCCAGAATCATCGGCAATTGTAGTCATTCCACTAAAGTCAGCAAGTTCGTGTGCCTTGAGCTTGGCATTTTGTTCAAAAGTTGTGCCGTATTCATCCACAATTGGTGGATTGTCCAAGTCCGCATTAGTTTTAATCACAGCTTCAATCCCTGCCTGTGCAAAGGCCCCACGCAACTCTTTAACTTTACCTTGATTAGTCGTCGCAAATAGAATTTCTTTCATCAGTAATCTTCTCCCTTAATCAAATGTCGCGCCCTAAATGCCGGATCGTTTAAAAATTTGCTGCCCAATTCATTAAACATTGCTACATCACCAGTTGTGTAATATTCATGTGTCGGTTCATTATCAGCTGTACTTAGTAAACCATCGCGTTCCATAACGTTTGCCGTGTATTGTGCTACTTGATCAGCCGGATCAACCAACTTAACTTTATCCCCAAGAGCTTGGGCAAACTGAGCCTTAATTAATGGATAATGGGTACACCCCAAAACTAACGTATCAAATTCCTGCGTCATAATCGGAGCTAAAGTTGATTTAACTGCTTCAAGGCAAGTCGCCTCATCAGCATCTTGCTCAATTAGCGGCACCAACTTGGGTGCAGCTAATTCAGTTACCTTAATTTCAGGATCACGAAAGTTAATTTCTTGTTGATAAGCGTGGTGAGAAATCGTATAGTTCGTTGCCACCACGGCAACTTTTTTGTTTTGCGTTGTTTGTGCCGCCAGAAGTCCCCCAGATTGGATAACACCAACAATTTGTTGGTCAACTTCTTGTTGAATAGCAGTCATTGCGGCAGCTGTTGCAGTATTGCAGGCAAAAATAATTAGCTTAACGTTTTTACTTAATAAAAACTTAACACTTTGCCGCGTAAGGTCAATAATGTCTGCTTGTGACTTGTCGCCATAAGGAATGTTGGCATTATCCCCAATAAAAACCGTTGATTCATGCGGCATTTTTTGCAGTACTTTTTTTACGACACTTAACCCACCAACACCGGAATCTAACAGACCAACTGGACGATTGTTCATCATACAAAATTCTCCCTAAAAGTTTTCTACTTATCAATTTTACGGTAAAATAGAAAAGAATAAAAGGGATGAATACTTTATGCAAAATAATGAGCAAAGCGAACACGTATATTTTATTAATCAATTGTACCGTGACTTCATCTTACCGCAAATCTTAGGCGATGACGATGACGCTATCTTATATTGGGCCGGTAAGCGCGTCGCCCGCAAATATGATTTAGCCTCCTATGAAGACGTCAATAGCTTTTTTGCGACAGCTGAATTTGGTACTTTAACTAAAATTAAAGAAAAGCGGGCAACAATCATTTTTGAATTAAGTGGTCAAACTGTCATCGACCGCCTGAATAGTGACAGTCACGAATTTTCGCTTGAGGCTGGTATCGTCGCCGAGGCAATGCAAAAGCAAAACGGCCGTATTACTGAATGTGACGTGAACATTGATGAAAAAAAGCAAAAGGTCCAATTAATTGCTCAATTTGATTAACCACTTTTGTTAAGTCATATGCTTAATTACTATGACTATTTTTACACTTATTTTGAGCAAAACATGAATAATTTTATGTTAAATTCTTTATTTAAGATGCTTTTTGATTATTTACAAACTATTATTGCAATATTTAGTGGGCTTTCCTTTTTCAATTGCGGCAATCACAGCAGTTGTGCTAAGTCTCCTTCTTAGTAAGAAACTATCAATAATTGTATAGTACAAATATATTTTTCAGTAGCAATCTAATCTATTTTTTACCACTTCTTTGTCATCTTGACCTATGATTAAGGTATATAGGAGGACAAAAATGCTTAAAGAATTTAAAGAATTTATTCAACGCGGCAACGTCATTGATTTGGCCGTTGGTGTAATTATCGGTGGTGCCTTTACCAATATCGTCAATTCTCTGGTCAACAACTTGATTAATCCACTAATTGGATTATTTATTGGCAAAATTGACCTTTCAAATCTAGTTTTACGAGTTGGCGGCGCAACTTTTAAATACGGCGCCTTTATCAATACAGTAATTAACTTTTTAATTATTGCAATCATCGTATTCCTCTTAGTTAAGGGAATTAACCGACTAACTAAGCATCAACCAGAAAAAGAGGCACCAGCTGGACCGACAACTGACGATTACTTACGTGAAATTCGTGACCTCTTAAAAGAAAAATAACATAACAAAAAAAGAGCTTCCCGCTTTTGCGGGAGGCTCTTTCTTACTAATCAGTATATTGACTTAAGATTTGGTCAAGCTTTGGCTTTGGTGTATAACCGGTCAACCGATCAACAATCTTACCATCTTTTTTAATAATCATTGTTGGAATCGCCATAATTCCTAAAGCGCTTGGCGTTTCTTTATTTTGATCAACGTCCATCTTAGTGAACTTAACGTCTTGACGTTCCTCAGCCAATTGCTCAACAACTGGTGATTGCATCTTACATGGACCACACCAAGTTGCCCAAAAGTCTGTTAAAACAACACCATCTTTAGTTTCTTCTTCAAAATTTTCATCTGTTAATTCATCAACCATGAAAATACCTCCTACATAAACTTACGTTATCTCTTAATGATTTTAGTATAGCAAGCTGACTTACTTTTTACAAGTGCTTTACTTTAAATGAACAATTGTTGCGCCATTGCCACCTTCGTTTGCTGGCGCATAATTATAACTCTTAACATGGTTGCTAGAAGCCAAATATTGCCAAACACCCTTACGAATAGCTCCAGTACCAATACCATGAATAATTGTCACAACATCAAGTCCAGCTAACAAAACCGAATCAAGATAGCGATCAAGATTGGTCATAGCTTCCTCATAGCGTTGACCGCGCAAGTCAAGTTCACTACGAGCATTGCTGCGACGATTAGCACTAGTGGCACGTACCGTTTTTTGTGGTTTAGTCTTAATTTCACCCGAAATCTTTTCAACATCGCGATCACTAACTTTAACCTTAATAATCCCCATTTGCACTTCATATTGGTGCTCACCTAGGCGTTTAGTAATTGTTCCCACTTGACCATAAGACAAAACTTTAACCCGATCGCCAACTGTAACATGATGCCGCTTCTTTTCACGCTGCAACACCTTATTGTGCGCCAGATTTTCTTCCTGTTTTGCTAATTGGTTAAATTCACCCTTGGCAGCGATTACCTCATTTTGCTTAACACTACCGTGCTGCTCTTCCAACTTGGCAATAATTTGATCGGCTTTCTTGCGCTTTTTAGCAACAACCTCATTTGCCCGTTCTTGCGCAAACTCAAGTTGCTTTTGCACACGTTGATTATACCAATCAAGTGCCTGCTGCAATTTTTCCGCTAACTTTTCACTGCGGTCAAGGCTACTTTCCAAATGATTACGAGCATCAGTTGCTGCCTTAGTCTGCTTGTCTAAGCGCACAATCATGGTATTAATATCCGAATTTTCATCAAACATCAATTCCTGCGCCATTTTAACAACATCCTCACGCATTCCCAGCCGCCGCGCAATTGCAAAAGCATTACTGTGACCAGGAATCCCAATCTGCAAACGGTAAGTTGGTGATAATGTCTTCACATCAAATTCCATCGATGCATTACTTGTCCGCGAGCGATTATAGCCGTACAGCTTTAATTCTGGATAGTGCGTTGTGACCATGATTTTAGCTTTTTTCTTACGCAAAAAGTCTAAAATACTAATTGCCAGACTGGCACCTTCTTCTGGATCAGTCCCAGCCCCAATTTCATCAATTAAAACTAGTGTCTGATCGTCAACCTTTTTCATAATTTGAATAATATCGTTGATGTGCGATGAAAAAGTACTGAGCGACTGCTCAATTGACTGCTCATCACCAATATCAGCACAAATATCTTTAAAAACGCCAACCTGACTGCCTTCAGCAGCTGGAATAAATAAACCAGCTTGTGCCATTAATTGTAAAAGACCAGTTGTCTTGAGCGTAATTGTTTTACCACCAGTGTTAGGACCGGTAATTAACATCGTATCAAATTCAAGTCCCAAGCGAATATCATTAGGCAAGACCTTATCTGGATCAATCAGCGGGTGGCGTGCCTGCAATAAATTCAATTCATGATTTCGACTTAATTTTGGTTCAGTTGCTTTCATTGCCCGAGCTAGATGTGCCTTAGCCTGCAAAAAGTCCAGTTCGGTTAAGGCCGTGGCAATTGCATCGAGTCGCGCCACTTCTTCACGTGCTAAGTCTGATAATTGCCGTAAAATGCGGTGAATTTCTTGCCGTTCTTGAGCCAATAAATTCTGTTGGCGATTGTTCAAACTTAAAACTGCACCGGGTTCCACGAATAAAGTCTGCCCACTGGCACTTTGATCATGAACCACACCGCCAAATTTTGCCCGATATTCTTGTTTAACCGGAATAACATAGCGGTCATCACGAATGGTCACGATCTGCTCTGATAAATATTTACTGCTACTGCCCTTAGTATAAGCATCCATTCGCATCTTGATTTCTTCGTCATTACTCTTTAAGTCGTGGCGCAAGCGAGCCAAGTTGCTTGAAGCCGTATCCAAAATCTCACCGTCAAAGTCAAGCGCGCGTTTAAGTTCGTTCAATAACATTTCGGGAACATCTAACTTAGAGGCAATTCCTGCAATTGCCTCTAAGTTTAGTTGTTCGCCATTAACATCTGCCAAAAAGCTATTAACTTCATTGGCCAATACCAAAACAAGCAGGATATTCCCCAGCTCTTTAGCATTTAAATTAGCTTTGATCCGCAAACGCTTGGTACTAGGACGGACATCCTCAAAATCGGTCAGCGGCAATTGACCCTTAATTCGCAATAAATTAACTAACGCCAAAGTCTGCTTCAAAGATGATTCGACTTGAGCAAAGTCACCACTAGGCTTTAAGTTTATTGCCCGCTCCTTAGCTGGTGCCGTAATTGCTTGATCTGCCAACCTTTGCGTAATTTTAGAAAATTCCAACGTTTTTAATATTTTGTCATTCATTAGTCGTCTATTTTTCTCTATTAATAAAAAAAGACTGGCTAAGCCAGTCTTTCTTCTTTATTCACCACTTAAACGGTCATCATCCAAGAAAGTATTCAACACCCCTTGAACCATGTTCCATTCGTCGTCTGATTCAATTTCGTGCAAATCGCTGCTGGTCACATCGCCTGCATCATCAGCATCATAACTAAATGCTTGAACTTCAACTTCTTCATCATCGCCTACTGCAGCTGGATAAAGTAAGATGTAAGACTTGTCATAGTCATCTGAATGAAATGTAAATAAAACTTCGTATAATTCTTCATTACCCTTGTCATCAACAAGGGTAATTTGCCGGTCATCACCGTGAACTTCTTGTGTCATATTAATCCTTTCGGTGTAAGTCTAAATAATTTTGTAAAATCAAGACAGCGGCCATTTGGTCAATTACTTCTTTGCGCTGGTGGCGGTCATGCATGCCAGCTTCTTCTATCAAGACCCGACGCGATTCAATCGTTGTCAGGCGCTCGTCTGAATAATATACGGGCAAGCCAAACTTAGCAGTCAACCGCTCACCATAAGCTTTACTGCGCGCAACCGAATTGCCAGATGTACCATCCATATTTTTGGGTAAGCCCAAGACAAAACCATCCGCATCATATTGCCGCACGATTTTTTTAAGTGGGCGCATCCCAAAACTAAACTTAGCCTCATCAATTGGAATTGTTTCTACCTTTTGGGCAGTAATCCCCAATTCATCGCTAACGGCAACGCCAACCGTCTTAGACCCGATATCTAAACCTATTAAACGCATTACTTGTCTTTTCCAAGATAACTTTTGACAAGTTCTTCAATAATTTCATCACGCTCATGCTTCAAAATCAAATTACGAGCGTCATTGTGCCGCGGAATGTATGCTGGATCGCCAGACAATAGGTAGCCGACAATCTGATTAATTGGATTATAGCCCTTTTCCTCAAGCGCATCATATACATCTTGGAGAGTATCATAAACATTCTTGCCTTTATTTTGATTAAAATCAAAATGCATTGTTTTATCTAGCGAACTCATTTTCATTCCTCCTAACACAATTTTACTTGAAAAACAGTTCAAACTCAATCAATTAATTTTTAGTAATTATTTCAACAACTGCCTTAATAGCATCGTCAAGGCCTTCTGGCTTCTTACCACCAGCTTGAGCCATATTTGGTCGGCCACCGCCGCCACCACCAAAGATTGGTGCAGCTTGCTTAATTAAGTCGCCAGCCTTCAAGCCCTTGTCTAAAGCCTTTTGACTCAAACTAATAATCATGTTTGCCTTGCCATCATTAGCTGCTGCTAAGACTAAGACATCTGACTTATTGCCACTCTTCCACGTATCAGCAAGTTCACGCAAATCATTCATTCCGCTAACGTCAGCCTTCTTGGCAATAACTGTCAAATTGCCAGCTTGTTCAACATCATTAAAAATTTCACCGGCCTTAGCTTGGTTAATCTTCAAGTTTAGATCTTCAACTTGCTTTTGACTGTCATGCAGTTCTTTTTCAAGGCTATCAATCTTATCGATAATGTTTTCTGGCTTAGTTGATTTAACTTCTGCTTGAATATCATCGAGTAAGTTCGACCGTCCAGCTAAGTATTCGTAAGCCTTCTTAGACATAACCCCTTCAATTCTTCTGACGCCGGCACCAACTGCTGACTCGGAAGTAATCTTGAAAATTCCGATTTGGTTGGTGTTGTCACAGTGTGTCCCACCACAGAACTCACTAGAGAAGTCACCCATTTGAACAACGCGGACCTTATCGCCGTATTTACCGTCGAACAAGGCCAACCCGCCCATCTTCTTACCGGTTTCTTCATCAGTAACTGTCGTCTTAACATCTAAGGCTTCCCAAATCTTTTGGTTGACCAAAGCTTCGACTGACTTAAGTTCCTTATCAGTTAATGGTTCAATGGCTGTAAAGTCAAAACGTAAATAGTCAGGTTCAACTAAACTACCGGCTTGGTGAGTATGGTCACCCAAAATGCTGCGCAGTGCTGCATGAAGCAAGTGCGTTGCTGAGTGCGAGTGGCGCAAGCCTTCGCGGCGGTCACGGTCAATCTTCAAGACGTATTCTTGACCCTTTACAAGTGGCAAAACTACTTGAACAAAATGCATGTTTTGGTCGTTTGGTGCGTGTTGCACGTCGGTTACTTCGGCAACAAGTTCACCTTCTTGATCGTAAATTGCACCGTGATCAGCTACTTGACCACCACGTTCTGCGTAAAATGGTGTTTTATCAAAAATTAAAGTAGCAGTCTCACTATCAGTCTGGTCAACCAATTCATCATTAACGATAATATCGATTAATTTAGCGTGCTTTTCTTCATAAACACCATATTCAAATTCAGACTTATCCTTAATATTCATTAAGGTAACATCTTGAGCACCCATTGATTGCAAGTCACCACGAGCATTACGTGCTCGGTCTTTTTGCGCCTGCATTTCGGTGTCAAAGCCCTTCTTATCAATCTTTAAGCCGGCATCTTGAGCGGATTCAAAGGTTAATTCATAAGGAAAACCATAAGTATCAAATAACTTAAAGGCATCCTTACCAGAAATAGTTTTATCGGCAGAATTTTGCGCCTTTGCAATCAAGTCATCAAGCAAAGTCAAGCCAGATTCAAGCGTTACTTGGAATCTTTCTTCCTCATTCTTAATTACCTTAGCAATAAAGTTCTTTTGCTCTGTCACTTCTGGATAGTGGCTCTGCATAATTTCACCAACAACTGGCACTAATTTATAAAGAAAAGCACCCTTGATACCCAAGCGTTGACCATTTAAGTCTGCACGACGGATTAGTCGACGTAAAACATAGCCGCGACCAGTATTTGATGGCAAAGCACCATCGGCAATCGCAAAGCTGACGGTTCTAACGTGGTCGGCAATAATCTTGAATGCCGGCGTGTTTTCATCATCAATCTCATACTTCTTGCCAGCCGTCATTTTTTCAGTTTCATGGATAATTGGCATGAACAAGTCGGTTTCAAAGTTAGTTGGTGCATCTTGCAAGATTGACAGAACCCGTTCTAGTCCCATCCCTGTATCAATGTTCTTATGAGGCTGATCAACATATTTGCCATTAGCTAAGTGGTTATATTGTGAGAACACAATGTTCCAAATTTCAAGGTAACGTGCATTTTCACCACCCGGGAAGTTTTCTGGGTCGTCTTCTGCAACATCGTTATTTTCTTGACCGCGGTCATAAAAGATTTCGGAGTCAGGACCACATGGGCCTTCACCAATGTCCCAGAAGTTTTCTTCTAGCTTCACAATGTGGTCTTCAGGCATCCCTGTCTTCATCCAAATTTCTTGTGCTTCGGTATCTTTAGGATAAACGGTACAGTACAGTTTATCCTTATCTAAACCTAACCAGTCAGGACTAGTTAAAAACTCCCAAGCCCACGGAATTGCTTCCTTCTTAAAGTAGTCACCAACCGAAAAATTACCAAGCATTTCAAAGAAAGTTTGGTGACGCGCGGTTTTACCAACGTTCTCAATGTCGTTAGTTCTAATTGATTTTTGTGAACTAGTAATTCGGTGGTTCTTGGGCACAACTGAGCCGTCAAAATACTTCTTCATTGTGGCAACTCCAGAGTTAATCCACAATAATGTTGGGTCATCTTGCGGAATCAGTGATTGACTCGGCAATACCATATGGCCGTGTTCTTTAAAGAAGTCCAAGAACATTTGTCTAAATTCAGAACTTGTCAGTTTCTTCATTAATATTCTCCTTTTTTGATAAAATAAAAAACACTGTCAGCAAACTTGAGGACGCTACTAAACGCGGTACCACCTCAATTGCAACAGTGCTTGTTACCTCTTAATTATTATTATTTAACGCTGCAAGGAGCATTTTTCAAGCAGCCATAAACCCTTCTCAGCACACGGTTTTCTCTTTGAATGACTAACTCAAAAAACATATCTTCAGTTAAAAATAATTGTACTACTTGAACAATCTTTGTCAATGCTTTAATTAGACTTAGGTGCGTCCCACTTACCATCTTGATTCTGTGGCAATTTCATTTCATTAATCAAATTCTGTAAAATAGCAGATTCTTTGGCAACATCAAACTTATTACTAATTCGTGATTCTAAAATATACTTTGCTTGCTCTATCCTTTGAAGATATTGCTCAGCATAGCCATTAACTAAATTAGGGTTATCATGATAGCATTTTTCAATATCTGGTGCTTGGTCAACCAGTGCCTGCAATTCTGACTTATCTGCAGTTGTCAGTAACTGCTGCCCATTAAGCGCTGCCTCAGGAGTATTATCAATCTGTAATTGGGGACCATAAATATATTTCACATCAGCTGCCTTAATTAGATCAAATTCATTTTTATTATAAATATACCGGTAATTATATTGTAACTGATAAAATAATTCTGGCTTTTCTTGACCCGGTAAACGTAAATACAGTTCCTTAACTACTGCTTTTTCAGCACCCTTTTTATCGACTAATTCTTCAACTTTATGGGAATCATTCTTAGTACTAACTATTTGGATAGCTTTTTCACCTTTTTCGGTATAAAGATTTGTATCCTGAGTAACAAGAACATGCATGAATTTTCCATAAGGTAGCAAACTAGCATTAATATATGTCGTGCCTACAGTCTCATCATCCTCATCATGATATTGGCAGAGAAATTGATTGGTACCTTTAATATGATACAAATTAGCATATTCATCCGCGTCGGTCATCTGCATTTCATCACCATCAGCTTCTGAATCAATCGTTATCTTTTGTCCTAGTTTAAAGTTCTGCTTAACAAACTTTTCCTGCTTGACATCATAAACATAAATCGTCTTAGCATCTTTATTAAACATTTTCTTAGTAATGGTCACGATTGCCTGATTAGCTAAAACTTCATAGCCATTAACTAAGGACACATTGCCAGCCTTGATATAACCACCATGACCGATATTATAATACAGCTTGCCCTTAATTGTTTTATAAGGTAAAGAAAACCAGTTCCAATCCTTATCATGAAAAGAATAACGCTTAGTTCTTGGATCAGTAATCGCTTTAGGCTTTTCCGAAACTTTCACGGTTTTCTTAGTAGAAAGAAGAGCACTATGACCTTGGTAGTACCATAATTTTTGCCCCTTCTTATTATAAACACGTGACTTATGAGCTAATTGCAATTTAGTTGTCTGACTAGCATTAACAGTTTGAGCATGATTAAAATTATTAATTCCCGTCCAACCAGTTACTAATAATGCAGCAGACAGTAACGCCAACATTTTTTTGCTTTTCTTCATCAAAATACCTCCTTAACCTAATATAAGAAAAAGAAGTCCTGCCAGTTTGCAGGACTTCTTTAACTTCCGAACTATTGGGAAGAACCTTACGGGTTCTCTAACTGCTTCTTCTTGCAAAATTATTACTCAATAGCGCTACCTTAACTATTAAGTATAAGTCGTACATTCAAAAACAGTTACTGCCCACAAAACTTTTTAGTTCTTGTTCGATTTCTTAATTATAGCAAAACATTTCTAGGCGAAAAAGCCTTTTCAAAAAAGTTTACAACAATTTTTAGCCAAATATTTGGTTTCTAAAAATTCAACTATAATTTGTGTGGCTCAAACATTTCCACAAAAATAAACTTGCCAGTAGCCGCATCATAAGTAAAATGTAGCACGCTGCAATTAGGCAAATCCTTAATTTTAACTACTTCTGTGCTTGTCATCCACTTAACTAAAAACATTAAAATAGCCGCACCATGACTAACTACCAATATCCGTTGATTATCAGACTTCGCCATAATTTGGTTAATTGTCTTATCCATTCTGTCCATGACCTGCATTGCTGCTTCACCACCATAAGGAACAAAAAAGTTGGCTTGGGTGGCATCAGTAAAGACAAATTTAGGCAGTAAATATTCTGGCTGAGCCTCAAACAAGCCAAAATTCCATTCCTTTAGCCCCTTTAACCGCTCATACGGCTGCTTAGTCACTAATTCCAAAGTATCACTTGCTCGCTCTTGCGTTGAGGCAAATGCATGATCAAATGTTAAGCTTTTCTCTTTAAGGTACGCGCCCATTTTAACGGCATCCTTAATTCCAGCTGCAGTTAACGGTGAATCAACTGCACCTTGAACTAACTTGCGTTGATTAAAAATTGTTTCGCCATGACGCATTAAATATAAATTTTTCATTTTAATTCTCTCTTGTTAAAAGCAATCGCTATTTTTATTTACATATTTTAACAATCCTAAAATAGCCATACAAGACCTATCTTGCATGGCTATTAGATTATTTGAATTGATAAGTGCCAGAATTAAGCAAATCCTTCACCATCGGCACAACCTTTTGTCCATATAAACGTAAAATGTTCTCTCGCATAGCAGCAGTTTGACCCCCAGCACCATAAATAAAGTCAAATCGTTTAACACCAACTTGCGTCATTTTGTCGGCAATCTTATGAGCAACATGCTCAGGGGTACCAATATAGTAAGAACCCGTTTGGATTTCATAATCAAAGTGTTCCTTGGTCATCGGCGGCCAATTACGATCGGCACCAATCCGATCCATTGAGCGCCGCAAATATTTCCAGCCAATCTCATACGCTTCTTCATCAGTTTCTGCGATTACTCCGTGTGAATGCATCCCCAACGGATATTGCGGATTATGATATTGCGCAGCTGCGGCATTATATAAGTCAACATAAGGCCGAAATCTTGCTGGATCACCACCAATAATTGCCATAATTACTGGAAAACCATAGTGTGCTGCCCGAATAACAGAACTTGGCGTGCCGCCAACGCCAATGTAAGTATCTAGCTTATGTCCCGTAATCTTAGGATAAATTTCGACATTATTTAAGTCCTGGGTGTATTCACTTTCCCAGGTTACCGGCTTACCCTCACGCAACTCGTTAAACATAGCAACTTTTTCTTCAAATAATTCGTTATAATCATTTAAGTCATAGCCAAATAACGGAAATGATTCAGTAAACGAACCGCGACCAAGCATGATTTGAGCACGGCCACCCGAAATATTATCCAAAGTTGCAAACCGCTCATAAACGCGCACTGGGTCATCTGAACTTAAAACCGTTACCCCAGTACTCAGCTTAATTCTCTTAGTCACACTAGCAATCGCTGCCAACATAATTTCGGGACTAGAAATAGCATATTCTGGTCGGTGATGTTCACCCAAAGCAATTACGTCAATGCCCAAGTCATCTGCTAACTTAGCCTCCTTGATAATTTGCTGGAGGGCCTTATCGTAAGTCACCGGCTGTTTAGTTGCGGGATCATCCGGCACATCGCCAAACGAATCCAAGCCAAAAATTAATTCGTCATTTATTCGTACCATGTTCTACCTATTCTTTCTTTTTACTTACTTTTTGTAAGTTTAATATGAGTAACACATTACACGAATTTTTCTGGTCAAGCAAGAATTTATGCTTTTAACTAAAAAAGCATTGCTAGTAACTCCTAGTAATGCTTATTTTAACTATTCTGATAAATTACACACATCGATCATCTGCTCAAATGTAAATTTGCCAGCATCATATCCAAGTCGCAAGACACAACAATTAGGCATATCCTTAACTTTTTCTGCCATTTCTGCAAACGACATAAAATTAGCCAAAAACATCCACATCGCTAATCCATGACTAACCACTAACACTCGCTGATGCTTGGGACGAGCCATAATCTCACTAAGCGTCTTTTGCATTCGCGCCATCACCTGCTGCGTTGACTCACCACCGTACGGTACAAAAAAACTGGCTTCGGCTGGATCTTTAAAAGTAAACTTGGGCAACAGGTATTGCGGTTGCGCTTCAAACAAGCCAAAATCCCATTCTTTGAGTCCCTTTAACCGCTCATAAGGCTGCTTAGTCACTAGTTCCAGTGTATCGCTTGCCCGCTCTTGCGTTGATGTATACGCATGATCAAAGGTTAAGCCTTGTTTTTTCAAGTATGCGCCCATTTTTTGTGCCATTTTAATGCCGTCTGCCGTTAAAGGCGAGTCAACAGCTCCTTGAATTAACTTGCGCTTGTTAAATACAGTTTCACCATGACGCATCAAGTAAAGTTCTTTCATCAATATATTGCTCCTTTATTTAAATAATTATTGCTATTTTACGCGTTTTAATGCTTAGATTCTAATAATTATTAAAATAAAAACTGGCAGTTTGATACAATTGCAAAATTATTGCAGATATGAAAATTGATGATAGTGCTTCTTCTGTAATTTTTTAGCTAATTTTGGTGTTTTATAGGCATGATAGTCAGCCCAAACGCCGGAACCATAAGCACTTGTTAGAACTTTATGTCCCTTTAATTGCGAAACGTTGATAAAGTTGCCGGCACCAGCTGCATCACTCCAGCCATGAATGCCGACCCAGCTAAGGTTTTGGAACTTTCTCTTTTCTGCAGTTACCCAATTCTTAGTACGGGCAAGCTCTGCTTTATCCGTTGTTGCCGGATCATGAGCAACATCAGCATGCAAGACAAGATGGGAAAATTTTTTACCATTACTGAAATCCGTTATTGTCTTTTTACCAATAACTTCTTTACACAACTTTTTACCATTGTAATAATACCAAGTGCCGCGCAGCTTCTTAGGATAAGTCGTAAGGTAATTGCTGTTATCTTGAGTAGTTTCCTGTGCCGGTTTAACGGCTGCAGCAACTGGGCTGACCGCTGTTAAACCACTACCTGCTAAAGTTGCGGCTGCTACTAGTAAAATATATTTGTTTTTCATAAGAATGCCTCCTTTATTTATTAAGGATAGTATAACAGATTTTTACCAAAATTATACAAAAATATTACATTTTTATTACAAAATGTAATATTAGCGTAATAAAAAAAGCCGCTGGCTAGCGACTTTTTATTTTTGATAAAAATCATCGAACACAGTTACCGGCAAGTGCCGTTTATGTTCGCTCTTTAACCATAATGCTTCAATCTGCTTTGCAGCAGCTTCTGAAACCGTGCGGCCTTCTAAGTAATCATCGACTTCATCATAAGTAACACCGAGCACCTTTTCATCAGGTAAGGATGGGCGGTCTTCCTCCAAATCAGCAGTTGGCGTTTTGAGATAAAGGTGCTTAGGACAACCCAATACCTCAAGCATCTGCTTACCTTGCCGCTTATCTAACCGGAACAACGGCGTAACATCCGCAGCACCATCACCATACTTGGTATAAAAACCGCTAAAGTTTTCGGCAGCATGATCGGTACCGACTACAGCACCATTATGAGCGCCAGCAATTGCATACTGGACAATCATCCGTTCCCGCGCTTTAATGTTGCCCTTATTGAAATCCGTAATTGTCTGGCCAGCTGCTTCTAAACTCGCAACCGTCGCATCAACACTTGATTTAATATTAACAATCAAGTCCTGATCTGGCCGCTGAAAAGCCACAGCATCAGCGGCATCTTGGGCATCAGCTTGAACGCCATAAGGCAGGCGCACAGCAATAAATTGGTAAGAACTATCGCCAGTTTCGGCGCGCAATTCATTAATTGCCATCTGCGTTAATTTTCCCGTTAAAGTAGAATCTTGGCCACCAGAAATACCTAGCACATAAGATTTTAAAAAGGGATTAGCCTTTAAATAATCTTTTAGGAAGTCAACGGACCGTCTAATTTCTGTTTGTGGGTCAATCTCTGGTAACACGTGCTCGTAAGCAATTATTTCTTTTTGCAGTGGTCTCATTTAGCTGCATTCCTTTCGGTAATTTTTTGACGAATATCTTTAATCAAATTCATCTTGCTGTCATACAAGTCTTGTGACAAGTCAATCGGATATTCCTGCGGATTAAGCATCCGTTTGTATTCATCCCACAGGCCATCAAGATTTTGGGCGCAGAATTTTTTAATGTCGATTAATTTAGGCTGGTCATAAACAAGCTTGCCATCCTTGAAAATTTCCTTCAATAGCGGCTCAGCCGTATAATCAGTCACAACCTTATTGATATAGGTGTAGTGCGGGTGAAACATGTACAGTGAATCAAATTTGCGCGGATCAACACCGCTGCGAGCTATCCAGTCGCCCTCATTCTTCTTTTTCCGATTAGCCGAAATCCGCCAAACCTGCTTTTTGCCCGGATTCGAAACCTTAATTGCATTTGAAGAAATTTTAAGCGTGTCATGCATCTGACCGTGCTCATCTGCCATTGATACCAACTTATAGACAGCACCAAGAGCAGGCTGATCAAAAGCAGTAATGTACTTGGTACCAATACCCCAGACATCAATTTTAGCACCCTGCATCTTTAAGCTGGTGATCGTTGTTTCATCAAGGTCATTAGAAGCAAAGATTTTAGCATTCGGATAACCAGCATCATCCAATTCCTTACGTACTTGTTTAGAAATGTAGGCAAGATCCCCAGAATCAATGCGCACACCTTGAAAATTAATCTTATCGCCCATTTCGTTAGCAACCCGAATGGCATTAGGAACACCGCTGCGCACTGTATCATAAGTATCAACCAAGAAAACACAATTTTTATGCGTTTCAGCGTAAACTTTAAAGCCCTCATACTCGCTGCCAAAGGCCTCAACTAATGAGTGGGCATGAGTTCCAGAAATAGGAATGCCGAATAATTTGCCGGCACGGACATTACTTGTGGAGTCAAAGCCACCGATGTAAGCAGCACGTGTTCCCCAAATAGCAGCATCAGCTTCTTGCGCGCGCCGACTGCCAAATTCCATCACGCCATCACCCTGAACAGCCAATTTAACTCGTGCAGCTTTAGTTGCCAGTAGCGTTTGAAAGTTAATAATATTTAAAATTGTCGTTTCAACTAATTGACATTGGGCTAGTGGTCCCTCAACTTGAATCAGCGGCTCATTGGCAAAGACAATTTCGCCTTCACGCATTGAACGCACGCTCAATTTAAATTCGAAGTGGCGCAAATAATCTATAAAATCATCATCATAGCCAACTTCTTCCTTTAAATATTGGAGGTCACTTTCCTTAAATTTTAAATTTTTCAAGTACATAATAACGTGTTCTAGTCCAGCAAACACTGAATAGCCGTTACCAAATGGTTCAGTACGATAAAAAGCTTCAAAAACGGCATTACGGTCAGCTATTCCCTTTTTGAAGTAGGTGTACATCATATTTAATTCATACAAGTCTGTATGCAAAACCAAAGAATCATCTTGATCTAATTCTTGATAAAACATTTTATCCCCTTATTAATTTTTTCACTAATATTTTTGTTCTTAATTATAGACATTCAGATGATTATAAGCAATAGTTTTAGCGCTTAATTACTGCCTGATATTCTTGAATAATAGCTTCTAATTGGTTTGCAACAGAAAAATGTTCGGTAATATAGGCTTTTTCACGAATAGCCATTTCCTCTAATTCGTTTTTAGGTGTAGCAACTGCCTGATGCAAAGCAGTTGTAATTGAGGTAAGATTCCCGATCTTAGCTATAAAACCACTATCTTGATCCGGAATCATCATTTCAATATCACCAACAGCGGTAGACAAAAGTGGCACTAGATTATCACAGGCTTCGAGCAGAACTAAGGGAAAACTTTCTGAATACGAAGTCAAAACTGCTAAGTCCATCCGCCGATATAAATTTTGAAGTTGCTTTTGCGTCATAAAACCTTGAAAAGTCACTTGCGGACCCAAATCTAGCTTTTGCACTAAATCCTTTAACGCAGCCATTTGCGAACCATCGCCAGCAATATACAGATGAACATTGGCATTATCTAAATTTTTCAAAGCTCGCAATAATAAATCCTGACCCTTAACCTTTTCCACACGCGCAACGTTAATTATATTAAATGTTGCTTCGGGATATTTAGCCGGAATTTCACTATCTCGATGAAAGAAAATACCGTTATAGATAACATGAACCTTATTTTGATTGACATGTGCTTTGTGCACAAGTAAGTTGGCAAAGTTTTTGGTTACGGCAAACACACAATCACTTTTTCTAAGCGCATAAAGATTAGCAGCCGTGAACAGCTTGCCCAACATGCCGCGACCAGCAAAGTCAAGGTAAGGGTCAGAATGGACCGTCACACACCACTTAGCACCGAGTTTGCGCCGAATTAGCGCCAAAAACAAGTTTGCCCGGGCCCCATGAGTATGGACAATATCATAATTGCCATCATTAATAAAGGCAGCAAGTTTACCCAGACTAGCTACATCGTAGCGGCTATTAATTCCGAGCACTGCAACTCGCAAGCCTGCTTCTCGTGCTGCTTGGGCAACTGGACCTTCGGCAAGGCAAAGCAAAGTAAAATCTTCGCCCTCCTTCTTGGCTTCCGTTAATAAGTTAACAATATGCGTCAACCCTCCGCCCACTTCCAGACCAGCGTTGACATGCAAAACTTTCATGTTATTTCTTTTCCTTTTTTTCTTCGTGAATTTCGTGAACAAATTTAGGCAAAACCATCATCCTTTTAAAGCGGCTTGGGTTTTTAACTAAACGGTAAAACCACTCAAGGTGAGCGTGCTGCCAAAATAATGGTGCTCTCTTAACAGCTCCCGAAAAGACGTCGAAGCTGCCGCCAACTCCCATCATTAGTGCGGGCAGCAAATTTTTCCGCAAAAGTGAAAGCAGCTTCTCCTGCCGTGGGGAACCCAATGCAGCAAACACCAAGTCAGGTTCTGTCCGCTCAATCTGATAAGCCATAACTTCCAGGTCTTCATTAAAATAGCCATTTTCGGCACCAACTAATTGAATTCCCGAATATTCGCGGGCGATTTTTTCCTGGATAGCATGAATAACGCTCGGCTTAGCACCAATTAAATATACCCGCAAATTGCGATCGTTAGCGAGCTTCATCAGCCATACAAATAAATCGTAGCCCGTTACCCGCTCCTTAAGCGGTGTGTTTAACATTTTAGCTGCCTTCACAATTCCAATACCATCGGGTGTAATGTAATCAGCATCAAAATTCAAGATTTTCATAAATTCAGGATTTTCATTCGCCGTCATTACAATCTCGGGATTAGCAGTAACAACAAAAGTCGACTGGTGGGCATTAATCCGACCAACAAATTCATTTTGAAATTGGGTGAAACTTTTGTTATCGAAGTCAATCCCTAAAACGTTTACTTTACTCAATTGTCAGCCTCCTAGAGCACTTTTAATCTTATTTTAGCAAACAATTAGGCCTTGCGGGATATGTTTTAACTTATATACTATAAATATGATACGATTACGGCGACTGCACAAATAGGAGCGTTTACAAAATGAAAAAAGTTATTACTTACGGCACATTCGATCTACTGCACTACGGACATGTTCGCCTGCTCAAAAGAGCAAAGGAAATGGGCGACTACTTAATTGTCGGCCTTTCAACCGATGAATTTAACCAGCTGCAAAAGCACAAGGAATCCTACAACAATTATGCCGAACGTAAATATATTTTGGAAGCCATTCGCTACGTTGACGAGGTCATCCCAGAAAATGGTTGGGAACAAAAAGTTAGTGATGTTCAAAAATACGACATTGATACCTTCGTCATGGGCAATGACTGGGAAGGTAAATTCGATTTTCTTAAACCATATTGTAAGGTCATTTATTTACCTCGCACTCCCGGTATTTCAACTAGTAAAATCAAAGAAGACTTAAAATAATTAAAAAAACTCTGAACTAACTTTTGTTAATTCAGAGTTTTATTTTATTTTGAAAAGGTAAATTCGAACCGATCAGCAACATAGCTAGCCCGAGTATATTCAAACGGCTCACCAGTCGTCAGTTCCGTCACCTGCAACCTTGTAATTAAGGCCTCACCCTTGCGAGCATCTAATAAGCGTGCCGCATTTTCGTTAGCAACAGCAGCCGAAATATGCTCAGTCACCTGGCCAACTTCATAGCCACTTTTCGCCAAAGTTTGATATAAGTGCGAAGAAATATCAGATTTAGACATTTTTTGAATTAAGCGATACGGAATAGTAACCACTTCATAACAAATCGGCACCTCATCGGCATAACGAATCCGTTCCATTCGTAAAATTTCTTCATTATCAGCGAGGTTTAACCGTTCTTTTTCTGATAAAGATGGTTTACCAATATGATAGGAAATTAATTTACTTGATGGTGTCTGCCCGTTAGCATGGGTAATCTCGGTGAACGACATGATGCCCGACATTTTTTCCTGAACCTTCTGGCTGGCAACATAAGTACCGCTGCCAAGACGGCGCTCTAAAATTCCCTCGTCCTCTAAGGTCTTAATTGCCTGTCGCAGCGTCATGCGGGACACGCCAAACTTTAGCGCTAACTGCCGCTCGGCAGGAATCCTGCTGCCAACACGATAGACGTGATTTTCAATGTCGCGTTTAATCTGATTATGAATTTTGATGTACATTGGTTCTTCCATGAGGCACTCCTCCAAATGTGTCCTTTTATTATAATCTAAATTGGTCTAATTTGCACAAACAAAAACGACTAGATTTTTATCACGATTTTTTCTTAGCGGTCCATTTAATTCCTAAGATATTGACATTGGCTTTTGAGCTGCATTCTACTGGCAACAATTCCTCACTTGAAGCCACTACACTAACTCGCATCTGCGCCTTATCATGAACCGCTAGACTTGCACCATTAGGGTTAAACACCAAGTCGTGTCCTTCAATTTGCGCCCGATCGCCTAATGCCAAAAAATATTGGTATTCATTGCCACCATTAAAAGTTACGCGTCGCGCAATACAATTTGCGGTGTCTTGAAAGTCCGCATGATTTAAAATTACTGAGTTAATCAAAGTAATTTGCGTCTCATTAACTGCAATTATCCGACTGAGCTGACTATTTTGAACAATCACGTGGGGCTTTTTATCCAAATATATCCCGCCAGTGAAATAACTATCAACAATATTCACCCAAGAGTCATCGGTAATATACATACAAGCGTCATCATCAGACAAAATCTTGCTGTTTAGCATATTCAGCCATGTTTTTCCTTGCAGTAAAATCGTATCAGCAACCGAATTATTCAAATCCACTTCGGCATTAGTTTTGACAAAAGTATCAATACTACCGTGAATGCGCGAATTATTAATTATTGCTGTCCCGCGACCTTCCAAAGCCAAAACGCCAAATTCTTCAGCCACATTCTCAATAGAAGAATCGTTCATTTCCAAGCGAAAATCAGCGTCTGCAAACAATGACACCGAACCGTTCATAATCTTGGTTGAATAAAGTTCAAGCGTAATCTTACCATTAGCCGCAATGGCTGCCGTATCACTGCCAAAGCCCTTAATGACGCAATTACGTAAACTAAGATAAGTATTTGCCTCAGCTGGCACAAACAAAGTATTATTATCATTATTTGTGTTAACGCATAAGTTTTCCAAATTGACAAACCGACTGCCAACGGCAACATTAACATAGCCCAAAATCGTCGTATCTTCGGGCAAGCTGCCAGTGCCCTTAATTGTAATGTCTGCTAAGGTAATTCCTTGCGGCAATTCATAAAATCCCGGCTCCAAAAATATCACATCATCAGCACGTAAATCCTTCAGTGCCTCATGCCAGCTGATTTCACCACCACCAGCTCCCACTTTAATTAGTCTTGGCATAACAATCCCTTTCTCAGTGAATAGTAAACTAGCTATCATTGTACTATTTTTTCAAGGTCAATAGTTAAAACTAACTTGTAAAAATAAATCTTACTCATTACTCCCCTTTATTTTAATTTTCTTGCCCTAACTTAAGCAAATTGTTTTTAACAAAAAACATTCGAGAAAATCTTGATTTTAAGGTAAAATGAAGGTGTATTTTAGAAAATAGTACAATGCTACTAAAGAAACTTTAGAAAGGTTGGATTCTACATGAAACATAACCGTCAACAATTAACTGGCTATGATCGTTTCTCAAGTAAAAATATTATCAAGTTCGGGTTAATCGGCTTGGCTCTTACTTCTTTAGTTGGTCTCAGTAAGCAAACTGTAAATGCGGAAACTACTACTGCCACTGATGCTAAGACAACGCAAACCGCGACTGCACCTAAGGCCGAGGTAACAAATGCTCCGACTAAGACTAACGATGCTGATGATAAACCAGTTGTTCGTCAAAAACTAACAGAATCTTTTGATCCTGAAGAAAAAACGTTAGTTCACAATGCCTTTTTGTATAATCAAGACGGCAAACGGGCCAACGATGTAATAATGAATGCTGGTTCAACTGTTGAAACTTACGGCACAACTTTAATCAATAACCGTAAGTTTTACAACTTAAAGAACCAATTATACATTGCTGCCGGAAATATTGACCGCAAAACTCGTGAACTTGCTCGCGATTCTTACATCTACGATCAAAATGGTAACCAAGGATTGCCAATTGTTTTGGCTAAAGACCAATACATCCCTACCTTTGGTGACCCTGTCAGCATCAACGGTACTGAATACTACTTGATTGACCAGAACCAATACATTAAAAAAGGTGACTTGGTCGAAATCAACCCAACACCACAACGTCCTGGCGATGTTGATGGGTTAGTCATTAATGGTGTTCTCAAGCACAAGGCTTACATTTATGACGAAAACGGCAAACGGACTAATCAACTAATTTTAAAGATTGGTACTAAGTGCTACGCTGCCATTAGCGAAACAATCAATGGCAAACAATATTACGAATTTGACCACGGTAACAAGCGTATCCTAGCAGCTAACATTGATGGTACCAAGCGGGCCTTGACTCACAATGCTTACCTATATAATAAGCACGGTAAACGGATTGGTCACAAGGTATTATCTACTAAGTCCAGTGTTCGCACTTATGGCAGCTCCGTTTTAATTAAGGGTCAACGTTACTACATCATTGACAATAACCGCTACATTAAACGAGCTAACTTTTATTAATTAAAACTAATATCCAGTCTAACAACTGGATATTTTTTGTTAAAAAAAGAAGCAACTTCTATTCAGAAGTTGCTTCTTTTAGGGTTGGGTAATTCTTTTAAGAATTATTGGGTTAGCTGGATTCGAACCAGCGCATACTAGTACCAAAAACTAGTGCCTTACCGCTTGGCTATAACCCAATCAATGGAGGAGGGTGGATTCGAACCGCCGAACTCAGAGAGAGCGGTTTTACAGACCGCCGCGTTTAGCCACTTCGCTACTCCTCCATAACGCACGTTAATTATATTACCGAAAAACGTGCGTAATTGCAAGTAAAAATTGCGTAAATTTTATTTCTTATTTTCTTTAACGAACTTTTCCAGTCGTTTCAGGCCTTCATTAATGACATCCATCGAAACTGCATAAGAAAATCTAATCCAGCCCTTACCACCTTTATCAAAGCAGGAACCAGCAGTGACGGCTACACGAGCCTTATCAACCAATTCATAAATAAACTTTTCATCGTCTTGTTCTAAGCCATCCGGAATTTTAGCAAAAATGTAGAAAGCACCGTTTGGCTTGACACATTCAAAGCCAATCTTAGTCAAACCATTGTAAAGAACGTCGCGCCGCTTTAAGAATTCTGCCTTCATTGATTGCGAATCATCCATCCCATTCTTAAAAGCTTCTTCAGCAGCATCTTGCATTGGTGTCGGCTCAGTTGTGTTGGCTGCTTGGTGAACTTTGGCAATTTGTTCCAAAATATCCTTTGGCGCACAAACAATCCCTATCCGGTATCCGGTCATTGCCCATGACTTAGAAACCCCATTCATCAAGATTACTTGATCATGCAAACTCTTTTCCATTGAGGCATGTGGTTGATCATAATTCAATTCACTATAAATTTCATCACAAACAACAAAAATTGGCTTATCACGGACAACATCGGCTAAAGCATCAAGCTCTTTTTGACTGTACATTGCACCAGTTGGGTTACTTGGATAGTTCATCACGAGCATTCGAACTTTGTCACCATACTCATCAATAACTTTTTGCAGCTTAGCTGGTGTCAACTTAAAGTCGTCTTCAGAAGTATCAATTTCAATGATTTTAACGCCTGTTCCCAGCACAGTCTCATCGGTCATATATAATGAGAAAGCTGGTGTTGGAACAACCATTATATCGCCAGCATTTAAACATGCGACTTCTGCATCAAAAATTGATTCAGTTACTCCGTTAGTTACCAAAACCTCAGTAGCTGGGTCATACTTTTGACCATATTTTTTAGCTAAAAATTGACTTGCCGCCGTTCTGAGCCCCATTGTACCGTTAGAAGGTGCGTAATGAGAATGGTTATCGTCGATGCTCTTCTTGGCAGCTTCCTTGATATGCTCTGGCGTGTTAAAGTCAGGTTCACCCAACGTGAACTTAACAACATCCGGAACCTTGCTAGCATAATCAGAAAACTTCAAAATCGGATTTGAAGGAGCATCCGCTAAGCCTTTTTTCATATAATTGATTAATTTAACCATATAATTTCACCAAACTTTCTTTTTCATATGAACAAATTATACAATTAATATCATCATTTTTCTACAATTATTTTTTAATTTTTAGCTAATTTATCATGCTAGTCCCTGCACTTGATTCCGCAATTTAATCATCACAGGATAATTATTGGTAAAAATTCCGGCAACATGACGCTGGAAGTATTCTTTGGCAACCGCTGGATCATCAACAGTCCAAATCCGCTGCGTGATCGCTTCTTGTGAGGCAAGAAATTTTCCCGGATGAATCCCAGCAAAATGATTTTCCTTAATTAATTTAGCTGAGTTAGTAACATCTTGATCCGTCAAATAACAATATATCTGGTTAGGATCAATTTCTTGGCAATTCTTTAATGTTACATAATCAAAGGATGAATAAATAAGCGGATGAACAAATTGATATTGCTTTGCCAAAGATAATACCGTCTTTTCAATCCCTTGATAATGAATAATCCCCGTCTTAAACTCCAAGTTAATTAAAATGTCCTTGCCACTAAGCAAGTCAAAGAGCTCACGTAATTCTGGCACCGGCTCACCATTAGCCAAATGCAATTGCCGCAGCTCTATTAGCGTAAAATCTTTGATATAGCCTTGACCATCAGTTGTACGGTCAACACGTTCATCATGCATCACAACAGGGACGCCGTCTTTAGTTAAGTGAACGTCAAATTCAACACCCTCAACGCCATTTTCAATCGCATTGCGAAAACCTTCGAGCGAGTTTTCCGCAAATTTTGCGGGATAACCACGATGACCAAATACGATTGTCTTATTGTTACCAGTATTCATAATGTTATTATTGAGACCTCTATTAATCTTCCAACAAATTACAGAGGCTATCTTAAACCAATTGCCTCCACTTTTAAATAGAAAAAATAAAATTTTATTAATCCTGATTAACTTTCAATAACTAAGCATTTACAATAGCGGTAAGTAATAAATAATATAGGAGATTAATATGAAAAAAAGACATTTTTTAACAAGTAAAAAGCAACTATTACTATTCAATGCGGTTGCCGTTAGCGCAGCTATCTTAGCCAGTACAGATACTACTATTAATGCCGCTGCACCTACTGACAATCAAACATCAACTGAACTAACTGACAGTCAAATCACGACTGGTAATGATGGCGAGTGTGTTTGGACGTATAATAAAAATTCTCAGACCTTAACCATTAGTCCGGGCAGCGCCGGTAACCAATTAGGAACTGAACAGTTAGCACAGATTGTCACTAACGACAGTAAATCCGGAGACGAAGATACTGAGGAACAAGTTTATAGTGATAGTAAACTTAAGCACCTTGTCTTTACTGATCAAATTAAGTTACCAGCCAATTCGCGCTACCTTTTCTGCCAACTTGAAGGCTTAGAAAACATTACCGGATTAGACAAAGTTGATACCAGTAACGTCACCAACATGCACTTTTTATTTAAAGAAGATAATAATTTGCGTAATTTAGATTTAAGCAACTTTGATACCAGTAAGGTTACCGACATGGGTTGGATGTTTGCTGGTGATAACAAATTAACTAACCTTGATGTAAGTAAATTCAACACCGCAAAAGTCACTAATATGGAAGGAATGTTTAATTACACCCCTAATATTACTAATCTAAACGTCGCCAATTTTGACACGAGCAACGTTACCAATATGGCCAACATGTTTTCAGGAACTGGCGTAACAGAACTTAATCTTAGCAATTTAAATACCAGTAAAGTCACCAACATGCGTAATATGATTGCCAATAACCGGCAATTAGTTGCCCTTAATCTAGGTAAACTAGATACTCATAATGTAACTGATTTTAACGGCATGTTCAGCAATAATCCCAAACTACCAGCAATTGATGTTAGTGCTTTAAATACTGCTAAAGCAACTGACATTAGTGGGATGTTTGAACGCGATCCAGCTTTAACCAAGCTTGATTTGCATAATTTTAATACTAAAAACGTTAAGCGCATGTTATTAGTCTTTAACAGCGATCCGAATTTGACCGAGCTGGACCTTTCAAGCTTTGATACAAGCCAAGTTACCAACATGGAAGGATTATTTGCTAGCGATACTAACTTAGCCAAGCTAAATATTTCTAGTTTTAATACTAAAAATGTAACTGATATGGACCAAATGTTCCAAGGTAGCGGCTTAGCTGAAATTGATTTACACAATTTTGACACCAGTAATGTTACCAATATGAATAGCATGTTTCGCAATACTCCTAATTTAACCAGCATTGATTTAAGCCGTTTTAATACCAAAAAAGTTACTGATATGACTGACATGTTTAACAGTGCAACCAGTTTAACTGACCTTGATTTATCAAATTTTAATACCAAGAAATTACATCGGATGAGCGGGATGTTCAAAGGTGCTAAGAATTTGCGGACTATCAATTTATCAAGCTTCAATACCAAAAAGGTCACGCATAGTCGCTTTACCTTCCAAGACGATGCTAAACTAGTCAAACTTGATCTTAGCAACTTTGATACTAATCACATTATTCATAATAAATTCGAGCGAACCGATTTAATTCAAGATATGCTCAAAAACACTGGTGATCCCAACGGCTTCATTTTAAAGCTAGGTCATCACCGAATTTATCCTGATGCAAGCCTTGCAAGTGGCAAAGACCATATTCAAGCAATCGGTACAGGAACCGTCAACCAGCCAAATGGCAAAATTTTTACAACTGGCGAATTACAAAGCCTATATGATCAAGCAAATGCTAAGTGTCCTGCTGCTACTTACGTAATGTATAATGGTAAGCAAAAACCGCAATTTGCAGTTAAAAAGTTACGTCATAATGCTTATGTCTATAATCAATTTGGCAAAAAAATACGGCAAAAGTCATTAAAGAAAAATCATTCATTGCTTGTCTTAGGTCCAGTAGTTACAATTAATGGCAAAAATTACTACTGCATTGATAGTGGAAAATACGTTAAAGAAAACAATTTTAAGTAGGCACAATTTCCTGCTATAATAAAAAGAGAGCAGTGGTATTGACCACACGCTCCCTTTTGAAATTATTGCTTATGGTGATTTTTGATGTAATCTACAATCAAATCAGCAATAACATTGGCTAGTATCCCTGATACTAAGCCAACTATAAAGCTCTACAAGGCTTCAAACCTTAAAAAGTCCTAAAGCCGATTACTTTAGGCAATCATTAAAATGATCCTCTGTTTATGCAGAGGATTTTTTATTACTATTAGGTGGTTAGATCTTACAAATGCCATCTCAGTATCTCAGCTTCTATAATAAAAAAAAGCAGTGGTATTGCCCACATGCTCCCTTTTTAAAATTATTGCTTATGGTGACGTCTAATATAATCGCCAATCAGATCAGCAATAACATTGGCTAATATCCCAGATACCACACCAATAATGAAACTTATTTGAGGCAAACCTCAAAAAGTCCTAAAGCCGATTACTTTAGGCAGTCATTAAAATGATCCTCTGTTAACGCAGAGGATTTTTTGATGCCCTGTAAAATAATACAGTAACGTTTCGGTACCCAGTAAGGTTTACGGCGGTTTAGCTTAAACAAACAATTTAACACTCTAAAGGGATGCACCGAATGTTGTAACCTAATTTCTATTAATTTCAGAAAGTTGATTTTTAACCGAGCCAATTTTCAAAAATGTTGTAACCGACTTTTAGTAAGTGAAATTTAGCCTTTTTAAATAATGATAAACAAAAAGAAAGCCCGTTATTAAGGCTTTCTTGAGGTATCTAAGCTAATAGATTTAAATTACTGAACACAATTATTATAGCTTTTTTCGGGTCACTTTTTTACGTTTAGACCAATTTTAGAATATTTTGATTAATCTACCTTTGCCTAAAATTTTGCACCAATTCTTAAAATTACAGCTAATTTTATCTAATTCCTAACAACAAAAAAGCCTTAACACCAACGCTTGAAGCTAATTGACATTAAGACTAATTACTTTAATTGGGTTAGCTGGATTCGAACCAGCGCATACTAGTACCAAAAACTAGTGCCTTACCGCTTGGCTATAACCCAAACATTTGAGCTTTTACTTGTCACTCAACATTTATAAGTATAGAGAAATGTAACGCCTAAGTCAAGTAAAATTTCTGCTTTCTTGTTATAAGTTTAATTCATACGCATATCTAGCTCCATCTGGCGTTGGGTCAACTTGAATTATGCCGCGATATTGATAGCCTGACTTCTTGATTAACCCTTGCATGCGCTTATTCAAAGCATGCGTATCAATGCGAAAGTTATGAAATCCCAAGAATACTCCTCGTGACAATAAATTGGAAATAAAAATCATTCCTAAGTGTTGACCGCGATATTGATCAGAAATTGCAATTCGGTGAATTGTTGCATATCTAGTCGTCATATTTTGCCATGCACCCGTAATTTCATCATAATTAGGATCAGGAGTAGTTTGTAAGACCGCAACTCCTGCTACTTCTTGGTCAACAATTAACACGTACGCGCGCTTTTTAATAATATCATCCTGAAACATCTGCCTATTAGGATGTCCATCCTGCCATTGGGGACTACCATCGCACTTTAACAACTCTTTTGCTTGGTTAATAATCGTCATAATTGCCGACAGATCAGCACTTTGCGCCAAACGAATATAAACTGACATTCTTTTTCCTCCACTATTATTAGTTTAATTTTAGTATAATAGTAGTAATTATAGCAACAGCTAGGAGGAAATAACATGGCAATCAAACTAGTCGCTATCGATACCGATGGCACATTATTAAATTCAGACGGACAGATTTTAGCCAGCACTAAAGCAGCAATCACTAAGGCACTTAACCAAGGTGTCAAAGTTGTACTTTGTTCTGGCAGACCAATTGCAGGTCTTAAGCCGTATATGACAGAACTAGGTATTAGTGGCCCAGAGCAATACGCCGTTACCTTAAATGGTGCAATTACACGCAATGCTGACGATAAAATTATTACTAAAGATCTGGTTAGCAATGAACTTTATCGTAAAATGACGGCATTTGCATTAGCCCACAAGTTACCATTTAATGTTGTGGACGAAGATTCACACATCATCACCGCTAATCATAATATTGATTACGTTGTCTATCTTCAGGCTTACGAAAATACTGCTCCTCTATATGTGCGTACGCCAGACGAATTTCCTGACAGCTTTTCAGTTGCTAAAGGTTGCTTTGTCGGCGAGTCTGAATTACTTGATCGTTATCAAGACAGCATTTCAGCTGAATTTGGCAAAGAGCTCTATGTTATTCGCTCCGATCCACACTTCATCGAGTTGCTCAACCCCAAGGTCAACAAGGGTAATGGCTTAAAAGAGCTTTGTGCTACGCTAAAAATTAATGCTAGCGAAGTCATGGCACTTGGCGATGAACGCAATGATATTCCCATGTTTAATTTTGCTGGTACAGGTGTGTGCATGGGTAACGGTAGTCAGCAAGCTAAAGACCAAGCCGACTATATTACTAGCTCAAATGACGATGATGGTATTAGCCAAGCTTTTACCAAATTTATTTTTTAAAATTATCTAGCAAAAAGAAAGACAGCTTACATTAATTGTAAACTGTCTTTTTAGCTTTCAGAATTATGGCTTAAAACTTAAATTATACTTCTTATCTTTTACAACGTAAGTCGGCACACTAATAAAATGTAGTGAACAAATGTCGTCGGTTCGCGATACACTGAAGCCAAAATAATTATAATCACCATCGTGCAAAGATCCTTGCGTGTTAAACAAATCTCCAGCATGTTCCCACTCTTGATAGTAACTACGTTTACCGCGATCACTTTCACCACTGCCAACATAACCAAATATCATCTGTTTAATGCCAAAATAAATACTTTTCTTCAGTTCGGTCATCGACAACGTTTGCTTCTGATTATAAAAGCCAGCCATATCTTCAACATAATTGTCATTCAAATTTAAGCCGTTAGCTTGGCAGGCGCGGACAATCCCCGGCACATAATGGCCATCCTTGATCGTTTTGCCATTTTGTTCATACTCTGTCGCAATTGCTTGTGCCAATTTTTGCGTACCAGCACTATCCACCCAAGCCTTGAGGCCTAAGTTATTGCGAGCTTCATTAATTAATCTAAGAGAAAAATCCGATAAAGTCATCAATTGCTCTGGCGTTATATTGTCTAAGTCAACCTGCGTCTGATTATCTGCCTTACTCTCGGCAAGATGATTACGGCTAAAAGTATTGGCCTTCATCCCTTGCATGGAAGCAGCGATAAATCCTTTACTAGGGTGACCCTCATAGGCCTTGAGCAACTCTGCCCGATTGTACCCTCGCGGCAAAACCATTTGGGCTTTGACATAGGTAACAGCTTTGGCTTTTTTAACTATCTTCACATCTTTAGCTAAAATCCAGTGTGCATTATTACCAATTTTATAAGCAGATAAATGCTTCTTACCAATTCGACTTTTACTACTATACGAATATTTACGGTTCGGTAAAGCATAATAATTAGAATGCTGCCCAGAAACCCAATAAAGCCGGACCTTTTTCTTTGTCTTAACTTTAACATAGCCTTGAGTTGCTGCCATGACGGATTGAGAATTGCTTTGCACATCTACCGTACCAATCAACAACAAAGTAACACTAATTAAAGCAAGCACAAATTTATTTTTCTTCATTTAATTTCCTCGAGAGTCGATAATTCTATATCTCTTTGTGGCTTTAACTGTCATTTTAAAACTTATTGCTAGTTAATGCCAATTAATTTAATTATGCTTCTCTTATTAAAACAGCCTATTTGCCAAAATATTATTTTTCCATTAAAGTTATTAACTGATGCTTCAGCAAACAAAAAAATTGAAAGAACGTGTTAATGTGAAAAGGAAAAATTTTTTAATTGGTGCAGGTATCTTACTAATTGCCGCTAATTTACGGCTGCCAATTACAATGATTCCGCCAATTTTACCCTGGCTGCAAAGCGAAATTGGCTTGGCGCCAAGTATGAGCGGCTGGCTGACAACTATTCCACTAGTCATGTTTGCCTTATTATCGCCAGTCATTGCTCACCTTGGGATTAAGCAAGGTAATGCCAAAGTGCTATTTTTTACACTTTTAATCCTAGCAATTGGCGGCTATTTACGCGTTATCCCTAACAGCTGCTTTCTATTGCTGGGAACGATATTAATTGGTATTGGAATTTCTGGTGGTAACGTGCTACTTCCTGCCGTTATTCAGGAATACTTTCCAACCAAGGCGACGGTTTTCACCAGTCTTTATACTTTTACCATGGGACTAGTAGCCTCTCTTGGAACTGGACTTGCAGCTCCGTTAGTTAAAAAAATCAACTTGCCAATGACGCTGGCATTATTTAGTTTAATTGGCCTCGGTGGCTTTTTATTATGGGCAGTTGTTGTCCGAATCGTTCCTAAGCCGCACCATGCTAAGACAACCACGCAAAATACGGTTACTTCAATTAATCACTATCAATTAACATGGTTAATTACCTTCTTCTTTGGTACCCAGTCACTACTCTACTATTCAATGTTGACTTGGCTGCCAAGCTTTTGGACCAGCACAGGCTTTAGCGTGACAACGGCAGGATTATTGGCAACAATTTTTCAATTATGTGGGATGCCAATGTCCTTATTGACGCCAATTATTGCTCGGAAAAAGATCGGCATGGCTTTAGCTTCTAGTATCGTCGGTGGTGGATTTGCCGTAGGTGCAGGACTATTGCTGCTATTCCCCGGAAACTTTACTGCCAATGTGATTCTGGCAATTATTTTAGGGATTGGTGCTGGCTCAGCCTTTAGTCTCTGCGTTGTCTTCTTTCAAAAGAAGTCAGCTAACTTTAGGCAAACAGCTCAATTATCAGGGACAGCCCAATCGTTTGGCTATCTCCTAGCAGCAGTTGGTCCTGCTCTATCAGGCTACTTGCAGGGCTTGCTTCATTCCTGGACGCCAATTTTTGTTGTCTACACAATTTTAGGCGTGCTACTGCTAGTTTCAGGAATCATTATTACTAATAAAAAGCCGCTGAATAGTTAATATTAATTTTAAAGATAGCTCATTATATCCTGTTAGACAGATACCTTATGGTAATCTGTCTAACAGGATATTTTTGTCTAAAATAAAAGAAAGACATCATAAACAGTCTTTCTTAATCTCTAGTATTTACAATTTTAAATAGTAAACTTGTATTCTATGCGATCGCATCTAACAATTGACTTAGAAGAATGGATCAAGTGATTGTCTGCAGTATAGCCATCCTTTTTAACAACAAACAGAGGATCACCAAGTGCACACTTTAATTCATCCGCATACTCTGCAACAGCCATTATGCCATCAATTTTCAATTCTGATTTAGTAATCTTGACGCCATAATATTCTAGCAAAGTATTATACAAACCTTTTGACGTTAGCATCTTTTCAATAAATTTAGGAAATTCCTCACCAGAAACATAGAGATTATCTAGCCCAATCGGCACTCCTTCCCTAATAAAAAGACGTTTAATGTAGACAACTGGAACCGAAAACTTGGCTTGAATTTCTTCTGGTAATTCATTAGCTTCATTAATAATTTGAGTTTGCAAAAATTGGCTCTCTAATTGTTGTCCTTTGGTTGAAAAAAAGTCAGTAAAACCAACTGAATCCTTTCCAATTTGTAAACTTTCTTTTTTAACTTTTACAAAAGTACCTTTACCACGGATCTTTTTAACTAAATTCTGAGCTTCTAAAATCTTTATTGCTTTACGAACTGTTATTTTACTAACTGAATATAGAGCACAAAGTTCGCTTTCAGTCGGTAATTTTTGTGTGGGATAATACTTATTAGAATAAATATTGCTTTTAATCAAAGAAGCAATTTGTAAATATAATGGCTTATCATTTTTCATCATTTTCATACGTGTATCCTACTATAAAGCAATAAAAAAGTCCATTTATCAGACATTAAGCTGAAAATGGACTTTTATTTTACAAAATTCCCAAAGCACCTATTATTATACCAAAAATGATAATACCAATTAAGAGGGCATTTGTATTAATCTTTTTCTTAATCAAATAATAGATTGCTAAAGTAAACAGCAAGGGTAACATTTTAGGAAACATTTGATTTAAAATTGACTGCAAGGTTAGTTTAGCTCCACCTGCAGCAAATTTAATTGGCGTCGTAATATCTACCATGCTAGCAACCATGCCACCGACTATTGATAAACCAATAATAGAAGCAAATTCCATTATGCGGTCCATTAAACCTTCTTGATACATCTTAGTTAAGTACTTGTTCCCAGAATTATAACCTAAAAATGTACCGTAATATGAGGTCAGCAATGAAGGTATCATAAACAATCCAACTGCTAGCAATGGACCTAAAATACTGCCTTGCTTGGCAAATGAAAGCCCAATACCAAAAGTAATTATTCTAACTGTACCTTGGAAAAACGAATCACCAATCCCAGCAAATGGCCCCATTAAACTGGTCTTAATCATTGAGATTGATTCAGGATCGTATTCACCCTTATTTTGAGCATTTTGTTCTTCCATCGAAGCAGCAATCCCCATGATAAAGGAAGTCAATTGCGGTGTACAGTTATAAAACTGCATATGACGTTTATAGGCCTTTTTCTTTTCTTCCAAATCATCAGCATATAGTTTGTCTAAAATTGGAGCCATTCCGTACATAAAGCCCATATGCATTTGCCGCTCATAGTTCCACGAACACATAATGGTCATTGATCTAAAGAAAACCTTACGTAAATCTTTTTTTGTAATCAAACTTTTCTTTTCAGATTCTTCCATTTTTATTTCGCTGCCTTCTTTCCACCATAATTGACTTTATCCATAATAAAGGCTAACAAAACCGAGAAGCAGGTTAAGCCAATCAGACTCAAATTTGAATACGCAACTACTAAAAAGCCGAATAAGAAATATGGAAATAGCTTTTTACTGAGCATTGTACTCAGCAACATAGCAAATCCCAATGCTGATAATAGATTCCCCGCAACTGTTAACCCATGAGTTATTACAGTAGGAATACTATTAACGATCGGTTTGATCGAATTAGCGCCAAAATAAAAGGCAACGAAAATCAAAGCAAAATACAATATTGAATTTAATAAAAATGACCAAATCACATGAATATGCTGGGCTTTTTTAAATTTACCATCATCAATCGCTTTGTCGGCTACGTGACCAAATTGCGCAATAATCATTCTCATTAAAATATCAATAAATTCTGCTGCAACAGCTACTGGCAACGCAATGGCTAATGCCGTTTCCTTACTAGCACCAGAAATAATTGCAAATGCTGTAGCCACAATACTACCAATTTGCATATTTGGCGGAGCTGCAGCACCAATGGCAACAAATCCCATTGAGATTAATTCCATCGAAGCGCCCAAAATAATGCCAGCTTTTAAATTACCTAGCGCTAAACCAGTCAATGTACTCAAAATCAATGGTCGACCAAGATTCTGTCTACCAATCAGCCTTGAGTCAATAACGCCGACTATCGACACTAAGCCTAGCAGGATTGCTTTTATTAACATAACTCATCCTCCTTACTCACTACTTATTAAAGTCCACTTTTTCTGGAGAAACTGCTGGAACCTGTTGAACCACAATCTTAATGTTCTTAGCAATAATTTTTCTGGTTGCTTCTAATTCTTCATCATTTAGAAAAATGGTTTTACCATATTGCTTTGAACCGTCTTTTTTAGCAACGCCACCATAATTAATTTCTGTTACTTCTGGTAATTGCTCCGTTACTGCTAATGCTTCAACTGGTCCTTTTGCCAAAATCATAATTTGATCTTTAGGATTTGCTTCAACAATAGAAGCAACTTGATTAATCGGCACAATGTCCAATTCGCAATCTGTTGGCTTAGCCATTGATAATGCCATTTTAGCCATTGGGTTGTTTGGGACTATGTCATCCGCCACAATAATTCGATTAATAGAATATTGCTTAACCCATGAAAAAACAACTTGTCCATGAATTAAACGATGATCTACTCTAAAAATTTTAATCATATTTAATTACCCACTCTTAATTAATAATCAAGGTGCCACATATATCTACGAACATCCAATGAATGACCACGTTCGTATGCAATTGCCTCAACCATTTGTCTAATAACAACACCAGATAAAATAGCTGCAATAAATTCTTTAGCTTCTGGCTTTACATCATCTAATGGCAAATCTGCTTGGTCAAGAACTTCTAAGCACTTAGTATGTTGCTTAGCAAATTTTTCTACTCGTTCATCAAGGTGACGAGTATTACCAATACTCTTAACTAAAATAAACGGTACATCATAGTCTGTAACTTCAAATGGGCCATGGAAATATTCGCCAGAATTGATTGCTGCTGAGTTAATCCATTGCATTTCCATAAACCAGCACATTGCAGTTGAGTAAACTTCACCATAGTTGATGCCACTACCAATAGTATAAATATTTGCACTGCGCTTATAGCTTTGGCCCCATTTTTCAGCGGATTCAGCGTGATCCTTCTTTACCTTAACTGTTAAGTCTTGTAACTTATTCAATTCATCAAAGCAAACAGCCCACTTTTTATCACCAGTAAAGTGCTCTAACAACTTAAATACTAAACCATATACTACAGGCTTATTTAAATCACTGGCATCAGCATCTGTTCCCCAATCATAGTGAATTGGAAATTCAGTTGCTTGCCATAATGGAGATTCATCAGCGTGAGAAAAGCTAATAGTGATGGCACCTTTTTCTTTTCCTAATTTAGTAGCATTAACAGTTTCTGGAGTAGTACCAGAATGTGATATCGAAATAACAATTGAATTCTTGCCTAGGGATTTTGGTGCATCATAAACAAATTCATTTGCAGTATATACTTGGCTAATTAGGTCAGTATTTCTGTCCATCATGTATTTACCTGGCATTAATACCGCTTGCGAACCACCACAAGCGACAAAATAAATACTCTTGATATCCCGCTTCTTAACTTCCTCAACCGCTCTATTAATCTGGTCAATATGTTCTTTTTTCATAATATCCACTCCTTAAATTATATTTAATTATATAATCTTATATAATCTTTAATTTAAGTATACTATTTTTCAGTAAAATGTAAACGATTTCTTTAAAAACACTTGAGCTTTTAGTGAAAAAATTACAACAAAATAGGCGTTAGTCAATTTTGACTAACGCCTATTTAGATTATTCAGTTTTATGATATTGGTGATCTTAAAAATTAATACCAACCATTTGCTTGCCAGAAAGCCTTAGCAGCTGCCCATGAGCCGTAACGACTAGCAACATAATTATCCGCAACTCGTTCTTGGTTAGCGGCAGAATAATCGCCGTTAAGGTATGAAGAAGAAAGCTGGTATTTACCGATATATTGGCCATTTTGCGCACTGTATGAGCCGCCTGATTCATGTCCAGCAATCCATGCCTTGGCACTGGATTCTGAATCAGAAGTAGTTGCAACAACAGTTTGATTAGTAGAAGCAGTGTTATTAGTATTAGCTGCATTATTTGTTGTTACTTGTGTATCTTGAGCTGGGGAGTAGCCTTTGTTAACGTATGCAGCTTTAACCCATTGATTTTTGCCAAGGTCGTACCATTTATGACCTTGAGCATCGTAAGCGGTTTTGATAACTTTCCAAGAAGAATTACTTGGTAAAACTTGACCAGTAGCTACTGGATTTTCGTAATTATTCCAAACGTGAATTAAGTTGCCGTCAACGTAGTTCACTGTAACAACTGCCGCATCATTAGCAACCGTTGCTGCGTGAACAGTACTTGTCTTTGCACTATTCATCACCATTGCACCTGAAACTGTTAATGCTGCCACTGCTGCTGATTTAACTAAGATAGATTTTACCTTCAAAAATTATCTCTCCTTAATAAAAAAATTTCATATCATTTTCTTTCCAAAATTGAGTAAATCCAAAAACGACTTACTCAATTTGATTGTCTCTATACTACAGTGTTAAAATGTCAGAACCATAACAGAACTATCTCTCAGACTTTAAGAATTGATTACCCAGTGACAACTTTATGTAATAATTGTAATATTTTGCAAAAGCGCTTTCTAAAATTAATAATCCCGTTAAAATCAACACCTGAAGCATCATTCACTGGTAAAAAATCAAATTTGCACATAGCAAATGGTCTAGACAACAATCAATTTTGCAACACAATTGCAAAAATAGTTGTGAACTCTATTCTTCTATTATTGCGAAAAGTGCTATAGTTAAATTGTATTTTTAATGAAAGGAATTTTATCATGAGCAAATACGTTGTTAAATTAGACGAAAAAGATTGGCAAATGATTAAGGATTGTCACTCTAAGAACCCTTCATTGATGAAGGCGATGAATGAGGCTAAGAAAGTCGAAGATTAGTCCTAACAATAAAAGGCTTCCCCATTAAGGAAGCTTTTTATTTTACAAAAATTTCTTGTCCTTTTAAGATAACGGTGTTATCATAAAAGTTGAAATCATGGTAACACTGTTATCTAAAATAGGAAGATAGATATGAAAAAAACAGAAGAACAATTAGTTGAACGAGCCATCCAAGTTATTGACCAAGAAGGTTTTCAAAATCTTTCACTACGAAAATTAACTGCTGCACTTGGTTTAACAACCGGCGCCTTTTACAAGCATTTCACTAGTAAAAATGACCTATTTAATCAAGCAACTATTAAATTATCACAAGACTTTATCGCACAAATTGACTTTCACAACGATAAGCCAGAAGCACAACTTCTACAAATTGCTGATTATTTTGTTAACCAGGTACAAGAACATCCAAACACAATGGAATTCCTTTTTTTCAATGAAAATGCTACAGCTGCCTTTAAAAATACTGCTAACGAATTTCCATTTCTAGTAAAAATGCGTCAATTAACTGACCAAATTACTCAGAATAACAGTACTACCAGCGATGATTTTTTCATTCAAATTTGGTCTTTCATCCAAGGCTATGCTCTACTAATTAAAAACGGCATTACAAATTACAACAAACAATTAGTTCAACTAACACTTATTCAAATGATTAAAGGAGACGAATGAAATGAAAACATTAATTATCTACTGTCATCCCTACGACAAAAGTTTTAATCATGCCGTTTTAACAGCAATTAAGACAAATTTGACTAGAAATAAGAGTGACTTCACTGTAATTGACTTATACCATGATGGCTTTAACCCAGTTTACGACCAAGAAGAATTACGGTTATTTCATGATGGCAATACCCATGACCCACTTGTTAAAAAATATCTAGCTCTATTAAAAAGCGCATCAACCATTATTTTTATCACACCGCTTTGGTGGAATAGTATTCCTGGTATGCTCAAAGGCTTTATCGATAAAGTAATGAAAGAAGGAGATGGACTGTCCCACACTGTTTCCAAAACTGGTGTTCACGGTGAATTAACGAATATCAAGCATACATACGTCTTAACAACTTCAACTTCGCCTAAGTTTTACATTCGCTTATTTAATGGCAATGCAATTAAGAGAATTTTCATCAATCACACTTTACACCAGTTAGGCATGCAAGATAGACATTGGCTACATTTTGGCGGTATTACTAATTCATCACTAGCCAGACGGCATCAATACCTAAATAAAATTTTAAATTATCACTTTAAATAACTAAAAGCACAAGTTTTTATATCAAGAACTTGTGCTTTTTTAGTTATCATTCTAACTTAACGTCATTATCGGTGCGACCAGTCAGCAAAACCTGATGAAAGTTTTCGTAACTGACCGCAATCATATCAATCAAGGCTGGACTGGTGTAAGAGCCAATATGCGGTGTGAGCAAGACTTTAGGATAGAGTTCTTGCAATTGCCTTGTTTGTGAATCAGTAATTTGACCGTTAAAGTTATGCCCCATCACTTTAGCCTCATTAGGCAAAACATCCGAAGCAAAGCCAGCAATTGTCTCATTTTTGACAGCAGCAATAATTGCATCATAATCTGCCAGCTGCGTCCTTGCCGTATTAACTAGCACTGCTGACTTCTTCATTTTACTTAGAAAGGCAGCATCAATCAGCTTATCATTTTGCCCAGGGAAATACGGAACGTGAATTGAAACAATATCAGACTTAGCGAGCAATTCATCTTGGCTAACAAACGTTACAAATTGTTTCGCATAATCACTTGGGTATGGATCATAGGCAAGGACATTGGTGCCAAACCCATGATAAAGTTTAGCTTCAGTAGCACCAATTCGCCCAGTACCAATAATTCCAACAGTTCCTGAATGGATTTCACCAGAAAACATGCTGGGTAACACGCGAAAGTCACCATTATCTGTACTAGTCGTTGCTAGTGCAAGATGGCGAAACAGCATCATCCCTAGAGTTAACGCCAATTCTGCAACCGCATAAGGTGAATACGCAGGAACTCGCGCAACCTTCATTCCATATTCGGCGCAGGTTTTTAAATCAATATGATTAAAGCCAACTGTCCGTGTAAAAACATACTTTATTCCCCAATCATGGAATTTAGCCAAGTTTTTTGCATCAGCAACACAATTGGCGCGCAATAATACGGCATCCGCACCCTTAGCAGTTGCCACATTATCATGAGTCAACAATTCCTGTTCTAGTTTCAAGTCATAATGATACTTGTTTAACTTTTCAAAAAAGGCCACTTCGTTTTCACGAACACCATAAGCCACAATTTTAAGCATTCCATATCTCCTTATAAATAAATTAAATATTTCTTGATTATTAAAAATAATTTAATACTAATTTACACTAAAACAAAAAAACATTCTATGTTTTAGCCATAGAATGTTTTAATTTAAGTTAATTATTTTATTTTTCTACTGTTAACTTGTCACGCCAAGATTTTGCTCCTGTTAATGCTTTGTTCAAGTTTTCGATATTTTCTTTGCCTTGAGTGGCCAGCCATTTCTTACCGACTTCTTCACCCTCTGCAGCAAATGGCTTGATTGATGGCTTCCATGTGGCACGACCACAAAGAACACCATTAAAGTCAGCCCCAGCTTCTTCAGCCATCTTGATTTCAGCGATGAATTCTTCTGATGTTACCCCAGCTGACAAGAAGATATATGGCAAATCAGTAATATCTGATTGTTTCTTCAGCAATTCCTTAGCTTGAGCCTGTGTGTAAACAACTTCATTATCACCATTGAAGCCTTCAACAAACTTAATGTTGAATGGAATTTCTACCTTCAAAACTGTTACACCATATTTTGGTGCTGAAAATTCCTTCATAGTCTTTAAAACTTTGTCGGCCTTTACCTTAGCAAAGTCTGCACCTTTAGCATCAGCGATATTTGCATCATAAGTCAATAATTCCAAGAACAATGGTAATTCATTGGCTTTAGCTTCAGCACCGACTCTTTCAACGAAGGCTTGCTTTTTATCGTTAATTTCTTCGCCCTCATCTGGATCGTAATAGAGCAAGAACTTAATCGCATCGCCGCCTTCATTCTTAATCCGCAAACCTGATTGGTTAGCAATCAAGTCTGGCATCCTGCCCGGCTCAGTTGTATCATAACCGGTCTTTTCATAAGAAAGCAGCAACCCACAATTCTTATCTCTAACTTTAGTTGCAGGTAAGCCATATTCTGGATCAGTCAAAATTGATGAAGCATAAGGTGTTAATTCACTTGAAATTGCCTTTTTAAAATCAACAATTGTTGTTTCGTCGGCTGGCTTGTTGGCAGCTTCTGCCAACATCTTTTTCAATGAACCACGTTGGTCAATCGCCAAAGCACTAATCACGCCATTATCAGTTGACAGGTTCGCCATATGTTTAGCAACTTCTGAAGAAATTGTTCTCATTATTTTTCTCCTTTAATTCAAATTAATCGCACACCGTTATTATATACTCATGTAAATCGCTTTTAAAGCTTATCTGCCTTTTATGTAAAGCTTTTCACGATTATTTATAAAATAGTAAAATTTAACCTTATAAGTAATATGAATCAGGTGAAATAAATTTCGCTTAAAGCACTTTAATCTTTTTTGAAAGCGTTTTATAATTTTAATTATACGGATTAACAATCAAAATGGGTCAGTATGACTGTATGACTATTTGGCTCATATTATTTTATATAGGAGAACTTCATGTCTTTTATTTATACGCTTAGATACATGCTTGATCCTCGCACCAACACACCTGAGAAAGATCAAAAACTGCTTAAATTTGTTCAAAAGGGGCAAATTGACGACGTTGCTTTTTTTATAAATGGTGAAGAACTAAACCACAGTCATTTAACTACTCAAGAAACTCAAGTTTGGCTTGATACAATTAAGCCGCTGCAGAAAAAGCTCAAGCAAATGGGAGTCACTACCAGCCTTAACCCCTGGACGACAATCATGCATTCCGATCGCGGCTACCAGGTTAATCCCGCAATTGGCTTTAACACCTTTGTCGACATCAATGGACAAAAAGCGCAAGACATGGCTTGTCCTGCCGACCCAACTTGGCGCAAATATCTCGCACAAACTTACGCTCAATATGCTAGCATTCATCCCCGGCGGTTATGGCTCGAAGATGATTTTCGCCATTATAACCACACGCCGTTAAAGTTGATGTGCTTTTGTGACTACCACATGCGACTTTACCAGCAAAAACTGGGCAAGGCAGAGTCGCGCGAAGATTTTGCTAAAAATATGCTTAAGCCGGGAAAACCTATGCCAGAACGGCAAATTTATCTAAACCAAGCTCGCCAGGAAATGATTGAAAACGAACATTTAATTGAAGAAGCAGTGCACCAAGTTAGTCCAGAAACCGACCTCGCACAGATGACCTCATTCCCTGATTGGCATGCAATTGAGGGTCGTGATTGGCAGCAATTGTTTGCCGCTCAAGCTGGGCCAAATCATCCCCAAGTAGCCAGACCACATTTGCCCGCCTATAACGAAGTTGCACCACTACAATATGGACGAAATTTTGAAGAATATACCCGTATCACTGCTGCTTATTTAGGCGAAAATGCGGAGTTATATCCTGAACTTGAAAGTTACATGTATTCGCCACTAGTCAAATCACTTGCCTTTACTAAGTTCCAGATTATCACCACTGCCCTGATTGGCAGTAAGGGAATTTTGCTTAATTTATTCGATATGATGGGCAACGGAATTAATGAAAATTGGCATTATGCGGAAATGTTAGCCGAAGTTAAGCCATTTGTTAACCAACTATCTGAAAATCGTTTAAAGATAAACCACTTAGCTGGCATTAAAATTTTGGTTGATCAGGATTCCAGTTATTGCTTGCATACTAAGACTGGTCAAGCAGCAGAAGAATTATTGCCACACGAAAAGAATTGGGCTAGTCTCCTATCAGCCTTTGGATTTGCAACCACAATTCTACCAGTTAGTGCTCATACTAAACTTCAAAAACAAACTATTGCCATTGCGGGACAATTATTGCGGAATTTTACCAATAGTCAAATTACTGCATTGCTTAATAACAACACAGTTTTACTAGACGGCGAAAGTGTTAACGTCCTGCTTGAGCGTGGTTTAGGTAAACTGCTGCACATTAAAAAAGCCGTTTGGCACCCATATCGCACTGCCTACCAATCATTTGAACAAGCAGATAATATCACAGTTGATAACGTTAAAAATCCTAGAATTACAATGCTGCAGCATACTGGAAACTATTTAAAACTTACTTATGAAACAGGCAGTGACGTTGCCATCTGGTCTAAGGCTTACAGTTCACTTGATGAAGAACTAGGCAATGTCATGGCGGTAATTGACAAACATCTTATTGTCTTACCGATGGATCAGGATCCAAAACATGGTTGGGAATCACAATTTACCACTTACAAGCAAGGACTTTTACAGCAAATGCTTGATAGTATCCAACCAATCGATTATTTAATTGCCATGCCGAATGTTAAATTAAACGTGCAAGATAACCGCCACGTTGCTTGGCTAGCCAACTTTACCCTAGACACTTATTCACAAATTCGCTGGCACCTAAGTGAGCCCTTACCAAGTAACACAGTA